>NZ_JBMPPF010000002.1:0-370319 GCF_049339385.1 Undibacterium sp. SXout7W | reverse complement strand
GGCGCTTGATGCGCCTGCCATAGTGTGCCGATTGTGCGAGAAATCGCGCAAGAACAAGAAAAATTGGAAACATTCGCTCCAATTTCCACTATAAAACATGCTCTCGCGAGCATGTTTTATGAATGAGTGGCACTTAGTTTCGAAGTTTAAGAAAATTAGAACTTAATCAGACTTTCCCTAATCAGGAATAAACCGGCGAGCAGTTAACCGTCATGATCCCCCCCGCATGTCATGCGTCACACAGAACAAGACGACAAAAACAAACGGTGTGAAGTCGAATCAGACTTTCTTCAGATAGCAGGCTTTAAGCATAAAATTACCTGCATCCATCTTACAATCAACTTCATGATCGCCACCCACCAAGCGAATACTTTTGACCTTGGTACCCATCTTCAAGGTGGTTGATGAGCCTTTTACTTTCAAATCCTTGATCAACACTACCGCATCACCATCCGCCAGAATATTGCCATTCGAGTCCTTCACGATACGTTCATCGTTATCCTCAGCGGTGGCAACTGCGACAGCCGGCCATTCAAATCCGCAATCAGCACAGACAAAATTATCCCCATCCGGATAGGTATTTTCCAGAGTACATTGAGGGCAGGCGGGTACAGTAGACATACAATTTCTTTCTCAGCTATTAGTCGGAATACCCTTAATTATAGCCGATCAAGCTGCCATCTTCCCTGTTCTTCGGCAAACTTACTTATATCAAGATGAATAAATTGCCTATTTTTTAGGCAAAATCATGTTTTTGGTTATCTCTCATTGCATCTTCTCTGACATCAACTCTTCAACATTCATCAAATATCAACATCCGTACCACCGAAAAAAATCACACCAACGCATACTCAGTATGCCCGCCAGCAATTGACATGAACATTTACTCAGAACAATTATGCCTCCGACCCAGGAATGGGCAGGCATTCCATAATCTCGACCGCCTCGCCAGGGAAAACTGAGAAATGCGGATGCCCTTCAAACAAACGGGCAGCTGCTTCATGCGACTCTGCTGCGATCACCAGATAGCCGCACAGATTATTACGGTCATCCTCAATACCGGCAGCAGAAACACGTTTGGTCATGCCAACCGGTCCACCAGGCACCACTATGCGCGCGGCATTATTCTGCATCCAGCTATGCCACGCCTGTATTCCTTCCTGCGTTCGCACCTGCTGCTCCTGTTCTGTCAATGCATTCCACCCTGAACGCTCAGATGCTTCGCGCGAACCCGTAAATACGACAAAAAAATGCTTCATTCATGACTCCTGTTGAAAAGAAATACAAAAAATACTCCAATCCAATGGCAACGCTGAAATTTGGCTACAACACACGGCTATCTGTAAAAAACTCATCCGCACTCATGACGAAGCAATTGACTGCTCACCATCAATGTGCGTCGCTTTATAGCCAAATAACCCAATAGCCACGTAACGATCGTACATTGATGTGAGTGCCACCAAACAGACCAGATATTGATCAGAGTTAACCACATACCGACCATATTTTCATCTACCTCTTAGCTGCATCACCTACATGAATAATACTTAGCCGTATTACAGTTGCGGCTTATTACTTCTGGCCTTTTCTTCTGCTTCGTGTTTTTGTTTCTGGAATTCTGCCTGCCGTGCATTCATGGCATTCACATCACGGATCATCAGTGGCGAGTACAGAATAATATTGTATTGATTAATGAGTTGCTGATTATTCGATTGAGTATACGCAGAGGCAACCAGTGCGATGGCACACGTATTCCGATGGGAATTCGGTACATCAACATACGGTGAAACAGGTGCCCAGATAGTCGACTGCGCAAAAATACACGGATCACCTTTAAATCCACTGCTGTGCGATCCATATTGCTGACCATTGACGTCGTAAGACCAGGCATAGTGTGGATATGTTGGACGGGCACGTTCAACAGTGATCATATTGGGAGTATCGTATTTTTCAAGCAAAGTATTTCTGAAGGTATCCAGCAGGATGGATTGATTGTCTGGCAATTCAATATGGCGAGCAACCAACCACACCGTACCCGCTTCATTCACATACAACGTCAGTTGATCGCTTGGCGTCCGGTTAGCTGGCCCAGCTTTTGCAATCACGCCTTTGTATCCATATTGCGGGGAATAAAACTGTTCAATCCGGTAACCCGCGTTCAGCTTCTTCACGATAGGCAGCGCTTCGTTTATATTCATTCCTAAACTCACGCCACCAACATCTGGCTTGCGAATCGATGCCAGATATTTCACCATGGAATTCGAGTCCAGAATTAAACCTGCCGATCCCTGACGCGGCAAGCCCTCCATTGTGACAATTCCTTCCTGCCTTGCCGTTGCTGGCGTACCTGAATACCCCGATGGACTACCATTCGCAATACCGGCGCCCTGCTCCGATTTCGCTCCGTTTTGCTGCCCTTCCTTCACACCATTTTTAATAATCTGTTTCAAATTAAAACTGTAGGACTCCGCTGTTGCCGAACCTGATAGCAGAGCGAGACTGGTACAAAATAGAGGGATAGCTATTTTCATGAGTAAATTGGTACATTAAAAAGAATCGACAAAACATGCACGGTCAGCATGTCTCCTGGAGAGGAACAAGATTATTCATCTCCGCCACAAAACAAATATCTTTTTAAAAGATAGTATTCGTCAATACATATTATTATTTCATTGCAATTTAATCAATTTAAAAATACTTTTTCATCAAATCAAGACGCACTTCGACACGGCCTCTGCATCAGATTTTTTATTAAATGCTGCGATAAACAATCACCTTCTTATTCAGCAGGATTGTCTGTTGAGAGCTCTGCGCCAATCAATTGACTGTCAATCAGTGCATGAATGTGTTTGTGGTGTGACGTTATTCACATGACAGCGATGTGCAACTGCTCATAAACATGGGGTTTCTAAGCGCTATTGGAAATTTTGGCAGTCAGTAAAAAATGTAAATCACGGCTGCTGCAGGGTAAGCAGAAGCACGTCGTCCGATCATCGATCGAGTTGGTAGCTAATGCAGATGGATTCTAGACCTGATGTGTGTCAGATGGTATCCAGATGAAGAGATATACTTGTATTTGCCGCAAGTTGCGACAAAGTTCAAAGAACAAACCAAAGAGAAAGCGACATCAGGCGACATCACTACATAAGGCATTCACACTAGGTAATGTCGCCCTTTGCAGCCACCACGACGCGTCGTTTGTTGCGTAGAGCGACCAGACCAGGTGGGTCTTCAGGAAACCAGAGCCACTGCGTATCAGTTCCACCTGAGCGTAAAATAAACTGTCTGACTGTCATCGAAATAATCACGACTGACATCAGAATGGCAATCAATGCTGTCGTTCCCAGAGCGAGGTATAGCGCCAGAGACATCATCGATACACCTGGCAATAATTGGGTAAGAAAATACATAAGAAACGCACTAATCAATCCTGATGCCAGTAAAACTTTGGCAACGATAGGAGACTGCACTGTTTTCATTTTCATGGTACTGCCTTTCTGTTTCAATTCTTGGCGAACAATGATAGCGAATCTCCATCACCTGTTGATGCAATATAGAACATGCTTGCACTTCATGCCAGAAAATAACGAATCACCCGTTTGATCACACCAATCGAAAAGACGATCATTCCCAACAAAATTCCGATCACAGCCAACAACCCCAAGCCAATAGGATTACCGTCACGTGGTCCGAAAATAATATAACACTGAAGCGGGAGATAGCCTGCGACAGCAATGACCACGCCCACAATCAAAAATCGCGATAATGGCCAACGTTTACTTTCGTCTACACCGTCATAGGCCATGATTGACTCCTCTGAAATCATATTGAAACCAACAGCAAACGAATTTCATGACATTACCAGACAATTTCCAATCAATACGTGATGCAACCTTGCGTCTGTCTGGGGACATTGCTTTTGGAAAAAGTAAGTTTTCTTTTTATGACATCGCTGCGCCAACCGCCTGCCTGATAGGAATTCCATCCGCTTGAAATCCTTCCAGACAAAAGACATTAATGCCCAAATGATCTGGCGTAACGCGTTTGCGATGAAAAGTGTAAATACCGCAGACTTTACAAAAACAGTGCGTTGCAGTATTGGTGTGAAATCGATATTCAGTCAGAGAGTCCTGACCTTGAAGCAGCTTGAACTTAGTCTCATGCACTTTGACCATCAATGCATTTTTCTTTTTACAGATAGAACAATCACACATGGTCAACTCTGGGAAATCAGTTTCAATCTCAAACCGGATTGCTCCACAATGACAGGCACCAATATAATGTTCAGATGATCGATGGCTCATATTATCAACTCCAGAAATACCTGAATATACCATAGGCTATTTTCGTCCACAGATGTGAGAAAACTATATATCTGCCGCCGTATGATGCGCTTTAATGATGCGATTTCTGGTACTTACCTGTGGTGTTGATGCTGAAGAAAAAACGCGATCAAAATTACCCTATCCCCACGTAGGGTGCGCCACGCGCACCACATTTTCCAGACATATCACTTTTGAGTTCTTCGCATTTTGCCAGCGCGGCACACGGCACACCCTATCGTTTTTTCGTGCCGGGTTTACTACATGCGACATGAGAGGCGAGGGGATTAGCCTCCACACAAATATCCGTTGAGTTTAGCAGGGGAGACAGACCTTCCAATCTGCTCTGTCCTCGTTTTCGTTTTTCCTTTTGTTCCGGTCTTCGTTGTGTGAATGACCGTTCCAGTGAGGTAGTTAGTGCTGGTTCGCTCGATGGAATCCGTCTCATAGCTCTCAGAGTTCATTTCTTCACCAATGAGTTCAAGATCATTGATTTTGGCGTTATAGCGAAACTGCAGTGTGTAACTCGATATGCGGGAGGAGTCCGCGTATTCCACCATTTGAGCGAACAAAGAATTTTTTACGATTTCGAGGTTATAGAATTTACTGGGGTGGCAGAACTCGGCCGATATCGACAACACCTTGTAACTGCCGTCAGGATTTCCAGTCAGAACAACAAGTCTTTCTTCCCGTGGATCATTTTCTGCCCTGTTCCCGGTAAGCAGCATGGCGACATCTGGTATTCCGTCGCCGTTCAAGTCACCTTCAGCATTCGCCCAGATAAAGTTCAGATGTGGAAAATTTGAGGACGTCGCAGCAAGTGCTCTCTGATATTTTCCCGTATATTCAGCAGCAGCGTACGAAGGCCAAAACGAGAAAATGAGTAACGCGGATAACAGTCGGAGTGAATCCATAAAGACACCTAACGCCCTAGTTAACCGGCACCGGAACACGAAATGCGGAGGGTACTGACACAGGCCATGAAGATGCCGAAGGCATGACCTGAGTTACCGTCCGCGTTGAAAGACCAGCCAGGCTGGGGAACGTAGGCATGGTGGTTCATGGATTAGTAATGAGGAACCGGATCTGCGCCATTAAGGAATGTTGAGTAGTCCCTGGCTGTTCTCTCCTGTTTGACAGATAGCTCTCTTTGAATTTGCTCTGCCGTTGGCGTGAGGAGAATCTTGCCGCCAACATGAACCACTGGATAGGTATAGGTGGGTTCGTTAAAATTTGGCCCGAGTTTGTAGCGTAGTTCATCATGGATGGCAGAAACATTCACGTCTGCAAAAACGTATGGAATGCCCATTTCAGCCAGATCGTTTCGGACCATGCGAGTGATGCCGCAACTCTCTCGACCGTAGACGACTATGCTACCCCGTGCGGGAAAGATGCGGTCTCGATTGACGTAGCAATAGGCGCTGAACAGCGTGGGCACGGCGACAAGAATGGTTAGCAGTACGGTTCTGATGACAATACGCGGGCGAATTGAGTTTGTACGCATGAATTGGCCTTATTAGAGCAAAGAGCCTGACGTTTGACATGAGGGACATGACCCGGCTTGCCGGGGCATGCCCTCTCGATGGAAGGGGTTAGACCTTCGTTTCATTGCGTCGGGCTGCAAAAGCTGCTGTTCTCGTCCATCCCGTTGGAAAACAGCATCTTTCTAAATAGAACCTGTTCAGCATTGCTCATTGATACGTCAGAAGACGACTGCAGCGAGATCTGGCAGCTATTCCCGGTCGCGGCAAGGACTGCTCGGTAATAGAGCCCGGGTGCTGGCGTAAAGCGAAAGATCGGAACACAAAACGTGTAACCTGTTCCCAGACTTCCACCGATTGTATAGTGGATCGCAACAGACAGATCTCTCGACGCTCGAACTCGCTCGAACGAGGTTGATACTTCTGTCTGCTTCATGTTTGTAGGCCCGCCCCTCATCCAGTATCTGCCCTGACAATTTTCCGCACGGTCGAACGTAGCAACCTTTGCTTTGTTACTCGGTAAGCCATTGCCTGAGGAATCGGTAATTCTCAGGTACGCAACAGGCTCATCGGCAGGAGCTGTATATGGCCGATGAACAACCGCGCAACCGGTTGCGGAAAGTGCGGCGAAGACAATGCAAGAAGCGCGAATGCTGAGTGTGTAGTCGATAGTCATTTGGCGGTGGCAGTGAGTTCGCAGAAGGCACAATGTTATTTAATTTTCATTTTACAACATTAACCATATATGGTCAAAATATTAATATTTTCAATCTCCTTGAAAATCGTATGAACATTGGCCATATTTGTTTGCACTGATAATTCATACATCACAAACAAAAACATCATTCCTGAAAACCGCGCTTGCAGGATCAGGCACGCGAACGTTTGCGTTATAAGCATTACAGCTTATCTGTTGAAAAAGTGTACATGTACTTAATACGTTTTTTCATACTCTTGTTCGGGATACGCCGTCCCAGAAACTTGACTGCACCTGAAGTGGAAGCGTTTATTGGAAAGCAGACCGATACGATTGGAATCTCCTTGATAAGACAATATCCTTAACCGTACCCTCTTTGTAGTTGCCGAACGCCTCATCAATGTCTTCCTATCCTTGCTCCAGACTTCAAGTTCGAGCAAATAGTTACTATGATAGTAAGGCAGCACTGCGCGGGTATTATGCAGAATGGGCTTGTCCAATTGCGAACGTTGCCTTTACGATTTTGTCGCGGTCTACTTCATAGATACAAACCATTTCAACCTTTCCCAACCCGTCAGGAAAGGTACGAGTAACCAACTCGTGATCTACAACGATGTTATCCATCACGATTCGATGAAGCAATTGAGCGTGGAGCTTAGCATCGTTAAATCTTTCTTCCATTCTCTTCCGAATTGCATCGTGACCTATTGCAAGTTCTCCTGCATGAAGAAGGAGTTGCTGCGCATCTTCACTGTATGTTGCCAGCCAAGCATCTAGATCTCGTGAGTTATACGCATCCAACTGAGCTTGGACAATGTTCTCTGATCGCTTAGAAATTGCTGAAGGCTTCGGTGTTTTCATAATCTTGAGCGTGGTGCCTTTCTTTCGTTGTGCAGCTAACGTGGAAGTGTGATGAAGTCTTAGCCATTTAGGGTGCGCCACGCGCGCCACATTTTTCAAACATATCACTTTTGAATTTTTCGCATTTTTTGAATGTTGCGTACGGCCCACCCTATCGATTTTGGGTGCCAGGTTTACTAACGCCAAGCTTAACCAGTAACTATGCGTCACTTTTTCGACCACGTGGAGCTTGTTCCACAACTCCAAGCCCAGGGGCAACTATGACCTGGGTCCGAGCATTTGGTAGCTTGTGCATTAAGCTGGCTACCGTAACTCCCTTTGCCTTGGCTTCTTGAATTAGAGCGTAGAGGTCATCGCCGCTAATGGTTTTGCCTTCATCTGCTATGGCGATGGTATTGAGCTTGAACATGGCTTCGTCCTCCATGTCCAGCGGCACAGACGTATTGACGATGTGCTCAACAGTTTCATCACTAAGGAGATCGTTCATGCCTTCGCCAAATAAAAATCTTTGCGTCATTTTTTCGGGGCGCGCTCTCATCGCTTCAATGTTGATGATGTCCATTTCGCTGAACGGCAAGTGAAAATCGCTGTAATTGATGAATGGCCGATTGTCGAGTCGCATCTGGAAGTGGTAGTGCTGATGCTTCGAATACTGTGATGTCGCATGCCCTTGATAATCAGACTCGGCACAGGAAAAGGCCCACTCTATATTTTTCCACTTGATTGTGACTTCAAATAATTTCCCTGTCCCTTCTTCCGATAAGTCATTTATGTTTCTTGCAAATTTGTCCTGATTCGCAACCCATCGGAGGAATGACTGGATTTGATAAAAGCCATGTTTTTGTGCAACAGCGGGTAGATCGTTCTTCTTGAACCCCTTGGGTTTCAATAGCCAATGAGGGCAAGGTAATTTTTTGCTGAAGGACGTTAAAGGTTTCTCGCACAAGTAGCAAATGCCAACTTCAAAGCTATCGACAAAGCGGCTGAACTCCGCTTGAGCATTCCTGTAGCTGACTTCGTTCTCATACGCTATTTGTTCAAATGTAAGCGTTTCCAAAAAGCGCGAGTATTCCTTGCCTTTTTCTCGAATTTTTTCACTCACGCTCAAGTCCTTTCTGTGAAATATAACGTTTGAATCCATCGGCCTGTGCGGCTTTTCGTGTAGGTCCGGTGGAATGATGAGTTCGGCCCATTGCTCACCTAGTTGCAGCGCACAAGGTCTTGCGCAGCCCTCATTACCTGCTCCCCCTCTTGCATCAACTCCTTGGCTCTACTTACTGCGTTGTCGAGCTTCTGCTGTAGCCTCGGCATCTCTCCGCGGGCCAAAGCAGCGAGTTCCTGATATTGCTTCAGCGGAGCCTGCTCTTCACCGGGAGAGAACGTTAGCTTCGGCACCCCAAACTTGGCGATTTTGATTGCTTGCCTCAGATCATTCGCCTCTTGATCTATCTTCGCGACCATCCCGGATACCTTTTCCAAGCGTTCCCCCAGCCTTTGAATACCGTTCTTGTAGTTGTTCGCTGCGTAGCCCAGCGTTTGTGAGAAGTCATAGCGCATAGTTTGCTCGAATCCATATCGAACCGTTTGGTTAGCTTGATAACAGGTCATTGGTCGAACTGAAGCCTCACGCTTTAACTTAGCAAGATGAGCTTCGATATCCTTGATTGCAGAATATGCACCTTTGACAGAGGACGCTACGCTTTCCAAGTCGGATTTGATATCAGTATTCTTAATTGCAGCCACATCTGCTTGCAAAATATTTACTAGCTTGAAAAGCTTCTGCCTCTCGCCTTCTGCTTGACGCTCCGTTTCCTTGTTTAGAGCGATCTGAGACAAGCGCGTGTCTCGAAGCTTTATCACCGATCGGTTGAATTCCGTCTCAGTGCCAGGAATAAATGTGGCGGTGAATATCAATCCTGATCGATCGGGAAAGGTCAGAGAAATGCTGCTGCCTGACTTTTTCCCGTTTAGCACAAGGCTTCCATCTTTCAGGATTAGTATCTTTCCGTCGGTTTCACCGCGTAAGGAATTGGTGTGACTCCGCGTGCCTTGCTCATTGTCTGGATAGACTGAAACAAGCAACCCTGAAACAGTGGTCTGTGTCTGAACCAAAGACAAGAACATAACTCCATTTTGGTCGAGATTGGAAATGAAAGTGCCAGTAAATGGAGACTCCCCGAAGGCACTAACGGTAGTTGAGAAAGTCAGCGTTAGAAAAACCAGAACAACAAATAGGTTTCGCAAGCTACCTCCGATGAGCGATGGAAACGGGCATGAGTAATGAGCCGAATTTGAATTAAGTTTGCAAGATTGCATCATAACTCAGCACTGAAAAATTAACCATTCGCTTGTCATGCCTTTTTCTTCTTATCTAGTTTGACTATATATTGGTGATACCGCCTAAAGACGCAGTACAAGCAAATGACCCAAAAATCACATCGCAGCCTCGCTAACTCAATCAGGTCTGTGAGCGTTTGCGGAAATAAAAATCCCGGAACTCGTCCGGGATTTTTATCTGCAGTTTCTGTTGACCGCACACACAACGATGCGACCGCGCAAGAAATTAAAGAACAGCTCAACTACATATTGCGACGATATTGCCCACCCACCTCAAACAAAGCAGTAGTGATCTGGCCGAGTGAACAGACTCTTGCAGCATCCATCAGTTTGGCGAACACATTTTCATTGTTGATCGCGGCTTGCTGCAACGCTGCCAGTGCTTGCGGTGCGACGTTCGCATGGCGTTGATGGAAATCAGCGAGGCGCGTGAGTTGCGACTGTTTTTCCTCTTCGGTTGAACGCGCCAGCTCTATCTTTTGCGGTGCGTCGTTTGCCTTAGGATTGCGGAAGGTGTTGACGCCGATGATAGGCAGGGTGCCGTCATGCTTCAGGTGTTCGTAATGCATGGACTCTTCCTGTATCTTGCCGCGCTGATAGCCGGTTTCCATCGCACCTAACACACCGCCGCGTTCGGCGATACGTTCGAATTCCTGCAACACGGCTTCTTCGACGAGATCGGTCAGTTCTTCGATGATGAAGCTGCCTTGTATCGGGTTTTCATTTTTCGCCAGACCCCATTCACGGTTAATGATTAATTGAATTGCGAGAGCACGACGGACGGATTCGTCCGTTGGTGTGGTGATGGCTTCGTCGTAAGCATTGGTGTGCAGGCTGTTGCAATTGTCATAAATCGCGATCAAGGCCTGCAGCGTCGTGCGGATATCGTTGAAGTCGATTTCTTGTGCATGCAAGCTGCGGCCGGACGTCTGAATATGGTACTTCAGTTTCTGGCTGCGATCATTCGCGCCGTATTTGTCGCGCATCGCCACGGCCCAGATACGGCGTGCGACACGGCCCAGCACGGTGTATTCGGGGTCCATACCATTGCTGAAGAAGAATGACAGATTCGCGGCGAAATCATCAATGTGCATGCCACGTGCGAGATAGGCTTCGACGAAAGTGAAACCGTTCGACAACGTGAATGCGAGTTGCGAAATCGGGTTCGCGCCCGCTTCGGCGATGTGGTAACCGGAGATCGACACCGAGTAGAAATTACGCACCTGATGATGCACGAAGTATTCCTGAATATCGCCCATCACCTTGAGTGAAAATTCGGTCGAGAAAATACAGGTGTTCTGCCCCTGATCTTCTTTCAGAATGTCGGCCTGCACCGTACCGCGTACATTCATTAACACCCAGGCGCGGATTTTGGCGGCTTCGTCAGCGGTTGGTTCGCGCTTATTATCAGCGCGGAATTTATCCATTTGCTGATCAATCGCGGTGTTCATGAAGAAGGCCAGTATCGTCGGTGCGGGGCCATTAATCGTCATGGAGACCGAGGTCGCCGGATCGCACAGATCAAAGCCATCGTACAGCACTTTCATATCGTCCAGCGTCGCTACCGACACGCCGGAGTTACCGATTTTCCCGTAAATATCAGGGCGGATCGCTGGGTCAGCACCATACAGCGTGACCGAGTCAAACGCCGTGGACAAGCGTTTGGCATCCATGCCTTGCGACACCAGTTTAAAGCGGCGATTGGTACGGTAAGGATCGCCTTCACCGGCGAACATACGGGTCGGGTCTTCACCTTCGCGTTTGAATGCAAACACACCGGCAGTGTAAGGGAAAGAACCAGGAACATTTTCCAGCATCAGCCAACGCAGGATTTCACCATGATCGGCAAAACGTGGCAGCGAGACTTTGCGAATGGTCGTGCCGGACAAAGATTTGTAAGTCAGGCGGGTGCGAATTTCTTTATCGCGGATTTTGACGACATATTCATCACCGGAATAAGCTTGCTGCATATCCGGCCACATGCTGATCAGTTTTTTGGATTCAGCATCCAGCTGGGCGTCTTTGTCGCTGGCAAGCTGATTCAGTTCAAACAAAATATCGTTTTCGCGCAGGCGGGATTGCAACTCTGCTGACCCAGCTTGTTCTGCCTGTGGACGAACGACCACCGGCGTGCGGCCATTCGCCTGCAGATGCTCGTGCAACATGCGTGCCGACTCGTGCAACTGCTGACGTTCACGTGCGAGCACCACTTGCTTGCCAGTGTGTTTGTGATAACCGCGCACCGTGTCCGCAATTTCTGCCAGATAACGGCTGCGGGCCGGTGGCACGATGACGTTTTTGGCGCTGGAAAATTTCACCGTCACCGGTGCCAGTTTGCCAGGGATGGTTTTCAAACCACGAGCGGTCAAAGCTGGTAGCAACCCTTGATACAAGGCTGTGACGCCATCATCATTAAAGCGTGACGCCTGCGTGCCATACACCGGCATGTCATCAGGCTTTTTGCTCCATAGTTCGCGGTTGCGTTGGTATTGTTTTGCGACGTCGCGCAAAGCATCCTGCGCACCTTTACGGTCAAATTTATTGATCGCGACGAAATCGGCGAAATCCAGCATATCGATTTTTTCGAGTTGCGAAGCGGCGCCGAATTCCGGTGTCATCACATACATAGACACATCCACATGCGGCACAATCGCCGCGTCGCCCTGACCGATACCGGAAGTTTCCACGATCACCAGATCAAAGCCAGCGACTTTGCAAGCCGCAATCACATCCGGCAAAGCCTGGGAAATTTCTGAACCGGCTTCACGTGTCGCCAACGAGCGCATGAACACGCGCACTTGTCCCGCCCACGGGTTGATCGCATTCATACGGATGCGGTCACCGAGCAAGGCACCGCCGGATTTGCGACGCGATGGGTCTATCGAGATCAGTGCGATATTCAACTGATCGTCCTGATCGAGACGGATACGGCGGATCAGCTCATCGGTCAGTGAAGATTTACCAGCGCCGCCGGTTCCTGTGATACCGAACGCCGGTACGCTGGTCTGCTCTGCGGCTTTTAATAATTCGGCGCGCAATTCTGGCTGAACACTGTCGTTTTCGAGTGCGGTAATCAGCTGCGCCAGCGGGCGATGCCGGGTCGTGATGTCACCTTCGGTGAGCACGTCAAGCGACGTTGGTGCATAGCCGGACAAGTTCACATCGCACGCCTGTATCATCGACAGGATCATGCCGACGAGACCCATGCGCTGCCCATCTTCCGGGCTGAAAATGCGGGTCACGCCATACGCATGCAGATCGGCGATTTCTTCCGGCACGATCACACCGCCGCCGCCGCCGAACACTTTGATGTGCGCGCCACCACGTTGTCTGAGCAGATCGATCATGTATTTGAAATACTCGACGTGGCCGCCCTGGTAACTCGAAATCGCAATGCCCTGCGCGTCTTCCTGCAAGGCGGCAGTGACGATTTCTTCCACCGAGCGGTTATGCCCCAGATGTATCACTTCGGCACCGTTCGCCATCAGGATGCGGCGCATGATATTGATCGAGGCATCATGGCCGTCGAACAGCGAAGCAGCCGTGACGAAACGGACTTTGTTAGCAGGTTTATATTCGGTCAGATTCTGGGCTACGGACAGGTCGGTCATGTCTTCCTCAACATTGCGTTGGCAAAGAATTATGCTTAGTCGCAGGTTTTTCTTTGCTGATTAATTATGCAGATAAGTTATATGACGTTAACGTAAACGTCAATGAGTATGTGTAAGCCTGTGTCAAATGGCACACTCAATATGGGTGCGGCTTGTGAGCCGAAAATGGCTCAGGATACTGATGCAGATTGAGTGCCTGAAAAATATTCACTTCCCCAATATGAATACCATATTAGCAATAAAACCCCTCCTGGCAAGAGGAGAGGTTCCATACTGCGATCAATTTCAGGCGACGCGGGAAAGCTCGGTCACTGTCGCTTTCTGCTGATCGAGTAATACGGCTTTCTCAGCATAGTAGGTCTGTACCGATTTTTCTTTGACATGACCGAAGCCACGAATATGTTCGGGCAGGTTGGCCAGTGCAACGGCCTGTTGCAGATTGTCTTTGTTCAGACGTGACATCAGGCTAAGGATCAAGTCACGGTAGTCAGTGATCAGGGCGCGTTCGGAGCGACGTTCTTCTGTATAACTAAAGATATCCAGCGCAGTACCGCGTACGCCTTTGCATTTCGCCAGTAATTTGAATGCCTGCCAGACCCAGGAGCCATATTGCGCTTTGATTGCGTGACCCTTTGCATCTTTTTTCGCCAGCAGCGGCGGTGCCAGATTGAATTTCAGACTGAAATCGCCTTCAAACTGTTGCTTGAGTTTTTCTGTAAATTCACCATTGGTGTACAGACGCGCGACTTCGTATTCATCTTTGTAGGCCATCAGTTTGAAATAATATTTCGCCACCGCCGTACTCAGACGATTGCCCTGACCCAAGGCGCTTTCCGCGCTGCGCACCCGGCTGACCAGATCGCTGTATTGCGCAGCATAGGCAGCATTCTGATATGCCGTCAGATAATCAACACGGCGCTTGATCAGGCTGTCCAGACTTTGCGGCATGCTCACAACGACGTTCTGTACCGGGATCGCAATTTTTTCTACTTTCGCCAGATCGACAGCCGCACGACGCCCCCACAGGAAAGCCTTTTTGTTCGCTTCAACCGCTACGCCATTGAGTTCAATCGCGCGCATCAAAGCGGCTTCCGATACCGGTATCGCGCCTTTTTGATAAGCGAACCCCAGCATGAACAGATTGGTCGCAATTGAGTCACCCATCAGCGCGGTGGCCAGACGGGTCGCATTGATGAAATCAACCTTGCCACCTACCGATTCATCGATCAGATGTTCGACCGACTCCAGCGGGAACTGCCAGTCTGCATTTTTGGCAAACGCGCCGGTAGGCTGTTCATGGGTATTCACCACTGCACGGGTACGGCCTGCACGCATTTTGGAAATCGCATCATGCGCGCCAGCGGTCAGGATGTCGCAACCCAGGATCAGATCGGCTTCACCGGTTGCGATACGTTGCGCACGCAGTTTGCCAGCCTGTCCGATGATGCGGATATGCGAAGTCACCGAGCCGTTTTTCTGCGACATACCGGTCATATCCAGCACCGATGCGCCCTTGCCTTCCAGATGCGCCGCCATACCGAGCAAGGCACCGACGGTAATCACACCGGTACCGCCTATACCATTGAGCAGGATGTTATAAGCGCTGCTGCAGGCTGGCAGTTGAGGCTCAGGCAAAGCACCGAAATCATCGTTCTTCGCGGTGCCGGTTTTTGATTTGCGCAGCTTGCCGCCTTCGACTGTGACAAAGCTGGGGCAAAAGCCTTTGACGCAGGAATAATCCTTATTACAGGAAGACTGATCAATCACACGTTTGCGACCAAATTCTGTTTCCAGCGGCATCAGCGAGGTACAGTTGGATTGCACGCCGCAATCACCACAGCCTTCGCAGACCGCGTCGTTGATAAACAGACGCTGATTCGGGTCAGGGAATTCACCTTTTTTGCGACGACGACGTTTTTCGGCGGCACAGGTCTGATCGTAAATCAGCACGCTGCAGCCCTCAATTTCACGCAATTCGCGCTGTACCGCATCCATGTCTTTACGGTCGTGCAATGTGACCATTTCCGGCAATTGGGAACGGTCGCTGTAACGCGATAAATCTTCCGTCACCAAGGCGATACGCTTGACGCCTTCGGCCGCCATTTGCTGCGCCATCATAGGCACGGTAATGGTGCCATCGACAGGCTGACCACCGGTCATCGCGACTGCATCGTTATACAAAATTTTGTAGGTGATATTCACTTTCGCCGCCACCGCCGCGCGGATCGCCAGATAACCGGAATGGAAATAGGTGCCGTCACCGAGATTCTGAAACACATGCGGTAAGGTGGAAAAAGCCGCCTGACCTATCCACGGTGCTCCCTCTCCGCCCATGTGGGTGGTGAGCTTATTGTGTTCAGGATAAATCGCCGTTGCCATTACATGACAACCGATACCGGCCAGCGCCAGACTGCCTTCCGGTACTTTGGTCGAGGTGTTGTGCGGGCAGCCCGAGCAATAGTAAGCCGGACGAGCCGGGGTATTGACCTGCTTGGTCAGCACCACGTCTTTCGCTTCCAGAAAGGCCAGACGCGCTTTGATCAGATCGCTGGTGTGAAAGCGTGCAATCCGTGAGGAAATCACACGTGCAATCTGCGCCACAGAAAAATCTGCTTTCGAAGTCAGCAGCCATTCACCGCGCGGATGTACCCATTCGCCTTTTTCATCGAACTTACCGATCACGCGCGGACGCACATCGTCGCGCCAGTTATACAACTGTTCTTTGAGCTGGTATTCCACCATCTGGCGTTTTTCTTCCACCACCAGAATTTCATCCAGACCTTGCGCAAATTCGCGTATGCCATCCGGTTCCAATGGCCACGGCATCGCCACTTTATACAAACGGATACCGATCTCGGCAGCGAATTGTTCATCAATGCCGAGTTCTTCCAGCGCTTCCAGCACATCGAGATAGGATTTGCCGGAAGCGACGATACCGAGCTTGGCATTCGGGCTGTCTATCGTTACATGATTGAGTTTGTTAGCGCGCGCATACGCCAGAGCGGCATAGATTTTGTAATCCTGCATCAGCGCTTCCTGCTTACGCGCCTGTATGCCCAGCGTGTCTAGCGAAAGGCGGGTGTTGAGACCGCCTTCCGGCATCACAAAATCCTGCGGTATCTGTATCTGCAAACGGAAAGGGTCGGCATCGACTGAGGCGGTGGATTCCACCGTATCTGCGAGTGCCTTAAAGCCAACCGCACAACCAGAAAAACGCGACATCGCCCATGCATGCAAGCCCAGATCCAGGTATTCCTGCACGTTGCAGGGATACAGCATAGGGATCATGCAGGCGGAAAAAATATGGTCGGACTGATGCGGCAGCGTGGACGAATAAGCGCCATGGTCATCTCCAGCCACCAGCAAAACGCCGCCATGTTTGGCCGTACCGGCATGGTTCATGTGTTTGAACACATCACCGCAACGGTCCACGCCCGGGCCTTTGCCATACCACATAGAAAACACGCCATCGTATTTGGCGGGGCCGATCAGATCGACGGTCTGGGTGCCCCAGACGGCGGTTGCGGCCAGATCTTCATTCACACCGGGGACAAACTGTACGTGATTTTGTTCTAATAATTTTTTGGTTTTCCACAAAGTCTCATCGAGACCACCAAGCGGGGAACCGCGATAACCGGAAATAAAACCGGCCGTATTCAGTCCTGCAGCCAGATCGCGCTGGCGTTGTATCATCGGCAGACGAACCAGAGCCTGTATGCCAGACAGAAAAATCGTTCCGCTATTCGACGTGTATTTATCGTCGAGCTGTATGTTGTGTAAAGCCGGAGAAATCGGAGAAACAGAAGGCGCACTGGTGTGTGCAAAAGAAGTGGTGGACGAGAGTCCAGCAGACTTCGTGGTGAAGTCAGATGACATAGTAGCTCCAAAATTTGTGATTTAGATCGCAAAGAGCATGCATTGCGTCCGGTAAGACACAAATTTGCTCGGAGCCTAAAGCGAGGTATCAGAGATAGGCTCTCGTTGCGGTGACAGTGGTGGCTGCCATTTTATTCGAATTTGTCAGAAATTTCGAGCTAAACACTTTCTACCGCAATGACGCACGTTGTTGATGTGCAGTCATCACCAGAATAGTCGGGTTCAGTTCTGATTTCGTTCAATTCAAGAAGAGTTCAAAAGAAGCTATCGATATTTCGCTGCAGCGCTACTTTGAATTCCGTTGACTTCCGTTGAAATCTGCTGTGATCACAGTCTAAGAGAACGAGCGAGAGAAAGAAAATACGAAATTAAAATAGGGGTATCATTTTTTATGATAACCCGTATCAGATCTGATAAAATTCAAGCAATGTTCCCCAAAGTCAGGTCTGTCTGATTCTGAGCAGCTAACAAAATGGTGGCGACAAATCCACCATCCACCGCATTCGCCAGCACCAGTTCTCCCTGATGGCTATGAGCGATATCGCGGGCAATTGCCAGCCCCAGTCCCATACCAAGCGTATTTTGATGACGTCCATGCTCAAGGCGGACATACGGCTCAAACAAACTTTTCAGCGCCTCGTCCGGCACACCGGGGCCATGATCCCTTACCTGTATCGCAATCTTATCGGCTTCTTGAAAAACCCGGATTTCGACCTGTTTGCCATAATGCAGGGCATTGTCGAGCAGATTACCAATTGCGCGTTTAAGCGCCAGCGGTTTGGCAATCACGCTGAGCCCGGATTCTGTAAATGCGATTTCATGTCCCGCCAGACTGACTCCGCGCACCATGCGGCTGATCAGCGCATCGAGCCGGATTTCGGTAGGGTTTTCGTGGATATCGCTATCCTTCACGCATTGCAAGGCACCTTTCACCATCATGTCTAGCTCGTCGAGGTCATCATGAAATTCGACACTGAGCGCTTCATCATCAAGCAGTTCTGCACGCAGTTTCAGGCGCATGATCGGTGTGCGCAAATCGTGCGAAATCGAGACGAACAGTCTTTCTCTGTCTTCGATATAGCGCTGAATACGCTCACGCATGGCGCTGAAAGCGCGTGCGGTATTCACGAATTCCCGGCTACCGGTCTCCGGTAACGCAGGCATACGTTCGCCCTGTCCAAACGCTTCTGCTGCCTCGGACAATGCCGCCAGTGGCCGGGTGATCCAACGCACGACCAGAATCGACAATACCAGCACCGCAGCCAGTGTCAGCGCCTGCAATAAGACACGATCGCCAGCGAAGGGATTGTTGCTTTCCAAAAAATAAGGATTCGGCATCAGGGTTGCCAGATATAACCAGTTACCGGGTTCAAGCTCTGCCTGTATCACCAGTATTGGCGCGGGTTTTGGCTTGGTCAC
Source organism: Undibacterium sp. SXout7W (assembly GCF_049339385.1). Classification (NCBI taxonomy): domain Bacteria; kingdom Pseudomonadati; phylum Pseudomonadota; class Betaproteobacteria; order Burkholderiales; family Oxalobacteraceae; genus Undibacterium; species Undibacterium sp. SXout7W. The sequence continues at coordinate 351,715 of NZ_JBMPPF010000002.1, read as the reverse complement.
CAAGATGTGTTGCACCCATTGGTCAGGCACATCACTGATACCGGATCCGTCTTCAGCGAGGCGCAAATCGGCAGGCCAGGAAAATGCAACGCGGATATCCGCCGCGTTCGGCAGATCTTCACGGATGCCATTTTGCACCTGACGTACCGCCAGGGCAGCCAGCCCCTTGTCATCAAAATCTTCCTGCGTCACGGGTTTTTTGTTGATGTTCACAAAAAATCGGGTGCCACCCATTTCCCGAAATTGTTGTATCACTAATGAGCGGTAATTGACCGGTAAGCTCAGAAAATAGCGTATGGTACTTGCCGCACTCCGCGCCAGATGTTGTGATGATGCGCGGACTTCGGCTTCGGATTCGGTCTTTACCTGTGCCGCCCAGAATGCATTACCGGCAAACTGCGTCAACATGACACCAACGACCATCACGATAGTCAATCGTCCCCATAAAGACTGCGGCATCCAGCGCGTCAGTCTTGCGGACAAGGTGGACCGTGTTGATACAGCATCAGACATTGGACACACTGACATCCGCCGAAAAAACATACCCAGCGCCACGCACCGTTTTAATCAGCATCGGCTGTTTACCGTCATCGTGCAAACGCAAACGCAGGCGGCTGATCTGCACATCCAGCGAGCGGTCCAGCGGGCCGGCGTCACGGCCACGGGTTTCTTCGCACAGGACACTGCGATCCAGAATATCACCCGGGTGTTCGACAAAATACTTGAGCAACTGAAAATCCATTCCCGTCAATGCCACCAGACTGCCGTCGGCATCGACCACCGAGCGTTCTACCGTATCGAGTGTAAAGCCGACAAACCGATAAAAACGTGGAGCGCTGGCATTGTCAGTGCCGGTACGACGATGGATCGCCTTGATTCTGGCTAATAGTTCGCGCGGGCTGTAGGGTTTGGCGATATAGTCATCGGCACCCAATTCCAGACCGACAATACGGTCAGTTTCGTCGGAACTGGCGGTCAGCATAATGATCGGTACATTCGAGCGATGACGGACGGTTTTACACAACGCAAAACCATCGGTGTCCGGCAGCATCACATCCAGTATCACGAGTGATAATTCATCTGCATAACGCTGAAACTCTGCCAGAAACGATTCACCATTATGAGCGAGCCGGACTTCATACTGATTTTTTTCCAGATACGCTTTTAACAGCGTACGCGTTTTCTGATCGTCATCAACGATTAATATCTTGCGCATCATTTCCTGCTTTTGTTTTGGAGAGATAACGGGCGATTGCGCCCAGCCGTCTTTGGGTTTCTCCTATGGTCATCTGATCGTCCATGAAGAATCGGTGTATTTCTGCAATGATGGCATCTTTTGATATTTCATCAGTTGCCATGCGATGCACGAGACTTGGTACCTGCACGCTACTGCCACGAGAAAATAATTTCCATGAAGCGCGCGAGCAGCTGTCCATTTTACTGAGATCAGGATTGCGTAACACGGAAACCGATCCTTTCACCTGATTGTATTCCGCCTGCAAAGCAGGTGAAATCAGCATTTGTGCAAACTTTTCCTGCGTGGCGCGCAGACTATTATCTTTTGCCAGCATGACCAGCGTATCGACATTATACAAATGGTAATTGCCTGTCTCTGGTACAGCAGTGCAACCAAATCCGATATCGGTGACGAGTCCCATCGCATTGAGTTCGCCCTTGACCCAGTCGCCCATAATCATCATCGCTGCATTGCCATCCGCCATCTGGCGCGCCATTTCCATCCATGTACGTTCCTGCGCTGACAGCACCATGTATTTTTTTAAGGTACGCAAGCGTTTCAGGGCTCGCGCAAAGCGTTGGTCGTAAAACGCAGCTGGCTCTTTTCTGACGAAGGCTTCCTGATAAAAAGCCAGGCTGGATTCCGATAGCAAAATCGTTTCAAACAAGGTTGCCAGTTGCCATGGCTCGGTACTTTGCGCCAAAGGGACGATGCCTGCCTGTTGTAGTTTTTTAGCAATCTGCTCAAACTCATCCCAGGTGTTTGGGGCACTCAGATCATATTTACTGAAGATTTTTTTATTAAAAAACAGTGTGTTGGTTCTGTGCACGCCCAGTGGTGCTGCCACCAGATGCCCATGTGACTGCACCAGACTCCAGACGCTGGGCAAGAGTAGTTTTTCCCATTTTCCGGCGACGGCAACGCTGTCCATTTCCAGCAAAAGACCAAGATCAGCCCATTCGGAAATCAATACACCATTGAGTTGTGCCACCTCCGGTGCATTACCGGCAAGCACACGGCTTTTCAGAACGATATTGGCACCAATGCCCGAGCCGCTGGGTACCAGACCGTCACGCCACAGGATATTTTCCTGCGCCATACGATTGCTCAGAACAGCGACAGCCTTTTGCTCACTGGCGGAACGCCACCAGTGAAGCACCTGTAATGACTCTGCACAAGCAGAGATATGCACCAATATCAGCAGAATCAATACCAGTACGCCACGTTGGGGCTGGCGCAGTATCGCAGCCATTTCCGTACCTGATTCCGTATAGGGCAACAATATTTTTTTTGCTGTTTGCACCTGGGGATCCTTCTTTGTCTCGGCACAGACTATAGCCTAAGTCTGCAATATTACGGAGGTAATTAAGGATAGGGTTTTGTAAAGAAGTGTGAGCTTATCTTGCAAATACTTACCAGCAGAATTGTCCTGTAAAACGAGCTTCTCCCCCAGAGAAACAGACATATCCTCCTGCACACAACATCCATCGTCTTTGTAAAGAAATGTAAGTACGACGATATGACAAAAAACACTCTTTATCAATAAAATCAAACACTTAACACTCATTAATACCACAAGGAAACTGTGTTTTGCATCACAATTTTCCGGGTGTTACTGTCTGTCCGCCACAACATAAACACGATCGATCGCCTCAGCTCCCCCCTGATCGGCGTGCAGACCGGAACGGCACCCATATTCAAATCAAAAATAATGACGGAGATATTATGAAAAGAAGCACACTCAGTGTTTTTCCCACGCTGCTCGCTATGGCTATCAGTTCTGGTTTCGCTCACGCCAGTGAAGCCGAGGGCGAATTCCACGGTTATCTGCGGGCCGGTGCTGGCAGCAGTTCAGCCAAAGGCCCACAAAGTTGCTACGATCTTGGTGGCAACACCATGAAATACCGTCTTGGTAACGAATGTGACAGTTACTTTGAAGGCGGCTACACCAAAGAACTCGCGAAATCTGAAAACGGTGTCAGCTTTGTCGGCACGCTCTGGCTTGATGCTTATAAAAACGGTTCGGATTTCGGTAATGCCAAACCAGAAATCGCCAAGGCGTATGTCGAAGCCAAGGGACTGGATTTTCTGAATGGCGGTGTCGCATGGATAGGTAAGCGCTACTACTTCCGCCCTGATATCCATATGCTGGATCTGCAATATATCAACCTGAATGGTACAGGCGGCGGTTTTGACAAGATTCCTGCCGGAGCAGGTAAAGCCAGTTACGCCATATTCAAAGACAATGACAGCAATGTGTTTGACGCGACGACAGGTAAAGTGCTCAGCACCACTGCGGCAATCCGTCAGAATTTCACTTATGAAGGTTTGCCAGTCAATACCAATGGCACAGTGGATGCAGCGTTGTCCATCATCAGCGCACAAGGTGAGAACAAACACAATGGCTGGCAATTTTCTGTCTTTCATAAACAAGACAAAGTACTCGGCGGTACGAATACACTCGGCTTGCAATATGGCGTAGGTCCGGGCACTGGCGTTGGTGGTCCTTGCTGTGATCGTATTGGCAGCTCGGGCAGCACTGCACTGGGTTCAGATGTCACTCGTTTGCGTATTTTTAATGATCTCGTGATACAGCCGACCAAGCAATTCAGCATGGAATTTGTCGCACTGATGCAACGTGACAAATCTGACGCGCAAGGTTCCTCCACCTGGTCCACGCTGGGTGTGCGCCCTGTCTATGCCTTCACTCAAAACTTCAAATTGCAAGCCGAATTGGGTAGCAGCAGAGTGACGCAAGCGAATGGCGGCGACGATCTGCGCCTGACCAAGTTCACCATTGCACCAACGATCGCGATGGGCGAATCCTACTGGTCGCGTCCTGAATTGCGTGCCTTTGTCACATACGGCAAATGGAATAAAGCGGCCATCGCGGCAGTCAATGCCAGCAACAATTCTGGCCCTGTCTACGGTAACAACACCAGCGGCACCTCTGTTGGCATTCAACTGGAAACCTGGTTCTGATGTGATTCCGATGTCATCCGGATGTCATTGCGCTGCTGTATCACTTCACTGTGGTATCGCAGCGTGATAGACGGATGATGAACGCATCAAGGCAGACGGGCGCAATACTGCTCCTCAGTAAAACAAGATACGGCTCTACACCATCCTACAAAATTCAACACAATTGCTGACACCATGCATGGACAGCAAATACGGAGAAAATCAACATGAAATTGAAACATATCACACGCGCCATCATGGCCATCAGCATCTGCGCAGGCATAGCCCCGGCACATGCTGCTGAAGTTGAAGTTCTGCATTACTGGACTGCTGGCGGCGAAGCGCGATCTGCTGCAGAACTGAAAAAAATCATGGAATCCAAAGGCGTCAGCTGGAAAGATTTTGCCGTCGCTGGCGGTGGTGGTGAAAACGCCATGACAGCGCTGAAAGCACGTGTCATCGCAGGCAGCGCACCGACGGCGGCCCAGATCAAAGGCCCGTCTATTCAGGAATGGGGTAATGAAGGTGTGCTCGCCAATATTGATGCCGCCGCCAACGAAGGCAAATGGGATGCGGTACTGCCCAAGGTTGTTTCCGGCATCATGAAATACAAAGGCCATTATGTTGCAGCACCAATCAATGTCCATCGCGTTAACTGGTTGTGGGTGAATCCTGAAGTGCTGAAAAAGGCTGGCGCCACTGCACCAACGAACTTTGACGAATTTTTTGCCGCTGCCGACAAGATCAAAAAGGCCGGACTGATTGCAGTCGCTCACGGTGGACAACCGTGGCAGGATGCAACCGTGTTTGAATCCGTCGTACTTGGTGTTGGCGGTGCGGAATTCTATAAGAAAGCCATCGTCCAGCTGGATACCGCCAGCCTGACCAGCCCGACCATGATCAAAGCTTTCGATACACTGGCAAAAATTAAAACCTACATCGACAAAGATGCAGCAGGACGTGACTGGAACCTGGCCACTGCCATGGTCATTAATGGCAAAGCTGGTATGCAGTTTATGGGCGACTGGGCCAAAGGCGAATTTACTGCCGCTGGCAAACAACCAGGCAAAGACTTTCTATGTCTGGCAGCACCCGGCACGGACAAAGCCTTCACGTTTAACATCGACTCTTTAGCCATGTTCAATGTCAAGGGAGCGGATCAGCAAAAGGCTCAACTCACGCTGGCGAATGCGGTCATGAGTCCGGAATTTCAGGAAGTATTCAATCTGAACAAGGGCTCCATTCCTGCACGTGCCGGTGTTTCCCGTGCCAAATTTGATAGCTGTGCGCTGAAATCGATGGACGATATGGATGCCACCAGCAAGTCCGGCGGACTGGTGCCAAGTTTTGCACATGGCATGGCGATTGACTCTGCCAAAGCAGGCGCGATTCAGGATGTGATTGCTAAATTCATGAACTCCAACATGACCTCACAAGCAGCAACACAAGCCCTGGCAAAAGCAGCAAAAGCCAAATAAGTTTCATTATTTGCACTTAGTTATATCCCGAGGCAACCAAGTTCTGCCTGCAGAACGTTGGTTGCCTGAGGTCTCCTTGCAGCGACCTCTCCTCAGTTCCCGGAGACAAGTATGTCGGTCACATCCAGATCAGAAATCATCTTACCCACCACCCGGCAAAGCACTTCAGCCACGACGCGTTTGCATGCGCTGGCAGACCATTGGCTGCCGCGTATCGTACTCTCACCGACGATACTCGCGTCACTGCTGTTCGTGTATGGCTTCATCGGCTTCACCGCCTATTTATCGTTGACCAATTCACGCCTGATGCCTAACGGCGATCTGGTCGGTTTTGATCAGTATATGGCCTTGTTTGAACTTGATCGCTGGTGGGTTGCCGCCAGCAATCTCGGCATTTTCGGCGGTCTGTTCATTCTGGTATGCCTGATCGTGGGCCTGTTACTCGCCGTATTTCTGGATCAGAAAATCAGAATGGAGGGCGCACTGCGGGCAATTTATTTATACCCGATGGCTCTGTCGTTCATCGTCACCGGTGCAGCGTGGAAATGGATATTAAATCCCGGTCTTGGCCTCGAAAAAATGGTGCATGAATGGGGATTCCAGCAATTTTCCATGGACTGGCTGGTCGATTCCGATATGGCGATTTATACCGTCGTGATTGCCGGTGTCTGGCAATCTTCAGGCTTTGTGATGGCGTTATTTTTGGCAGGCTTACGCGGTGTGGACGACAGCATCATCAAGGCTGCGATGGTCGATGGTGCCAGCTTGCCGACGATTTATCGCCGCATCGTGATTCCAGCATTACGTCCTGTGTTTTTCAGTGTCTTGCTGGTGTTATCTCACATCGCCATCAAGAGTTTTGATCTGGTGATGGCGCTGACCGCTGGCGGCCCAGGTACGTCTTCGGATGTTCCGGCAATTTTTATGTATCAGTTCTCTTTCACCCGTGGTCAACTCGGTTTAGGTGCTGCATCTGCCATGATGATGCTGATGACAGTGCTGGCCGTCTTAGTGCCATTGATTTATCTGGAAACCAAGGAGGCTCGTCATGGCCACTGAAACAAGCCGATCATTCAGCCCGGGGCGGCTAGTGATTTATACCTTACTGGTGTTATGTGCCTTGTATTACCTCGCTCCGCTCTACGTGATGCTGACCACATCGGTGAAATCACTGGACGAAATTCGCAGCGGAAATCTGCTGGATTTTCCACTGCATCCCAGTTTTTCTGCATGGGAAAAAGCCTGGGGCGCTGCCTGTACCGGCGTTCGCTGCGAGGGTCTGGCGCCATACTTCTGGAACTCAGTCAAAATGGCCGTGCCGGCCGTGTTGATCTCAACATTGATAGGTTCCATCAACGGCTATGTGTTGGCGCACTGGAAGTTTAAAGGCTCGGAAATCGTTTTCACCGCGCTCATGGTCGGTTGCTTCATCCCGTTTCAGGTCGTGATTTTACCAATGGCACGCTTACTCGGTATGGCAGAACTGGCGAACACCACTGGTGGCCTGGTATTCGTCCATATTGTCTACGGCGTCGCTTTCACGACACTGTTTTTCCGTAACTACTACGTGAGCGTGCCAGATGAGCTGGTCAAAGCTGCCCGGATTGATGGTGCTGGCTTTTTCAGAATTTATCGCAGCGTGATTCTGCCGTTGTCGCTACCGATTTTTATGGTGTGTTTCATCTGGCAATTTACCCAGATCTGGAATGACTTTCTGTTTGGGGTGGTATTCGGCGGAACAGATGCGCAACCAGTCACAGTGGCATTGAATAATCTGGTAAATACCTCTACCGGCGTGACTGAATACAACGTGAACATGGCTGCCGCCATTATCGCAGCACTGCCAACGCTGGTGCTGTATCTGCTGGCAGGCAAATATTTTGTCAGGGGACTGACAGCCGGTGCTGTCAAAGGCTGATAGTACCAACAACTACATGACACAGCGATGCCTTCAGTCATACCAGGGCATCGTCAAAGAACATCAGGAGAACAAACATGGCTAGCTTATCGATCCGCAATGTCCGCAAGGTCTATCCTAACGGTGCCGATATTTTAAAAGGCATTAATCTGGAGATTCAGGATGGCGAATTTTTAATTCTGGTCGGTGGATCGGGCTGCGGTAAATCAACGCTGCTGAACATGATCGCCGGGCTGGAAACTGTCTCTGAGGGCGGCATTTATATCGGTGATAAATGCGTCAATGATGTGCCACCAAAATCCCGTGACATTGCGATGGTATTTCAGTCGTATGCCCTGTATCCGACCATGACAGTCAGGGAAAATATTTCCTTTGGCCTGGGGATTCGTAAAGTGCCGGCAGCAGAGCAGAAAAAAATTGTTGATCGGGTGGCAGAAACTTTACAGATGACACATTTACTGGATCGCAAACCTGCGCATTTGTCTGGTGGTCAACGTCAACGTGTCGCGATGGGCAGGGCTATTGCGAGGAATCCATCGCTGTTTCTGTTTGATGAGCCGCTCTCCAATCTGGATGCAAAATTACGCGTGGAAATGCGGGCAGAAATCAAGCTCATGCATCAGCGCCTGGGCACAACCACGGTCTATGTGACGCATGATCAGGTTGAGGCGATGACATTAGGCGACAAGATCGCGGTCATGAAAGATGGCGTGGTGCAGCAATTCGGTAGCCCACAAGAAATTTATGATCAGCCATCGAATATGTTTGTTGCCGGATTTATCGGTTCACCATCGATGAATTTCTTGCGTGGTCAACTCATTTCACATCAGGATGGGCTGGCATTTACCCTGAACCATCAAGGGAAGACAACGGCCTTGCCACTGCCTGCGCCAATGCTGCATCAGTTGCGCCAGAGCCATCAGGCAGGCCAGGATATCGTTCTGGGGATACGTCCGGAACACGTGACAGATGCGATCAGTGCCCGCCATTCAGAAACGGCGCATGACTACAAGCCGACGGAAGTGGATTGCACGATAGAGCTGACCGAACCGACCGGGCCTGATACGCTGGTATTTTCCAGTTTCAATCAAGTGCGTACCACATGCCGCGCACATCCACGCGCATTCGCAGTGCCTGGTCAATCCATGCGTCTGGCATTTGACTTATCACAAGCCGTGTTCTTTGACCCGGTCAGCGAACAACGTCTGGCATGACGTCTGCTTCGCCCTCACACAGGGAATACAGCGAGTTGCATCATTCTGGAATCTGATATGAGTTATCCCAAATTATTAGCTGATATTGGCGGCACCAACGCCCGCTTTGCGCTTGAAACCGTACAAGGACAGATAGAGGCAGTGCAGGTCTTGCCCTGCGCTGGTTATGCCAGCCTGTCACTCGCCATGCGCGCCTATTTACAAGGTGCTGCCAGCATTGCTGCTGGCGCTGCCGGGGTGCGCCAGGCAGGTATTGCGATTGCCAATCCTATCCACGGTGATCAGGTGCAGATGACCAATCATCACTGGAGTTTTTCGATCAGCGCCGTTCAGGCGGAGTTCGGGCTGGATTCTCTGGTCGTGGTGAATGATTTCACTGCACTGGCAATGTCTTTACCGATGCTGAGCACAGCACAGAAGTATCAGGCTGGTGGCCAGCAAGCCTTACCGAAGGCGGCAATTGGTCTGCTGGGAGCCGGCACTGGTCTGGGCGTATCAGGTCTGGTCTGGACAGAGAATGCCTGGGTACCTTTGCATAGCGAAGGTGGACACGTCAGCTTTACACCTGCGAATGCACTTGAAATCGATATTTTGCGATTTGCATGGCAGGAATTCGAACATGTCTCTGCGGAACGCCTGCTTTCAGGTCCGGGCTTACGGCTGATTTATCGTGCACTGGCAGCACGGCAACAAAAAACGACAGAGATAGCAGGGGGCGCAGAAGAGACAACAAAAGCCATCAACGATATCGACGCACCAGAAATTCTGTCGCGCGGGCTCGATAATACCTGTTCGCTTTGCCAGGAAGTGCTCTCCGTGTTCTGCGACATGCTGGGCACAATGGCAGGCAATCTGGCAGTGACACTGGGCGCACGTGGTGGTATTTATATCGGTGGTGGCATTGTGCCGCGTCTTGGCGATTTTCTGCTGCGCTCCGGCTTCCGTCAGCGCTTTGAACAGAAAGGTCGTTTCTCTGCTTATCTGGCTGAAGTGCCGGTGTATGTCATTACGGAGGCATATCCAGCATTTATCGGTCTGTCTGCGATACTGGCTGCCGCAGAAAAATCCACTCTGACGAATAGCGACGTTCACGTCACCACCTGTGCCAGCACGCCTGCTGATGTCAGAACAGCGCACGACCTTCCGGAACACGGCATGGCTACTGGGTCTGCGTCAATTCCTACCGCTGCTTCTATGTGCGCTTGATCAGCATCAGATACCGTAAACAAGCACAGGACGCTATCTGCTCATCGTTTGCTGCGATGGATGCTTTAACGCAGCAAACTACGTGCACCCAGCCATGTATTACTGCGACAGAGGTCGTGCGTCACCTGTTGCACGAGTTTTGCCACTGCCATTGCTGCATTCGTCAGCGGAATGTTTTTTGATGTGCATAGAGTGACGGTACGTGACAATTCCGCGTCGCGAAAAGCACAGGCATGTAATTCGCCCCGGTTGATTTCTGCCAACACGGGTGACACTGGCAAAATCGTTGCCCCCATATCCGCCAGCAATGCGGATTTGAGGATTGCAATCGATGTGATATCAATCACCTTATCAATCGTACGGCCATGTTCACGTACCACGCGCTCGATCCGGGGGCGCACACCATGTTGTATGCTGGGCAAAATCAGCGGTACCTGCAACGCCTGATCAAGACTGATGGTCTTGCGTTTGCAGATAAAACGGGAATCATGGCGGGTGATATACATCATCTGCTCTTCCGCCAAGGCAACCGTGTTCAGGCCGGATAGCTGCCCGTCATCAAACAGAATCGCCAGATTCAGGCGACCAGAACGCAACTGTTCTGTGAGGTTGCCAGTCAGTTCTTCAGTCAATTGAAACACGATATCAGGATACGTCTCGCGCACGGCCATCAGTAGCGGCAATGCCAGCGCACCCGAAACGCTTTGTGGTATTCCCAGCGCCACGGTGCCTGTAGGTTTGTCGGTTGATTGCGCCACGGCAGATCTGGCATCGCTGACTTGCTTGAGAATGGCCTGAGCATGTTCATAAAACAGCTTCCCGGCATCGGTTGCCTGCATGCCTTGGGCTGAACGATGCAGCAGTGTGGCGCCGAGTTCTTCTTCGAGTTGTTGCAATTGCTGTGTCAATGCTGGCTGCACGATATGCAGGACTTTTGCTGCGCGCGACAGCGAGCCATGATCAACAATCGATACAAAATAGCGGAGCTGACGTAATTCCATCGTTTACTCGGCAGACGCGGCAGGTTTGATTGCACGCCGCTCTATCGAAGACGACAAAATCAGCGAAGTCGAGGTCACACCGCAACGCGCCAGACTGGTGATCACCCTTTCCAGTTCCCGGACAGATGGCGCCACTACTTTGACGATCACACAATCTTCACCGGTAATCGCATGACACTCCACTACCTCCGGTACCTGTTCAGCGATTTTGACGACGGGAATATCACTGGAGCGACTGGCAATCCTGACAAACGCAGTGATGCCATAACCCAGTGCTTCTGGATTGACTCTGGCGTGGTAACCGGTAATCACATTCGCAGCCTCCATCCGTTTGACCCGCTCTGCCACTGCCGGTTGACTCAGATGAATCCGACGACCGATTTCTGCCAGCGTGACACGGGCATCTGCCTGCAAAATATCGAGGATTTTGGCGTCCATCATATCCAAATCAATCTTCATGGGGAAATCCATTTTTTTCAGTTAATCTCAATGAAATGTACCCGATTTACCTTGATCTTGCCATTCAAAATAGAAAGTTACTGCAATACACTGATATTTTCAGGACTTACGCAACATTGTCCCGGCAAGGCGGAAAAAGCTTCCTGTTCTTTGGGAAGCCTCACTTGCAAGTGAGGTTCGTTTCGCCAGCAGGCAACATGTTGCCTGAAACCCTGGCTACACCATGTCGACGAAGGCAGTACGTGCTTGTACGACAAGGAGTCATAACGCCGCTGGGGCGGTTTTGCGTAAGCCCTCATTTCATTTTTTCAGACCCGAAACGGAATATTCATGCGCCATCTGCCCAGACAAGTGTTACTCGCCCTGCTGACAGTCTATGTCGTCTGGGGTTCTACCTATTTTGCGATACAGGTAGCGCTCAAGAGTTTTCCGCCATTTCTGATGATAGGCAGCCGCTTTCTGGTTGCCGGTGGAATACTCTATCTGTGGCAGAAACTACGCGGTGCTGCCAATCCTACACTCAGGGAATGGCGTGACGGCGGCATCATCGGCATACTGATGCTGGGCGGTGGCACAGGGCTGACCGCCTGTGCGCAGCAATATGTGTCATCTGGTCTGACCGCCGTATTCATTGCCTGCTCACCGATGGTGTTGTCTGGCTTATCAGGTTTGTTCGGCGACTGGCCAAAGCGACGGGAATGGACGGGCATCGTATGCGGCTTTGCCGGAGCGATGCTGCTGGCATCTGACGGTCAGTTTTCGGCGCAACCACTGGGTATTCTGCTCTTGCTTGGCGCGATATTCAGCTGGGACATAGGCTCGGTGCTGTCACAGAAAAAATTGAGCATGGCCGCTGGCGGCATGGGCTTTGCCAGTGAGATGCTGGTTGGTGGCCTGTTTTTGTGCATCGTCAGCCTCTTACGCGGAGAAAGCATGCATGGCGAGATGACCTGGAACGCGCTGGCAGCCTGGGCATATCTGGTGGTTGCAGGCTCCTTACTGGCATTTACTGCTTATATGTATCTGTTATCGAAAGTCCCCGCTGGTCTGGCCAGCAGCTATGCGTATGTGAATCCGGTGATTGCGGTGGGATTGGGTGTGGTATTCGGCGGAGAACATCTGTCAGGAAAAGCCTTGCTGGCGATGCTGATCATTCTGGGCAGCGTCGTCATGCTGACCACAGCGCGCCAGCCTAAAGTAAAAGAGAGCAATGCCTGAAGCCGATGTGCCCATGCAGGCTTGTTGATAGAAGGCTGATTCATCACTGATTCATTGCGGATGTGCAGTGAATCAGTGATGAATCGGCTGGTACGTGCTCAGGTCATTGAAAGACTATCGCAGGCTGTCAATGAAAGCAGATCAGAAAAATTCTGCCGTATCGTTGGCATGCTCAGCATGCAGATCGCCGCTGCTGACCAGATGGTCGTAATAGCAGGTCAGATTACGGCCATTGGTTTTGGCAAAATACAGGGCCTGATCAGCCCGACCGACAATCGCTACCGCAGGCTCAAACGGATCAATGCGGGCATAACCGACACTGACCGTGACACGTCCTACCTGTGGAAAATGATGTTGTTCCACATTTTGACGAAAACGATCAAAAATATGCTGCGCATCCGTTTGCGAGGTGGAGCGCAAAAGCACCACAAACTCCTCACCGCCAAAACGGAAAAGACGGTCACCGGGACGGAAAGATGAGCGCAGGATATTCGCAATCAGAATCAGGACTTCGTCGCCATACAAATGCCCGAACTGATCATTGACCCGTTTAAAAAAATCAATATCAATCACTGCCAGCCAGTGCTGGCGATCAGGTTCACTACTGCGACGTTCTTCGATCTGAATCTGTTCGTTATCTGCTGACCTCTGCAGCGCACCGGATCGTAATACCTTGGAGAAATTATCGTCAAAGGTTTTGCGATTTAGCAGACCTGTTAACGAATCACGTTCGCTGTAATCCAGTAAATTTTGAAAATTGCGGTAGACAATCAACATGCCACCAACCACTTCTTTGGTATTGGCGTTGTAATTGGCTGGACGTATGACCTCAAGGCAGGTATGTAACTGATCGTTGATCCAGACAGGCAGCCAGATCAGTTTGCCACGCGCAGTATCACTTTCAATGATCGCGGCACGATGGATAATCGCTTCTTTCAGTTCATCATATTGCACAACAGGTTCGTCAGCAGACTCTGCTTCGGATTCATGGAACACCTTGACGATCCCACCTTCAGCAATCGATATCTGTGGTTTGATCAGAATCTGCGTTCCAACAAATACCACATCCAGCACACGTGCGGACTCTGCCTGCGTGAGTTCACGTAAGGCGGAGATGACGGAAATATTCAACAGATCGTGATCACGATGACCGGTGATTTCAACCAGATGCTTGATGATTGAGTTCATGCGTGCAACCCTACACAGGTAGATGATGGACATTGATAATGCCCGGTCACCCATTATTCTTTTGCTTAGTATACTGGGTGATTCTGTCTTGCATGCAACTTTCTTTGTTCAAATATACATACATGCGGAGAATACTGAAATAAGAGGCAGGTAAATGCTGTCACGCATTTTGCCGTGCGTCGAACTGAAGTAATATAGGCATTCAATAGTCATTTGAGCCGTTGAGCGGCCTGATCGTTTGACTCTTTGCCATCTTTTTTCAGAACAGGAACATGACATGCCTGATTTTTCACTTCGCTGGACCAGAGCCGTCTTGTTGTGCTGCATGGCTGCAACACAACAAGTACATGCCAGCCACCTGATTCAGGTGCAAGACAGTGCTGGTCAGCCTGTGGCAGATGCTGTCGTGTATGCAGAAACAACGGGTGGTCCGGTCGTTGCTAAAAATGCGAATGCGGAAATCCAACAAAAAGATAAGAAATTTATTCCCTTGGTCAGCGTTGTACAAACAGGAACATCTGTATCGTTTCCAAATAATGATACTGTCCGGCACCATGCTTATTCTTTCTCGCCGACCAAGCCTTTTGAGTTAAAACTGTATTCGGGCAAGCCTTCTTCGCCTATCGTCTTTGACAAAGCCGGCACAGTCGTCATTGGCTGCAACATTCATGATCAGATGGTCGCCTATGTGCAAGTTGTCAGCACACCATTTTTTGCGAAAACCGATGCCAATGGTCAGGCGCATCTGCCTGCCAGTATGCCCGCTGGCAAATATACGCTGAAGACCTGGCATTTCAAGCAACCGAACAATAGCTTGCCGCCAGAACAAAATGTGCAGATAGGGAACGATACAGTACCGTTGATAGTCAAACTGGGCTATAAGGCAACTTAACGCTTCGCCATCAACCCTGAAGCAGGTCAATGTGCTTCACCACAAAATTACATAGATAAATAAGGATCGTTGATGCGTTTGCATAGTTTGGAAAGCCGGGTAGTTACCTTGTTTATCGGCTTACTGTTGATACTGCAACTGTCAGGTTTTATAGCCATTGACAGTGCGATCGACAGAAATGCCCGTACGGCAGCAGAAGAGGATCTCCGCATCAATGAGAAAATCTTTGTTCGCTTGCTGGATCAGAATGCACAAAAACTGATACAAGGTTCTATCGTACTGGCAAAAGACTATGCATTCCGCGAGGCGATCGGTACGCACGACACAGAAACCATCGTATCAACGCTGTCCAATCATGGCAAACGTATTGGTGCCGATCTGACAATGCTGGTCGGACTTGACAGGCAAATCAGCGCCTCCACCAGCACCGTCCTGACCAACAGTCTGCAAGAATCCGTGGCAAACCTGATCCGCATGGCAGAACGCAGTGGCAGCGCGGCTACTACCGCGATTGTGGATGGCAAGCCGTATCAAATGGTCGTCGTTCCTGTAGAAGCGCCAGTCACCATCAGTTGGGTTGTGATGGCCATTCCGATTGGCAAAAACATCGTCAACGATATGCGGGACCTGTCGATGATGCAAATTTCATTGCTGACCTCTGGCACAGATCAGAAATGGACCAGCAATGTCTCGACACTAAGCGACGATCAGGCACTGAAACTTGCTCAGTTGATGCCAGCCGAAGCGAAGAATAAACTGAAGTCCATCCCCAATCTGGAAATCGATGACGATCTGTACAACGCGCGCATCTTGCCTATTGCCAAAAGCGATCAGATCACAACAATTGCTATATTACAGTTATCCGTCAGCCAGGCTGTCGCACCATACAAAAAACTACAGCGTAATCTGTTGATTCTGACCGTCATCGGTACGATTATCGCCAGCATCATCAGCGCGATCACGGCCAGACGCATTACTGGTCCGGTACGCCAACTTGCTGAAACTGCACGCCGGCTCGGCGCGGGAGACTATTCGGCACCGATCACGATCAATCAGAAAGATGAAATCGGTGATCTGGCACGGGCATTTTCCACCATGCGTGAAGGTATCTCGCAAAGAGAAAAAGAAATCAGTCGCCTTGCTTACTGGGATACGCTGACGAACCTGCCCAATCGCGCACTGTTTACCGACATGCTGGAACAGGCGATCACTACCGCAAAACTCCGGCACACTGGCTGCTTCATCCTGATGATGGATCTGGATCGATTCAAACATGTCAACGATGTTATGGGGCATCGCTTTGGTGACGTACTACTGAAACAGGTTGCTGCGCGTCTGACGGCAGAGCTTGGAGCCGGAGCAACAAAACCGGCCAGGTTGGGCGGCGATGAATTCGCCATATTGCTGCCCAGCGCCACCAGAGAAGATGCGCAAGACCTGGCGACCCGGATTCTGCTGGCACTCGAAAAACCTATTTCGATTGAAGATCAGACAGTCGATCTTGGCGCCGGTATCGGGATTGCCGGTTTTCCTGAACACGCGGCAGATGCGGTTTCATTGCTGAGCCGGGCAGAAGTAGCCATGTATGCGGCAAAGCAGAGTAATAACGGTGCCGTAACCTATTCGCCTGCGATTGATAAAACCAGCCAGCAAAGCCTGTCATTGCTGAGCGAATTACGGGCAGCGCTGGAACAACAGGCCTTTCGCCTGTATGTGCAGCCTAAAGTGGCGCTCGACACTGGCAAAGTCGTCGCGGTGGAAGCCCTGGTACGCTGGGTACATCCGGAACGCGGCTTTATCTTTCCGGATCAGTTTATTCCGTTTGCGGAGCAAACAGGGTTTATCCGTCAGTTAACACATTGGGTCATGAACGAAGCCGCCAGAACCTGCCGCGAATGGGATGCCAATGACATGCATATGAAAATCTCGGTCAATATTTCGACCCGGGATTTACTAGATCAGGAATTGCCAACAAAATTCGCCCAGATTCTGGAAGAACATCAGGTGGCACCAGCATCGTTCTGTCTGGAGATTACAGAGAGCGCCATCATGGACGACCCCGTCCGCGCTCATCAGACGCTTGATAAATTACATGCGATGGGTATGGATTTATCGATTGATGATTTTGGTACCGGCTACTCCTCACTGGCGTACCTGAAACGTCTGCCAGTCGATGAGCTGAAGATCGATAAATCGTTCGTGCTGAAAATGGAAAAAGATATCGACGATACCAAGATCGTCAAATCTACCATTGATCTCGGGCATAACATGGGATTGCGCGTGGTTGCCGAGGGCGTTGAAAATGCCGAAGTAATGGCGTTACTGAAAGACCTTGGTTGTGACCAGGCACAAGGTTATTTCATCAGCAAACCCATGCCCGCTGCGAATATGGCGCAGTGGCTCAGTGACTGGAAAACGCATCACTCAGAAATCATCACTGGCTAAGATTGAATTGATATAGGGCGCTATGCGCTATATGCCTAGAGCGCTCTGTATCAGGCCAGACGTATCGACTGGCTCCCCTTTTTGTCCCGTTTGCGGCTGTACATTCTGCTATCTGCAATTTTAATCAGGCGCACATAATCATCACCATCCTCTGGGAAATTAGCCCAGCCGATAGAAGCACCGACATCGACCACCACGTCCTCAAACACAATAGGTTCTTCCACCAGTGACGATATTTTTTCGGCCATATGATTGATATCAATCGAATTTCTTGTGCCCTTTAACAGCAAAACAAATTCGTCACCGCCATACCGTGCCACCTCATCAGTATCGCGTATCGCCGCACGAAGACGTGCCGCAATAATGACCAACGCTTTATCGCCAGCGTCATGCCCGTAGTTATCATTAATAAATTTAAAACGGTCGAGATCAACAAACAGCAAGGTAAATCCTTCAGATGAAGCCGGATTTTCCCGCGCCTGCTTTTGCAGAGCGTTAATTTGCGAAAATAAAGATTCGCGGTTCGCAACCTGCGTTAATTTATCAAAGCGTAGTTTGTTTTCCATCTCCGTAAAAGTCTGTGCCAGTATGCCGATTTCATCCTTGCGATGAATATCGAGTTTCGGCATGGTTTCTCCATTACCGAATTTTTTCGCAGCAGAAGTCAGCTTGCGTATATCTCGTATTACACGCTCAACAATCGTCAGTGCTATCACCAGTGCAAAGATAATGCAGGCACTGGCAATCACCATACTCTGCACCAATCCCTGATTAATGGCGCTCATAAAATCAGAACGCGGCACCACTACCACCGTCTGCCATCTGAGTCCCTGTTTGTTACCCAGAGGTGATACGGCCACGTCCACCGTTCCGTTACCGATATCAAAAGAATATGTTTCTGCTCCGCTAGCATGGGTCTGATTGATTTTTTTAAACGTCTCGCTGATCAACATTGTCTTCATGTCTATGGCGCGCATACGTTCCGGTAAATCGTTGACCGTACGTTCGGGGAGCTCCTTACCAGACGTGGCAACAATATAACCGTCTGCATCCACAATGTAAGCGACACTGTTTTTGCTGATATCAAGCTTACTCAAAAAGCCCGACAATTCCTTAAGCGTCAAATCCGTGGCAACTACACCGACAAATTCATGATTTTTTTCAAAAACAGCTTTTGCCAATGTGATCGTCGGATAATGAAACGAAAAGTTATTATAAATTTTTGACCAAACAGGTTGTTCCGACGACATCGCAGCCTGATACCACGGGCGTTTTCGCGGATCAAGTTCATCAGAGCGGATCAGCTCGTGACGGTCACCGATTGTTTTGACGCTATAGACTTGGCGCTTTGCCGCACCCGGCTCACGCCACAGCAATTGCACGTCATCACGGGAGACGCGATAAACACCGACAAAACGGCCATCCTTACCACCAAAGTAGACATAATTATTCACATCCATGAACAAGCCGCTCGCCGCCCAGAACTTGCTCTCCAACAGATGCATATCTGGCGAGAAATCCTGCGTTTGCGGGATATGCTGAGAGCTTGGTGCGACAGATTCCAGTGCTGTGATCGCACCATCCAGATGTTTTTCAGTCAACAAATTGATCCGCGTTGCCATATCGATCAAAATCCGCTGGGTCAGCGTATGCACGGCATCTGACCCGGCTTTCATCGAAACCCACCCTATAGCCGCAGAAACAACGATCACCAGAACCGTAATCGGAATCACCAGTTCCCGACGCAATGATGATCTGTTCAATCCGTTCATATAACGGATCAATCGAACAAGCGACCATAGGCCGCTGTTATCTGAGGTAAACGCAGACAATGGCTACGTCTGTTAACTTTATACATCACCACGTGTTTAGTACCTGCCGTTATATTGAGGGAAACTGATTTGATGAACAAAAATACAAGCGTTACCTATTCATCTCGTTTTATGAACCAATCATCGGGCATATGTTGATGGTTCGTGAGGCATCCAGCTCATTCATCCAGATTACTGGATGAATCCACCACAAGAATACTATCGAGTATGGTACTTTCTGTGGAGAAAAACTACTATTGACACAGTAAATATCAACTCTGGCAACAGTCAAATGTGTGTTTGGCAACATAATTGATATCAGTCTCCGGTAAACTAAGTGGCAAAGAAAAGTATCCTCTAACAGGATTTGCAACTATGCTCAACACTGGTCAGATGATGTAGCCAACGTTTTCATTACGGATATCGAATGAGATTCTTTACCTTCACAGCACTTTTATTTGGCGTCGCACTCATCCATCTACCATCCATAGCAGTGGCAGACGGCTTTCCGCTTCCAGACAAAGGCAAACTGACTGCAACGGGTGGCGTAATACAACTCGAGGGCGCGGGTGGTGGTGGCCTGACTCCTTGGGCGTTGATCACCGGTTACGGCAGTGAAGACAGCTACGGTATCAACGCACATATCACCCAGGTTGGCACTCAGGACTACCGCCTTAAAACCTATGGTGTGGCATTGGGAATCGCTGACAAACTCGAGCTATCCATCGCCAAACAAGAATTTTCTGGTAGTCAGGCTCCTCTGGACAAACTGGAACTAACGCAGGATATCGTTGGTATTAAACTGAAATTATCCGGAGACATCATCGCCGATCAGGACAACTGGCAACCCCAGATCGCAGTCGGTGCCATGATTAAGCGCAATCATGCGGTGCAGGGACTCGATGCACTGGGCGTCACCAGCGTCAGGCAGTTGGGAGCCAAAGATGAAAATGGCGTCGATTATTATATTTCTGCCACCAAGCTCTTTATGGAGCAAAGCTTGCTGGTGAATGGCACCTTACGTCTGACCAAGGCAAACCAGATGGGCTTGCTTGGATTCGGCGGCAACAAAAAAAATCGTTATCAGCTAATGCCTGAAGTCTCTGTCGGTTATCTGATCAACCGTAAGCTGGTGGCCGGACTGGAATACCGGATGAAACCGAATAATCTTGGTATTGACAATGAAAAAGCGTATTACGATGCATTTCTTGCCTGGTTTCCGAGCAAAGACCTGTCACTGACGCTGGCATATGCGACTCTCGGCGACATCACTGTCCTCAATCCTAAAACGCAGCGTGGCTGGTATTTATCTCTGCAAATCGGGAATTAAGGAAAAGCCATGTACACACATAAAAACCATGTCATCACACACATCGTCAAACCAGTAATATCAGGCTTGATTGCAGTCAGTTTTCTGTTGCCGCTGACCGGTATGGCACAAACACACACCAACGATGCTCTGTATCAGGCGTTGGGGAAAGAGGCCGGTATCAGCCGGATTGTGGATGATTTACTGACACTCTCCCTCAAAGATGATCGTATCAAAGACACCTTTAAAGATACGGATATGCGCAGACTGGCGCTGCTGCTGAAAGAACAATTTTGTGTACTCAGTCATGGGCCATGCACCTATACCGGTGACGAAATGAAGATTGTCCATGAAAATCTGGGTATCCGTAGCGCCCAGTTCAATGCGCTGGCAGAAGACCTGCAAATCGTGATGGAGAATCTGCATATTCCGTCTCATATACAAAATCAGCTCATTGCCAAATTAGCGCCGATGAAAAAAGATATCGTTTTTCCTAAAAAGGCAGACCCTGCCCCCTGATCGCAGGCTATTTTTGCTCTTTTGATATTTACCTTGATGAAGCCGGTGATTGTCCGGCCTTTTTCCTATCCAATTGTTTTTCATTTTTTTTATGTTTTCTATTACTGAAAAATTTTGCTAAAAAAATGAATCCGGTCTTCGGAGTCCTGCGTATAGATTATTGGCCGACAAGCTTCGCGATGTCGATTTATTGATCAATAAGCAAGGATGCAACATGCAAACAAAGAGACACCTGGCACAAGCTGCCATCGCGGGATTCTGCTCCCTCAGCTCCGTTCTGGCACATGCCCAGATGGCGCAACCCGACATGGGCAAACTAACTGCGACCGGAGGCGTAAGTCAGATTGAAGGTGCGGGTGGAGGTGGCATCACGCCGTGGGCATTGATCACAGGCTATGGCAGCCGCGACAGCTATGGCGCCAACGCACATTACACACAAGTCAGCACTCAGGACTACACACTAAAAACCTACGGCGTTGCTATCGGCATTGCTGATCGGGTTGAATTGTCGCTGGCGAATCAGGAATTTTCTGGCAGCCTGGCACCATTAAACAGCTTAAAAATTAAACAGGATATTCTGGGGATCAAAGTCAAAGTCGCGGGTGATGCCGTCGTTGATCAGGACAGTTGGATGCCGCAGATCGCGGTCGGTGCGATGATCAAACGCAATAATGGCATTGGTGGCCTGGGCGCTTTGGGCGTCACGAATGTCAAGCAACTGGGCGCAAAAGACGACCGTGGCGTCGATTACTATGCTTCTGCGACCAAAATTTATCTGGACCAAAGCCTGTTACTGAATGCCACTCTGCGTCTGAGCAAAGCCAATCAAATGGGCATACTCGGTTTTGGTGGCGACAAAAAAGATAAATACGAACCTCTCCTCGAAGGCTCGGCAGCCTATCTGATCAACCGCAAACTGGCAGTCGGTGCGGAATACCGGATGAAGCCACGGAATCTGGGTGTTGATAACGAAAAAGACTATTACGATGCCTTCGTTGCCTGGTTCCCAAGTAAAAACGTGTCTGTCACCGCAGCCTATGCAACGCTTGGTGACATCACCATCTTCAATCCTAAAAATCAACGCGGCTGGTATTTGTCAGTACAGGCTGGATTCTGATTCCGCCCCGTTTGCTACAGCTCATTTTATTTAAGACAAGATAAGAAAGACACATCATGAAAACAACATTTGCGGCACTACTGGCACCATGCGTACTAGTCAGCTCTTTATTTGCCGGGCTGAGTGCAGCAGCACAGGCACAAACCATGAATGACGCGGTATATCAGGGATTGGGCGCCAAGTCTGGCATCAGTAAAATCGTGGCAGATTTTTTACCCATTATTCTGGCAGATCAGCGCATCAATGCTGCATTTAAAGACACTGACATGGAACGACTGGGAGCCATGCTGGCAGAGCAATTTTGTGAACTCAGCGGCGGTCCCTGCAAATACAGCGGCAAAGAGATGAAAGAAGCACATCAGGATATGAAGGTCACGAATGCACAATTTTTTGCGTTAGCAGAAGATTTACAAATCGCGATGGAAAAAAATAATATCCCCTCGTCAGTACAAAATAAACTCGTCGCTAAACTGGCGCCGATGCAGCGTCCTATCGTGACTAAGTAATGTAACAGTGCAAGTCAATCAGGCAACACTCCAGCGCTGCCGGCAAACACCATGTAGCGCTGAGGGCCTGATCCAATGTCACTCCTCTCTGGAACAGAAACCATGATGCAATCCCTTTTTTCAGTTTCTTCCCCGCTACGCAGCGTGCTGGCAGGCGTCTTATTGACAGGCAGTGTGCAAGCATACGCTGCGTCTGTCAGCGTAAATACAGTCGACAAAAATGCGGCAGCAATGGCTGACGTGATCGTCTATGCAACACCGATCGGCGTTGCGATTCCGCCCGCAGGCAAAATGGATACAGCGGTCATTGCACAAAACGACATGCAATTCACACCGTATGTGACCGCAATACGTGTCGGTTCCCAAGTCAAGTTTCCGAACTATGACAAGATGGAACACCATGTCAAATCCTTTTCCAGCGCCAAGGAATTTGAAATCAAAACATATGATCGCGGAGTCACGCCACCACCTGTTTTGTTTGATAAGCCGGGTATTGTAGTGGTGTATTGTCTGTTGCATAACTGGATGCGTGCATATGTACTGGCAGTGGATACTCCCTATTTTGCAAAAACCGATGCCAGCGGTCATCTGACTCTGGATCATCTGCCTGATGGCAATTACAAGATTGAAGCATGGCACCCCAATATGGGCAGCATCAAACCACCATTGACGCAAACCGTGGCAGTCAACGCGCAGACTGGAACATTGAAATTCCAGTTTGATTTCATTCCGACCGTCAGAAAAGCAAAACCTGCCAGTGCAAGTACTGCATACTAGGCATAAAGACAGACCTTGGCACATGGATGAATCGGCGCGGGAATGGCTGTGGGCTACTTATTTCATCATCGACGAGTGAATGCAGGAACATTGTTCGTATTGCATGGTCAGACTTTTTTTATCAAAAGGATATCGATATGAAACGAATCTTGCTCGCTGTCGCCATCATGACAGGATGTCATCAGTTAGCGCTGGCAGATACTGCACTCGACACCATCATTGCTGGCAGCCACAGAAGCGCTGCAAATCAACAACGGGATATTTACCGTCATCCTGCGCAAACGCTGGAATTTTTTGGTCTTCGTCCTGATATGCATGTGGTCGAATTGTCTCCCGGTGGCGGTTGGTATACTGAAATTCTGGCCCCTTATCTGCGCGATCAGGGAAAGCTGACTGCTGCTGCCAACGACCCAGCCTCCGGTAGTGAGTATGCGCGACGCTCCATCACCAATTTCAAGAAAAAACTCGATGCCGCACCTGCCCTGTATGACAAAGTGGGATTAGGGATTTTTGAGCCACCCGCCAAAATCGACTATGCCGCCAATCACAGCGTTGATCTGGTGCTGACGTTCCGTAATATTCATAACTGGATCAGTTTTGGTGATGACACCGTCAAATTCATCTTCCAACAAGCCTACAACAGTCTGAAACCAGGTGGCGTATTTGGCGTGGTTGAACATCGCCTGCCAGAATCGCGATCACAAGATGCGAAAGCCAGCAGTGGCTATGTGCATGAAAGTTATGTCATCAATATGGCGACCAGTGTTGGTTTTACTTTGGCTGCCAAATCCGACATGAACGCCAATCCAAAAGACACCGCTGATCACGATAATGGCGTCTGGGCATTACCACCGACCTTTGCCAATAAAGAACAAGGCAAGGCAAACTATGAAGCTATTGGTGAGAGTGATCGTATGACACTCAAATTCATTAAGCGTTGAGCGTCAATCGATTAAAGGACACGGTCCTGTAGCGAAGGCAGAACCATTCCGAACATATCAACACAGGAGAATGAGCATGTTGTCACGCCTATATTTGCAAGTTGCATTATGCTCATTCTGCCTGCCGCTGATGGCGGCAGAACGGTACCAGATTGACCCTGAACATACTTTCAGCAGTTTTGAATACCAGCATTGGGGCTTATCGACACAACGTGGTCGGTTCGATAAGAATACGGGCAGTATCGAATTGGATCTTGCATCAAAAACCGGTGCAGTCACACTGGAAATCGATACCGACTCCGTGAGCACTGGCTCTGATCTGTTCAACAAGGCACTACGTTCGGAGAGTTTTTTTGATGCAGGCAGTCATCCGAAAATATTTTTCAGTTCGGACCAGTTTATTTTCACGGAAGATAAACTCTCGCAAATAAAAGGGAACTTGCGCATCAGAGATATTACACGTCGTGTAACTATCGACATCACACAATTCAACTGTCGTTTTATGGTCTTGTACCTGAAGCAGGCATGCGGCGCAAATGGGTATACCAAAATCTTGCGCAGCGATTACAAAATTGGGCGTTATGTGCCGTTCGTCAGTGATGAAGTGACCTTGTTTTTCAGTGTGGAAGCGATCAAAGAATAACACTGGTACAAGGCCACTGAAACGGACTCAAACGAACAGAAATCCGGGCAAAACTATACTCAGTAAGCACCCATATAATCTTTTTTGCCAATCTCTACACCGTTATGACGCAGGATGGCATACGTAGTTGTCACGTGAAAGAAGAATTGCGGCAAACCATAATTCAGCAAATAAGCCTGACCGGAAAGCTTTTTCTCTTTCGGCGTTCCCGGACGTAAAACCACTTCACGTGTTTCGCTGTCTGTAAATTGGGCAACATTCAGGCTACTGATGAATGACTTGGTATTGGCAATACGGGTTTGTAATTCAGCAAATGTTTGCTCATTATCTTCAAACGCAGGCAATTCAGCCTCCGCCAGACGTCCAGCAATGCCTTTGGCAAAATCAGCTGCTATCTGCACCTGACGTGTCAGCGGGAACATATCCGGAAATAAACGGGACTGCAATAATACTTCCGGTGCAATATTTTTAGCTACGGCATGTGCCTCAGCCTTGCTCAGTACATCGCTGAGGCTATCAAGCATTTGTGTGAGTACCGGGACAGAAGCGGCATACATAGAAATAGACATGGAAGTTCTCCGTAATAAGTAATACATTGGCAAGCAGGCTGGCACAACAACATGAGCCAGATCATGCGTCCATGCGCCAACGATAAGACGCTTAGGATGCATAAGGAGCATGATTATAGGACGGTTACATTGTTTGCGTATGACGCTGCCAAAGTCACACAAAGGATGTCAACACGAAAGGTCAACAATGTCCGAATAGTCCACCTACAATCTCCGCAACTTCATTTTTTCTCCATATTCTTCGCTTATGCTCGTTTGCACCTGATGACATTAATCAACAAAGGAATCGTGATGAAACTACCTCACTCCAGCCGCGTACAAACACTGGTACTGCTCGCCACATTGCTGGCTCCCATGATCACGTGGGCGCAGGCGCCAGCAAAAAATCCCCCGGAAACACATGAAGGAAAAGGGCAAAGCCAAGGCCCACGGCGCGAACCACCGCCACAAGCTTACGAAAAATGTAAAGGTAAAAAAGATGGTGACAAGGTACAGATCAATACACCAAGGGAAGGAAACATCGGCGCTGTCTGTGTGAATTCCCCCAAAGGGCTGTTTGCCCGCCCTGATAGGCCACCACATGAACGTCCAGATGGAGGCGAGGCATCTCCCCCCAGGAAATAAGTCGAGTCAATCGACCAATCATAAAAAAAGCCAGTCATTCGACTGGCTTTTGTCACTTCGTCCTATACCGTGATGTTTAACGGCTCAGAAGTGATCAAAGTCATCAGAAGCGATAGCCAACGCCCACGCCGATCAAGACTGGATCAACTTTGACTGCGCTGACTTTGGCACCGCCAATAGTTACATCGCTACGAATTTGTACTTTTTTGATATCCAGATTCAAAGACCAGTTTTTATCCAGTTTGAAATCAACGCCAGCTTGCAGAGCGAAACCAAAGCTGTTGTTATCCAGACCGCCAGCACCTTTTAACAGGTTCACATCAGAAATACGTGTGTAGTTCACGCCAGCGCCGAGGTATGGGCTGACTTGTGCATCTGGCGCAAAATGATATTGCGCTGTCAATGTCGGAGGCAAATGCTTGAATGTACCGATGTTTGTGCCATCCAAAGTTACGTCATGCTTTTGTGGGTAAGTCAGAATCAACTCTGCAGACCAGTTAGGTGTGACATAGTAAGTGAAGTCAACTTCAGCGATCGTTTTGGAACTGACATTGATACGGTCTGCTGCGCCAACGCCACCAACTGGGTCAGAGCCGTTTGCAGGGCTGATGTTCACTGCGCGTGCACGTACCTGCCATGGGCTTTGTTGAGCCATTGCCTGTGTTGCTGTCAAACCAATAGCAGCTAAAGAGAGAGCGAGGATGATCTTTTTCATTTTGTTTTCCTTGGTTGTCAAAGTTGATGAACCTAGTGTAGTTCTGCCATCGATGATTCAATTTGAGCTACATCAAGTTTGGTGCGAAGCACAAAATGATGTGAAATTTGGCAAAATATGCGTGTCGCAGCCTGCATGAGGTATCCTTGCGGGCATTGTCATCACCATTTACCACATTCAACAATGGCCAATTACGTCTATACCATGAACCGCGTCGGCAAAATCGTGCCGCCAAAACGCCAGATTCTGAAAGATATCTCCCTGTCCTTTTTCCCTGGCGCAAAAATCGGCGTACTGGGTCTGAACGGTTCAGGCAAATCGACTTTATTGAAGATCATGGCCGGAATCGATAAGGATATTCAGGGCGAAGCTGTGCCGATGCCAAACCTGAACATCGGCTACCTGCCGCAGGAGCCACAGCTCGATCCAGAGCAAACCGTACGTGAAGCTGTCGAATCTGCACTCGGAGAAGTATTTGAAGCCAAGGCAAAACTGGAACTGGTCTACGCGGCCTATGCAGAAGAAAATGCTGATTTTGATGCCTTAGCAGAAGAACAGGCGCGTCTGGAAGCGATCATCTCGGCTTCTGCAGGCGACAATGTTGAACTGCAGCTGGAAATGGCCGCTGACGCGTTGCGCCTGCCTCCCTGGGATGCCAAAATCAGCGTTTTATCCGGTGGTGAAAAACGCCGCGTCGCTTTATGTCGCTTACTGTTGTCAAAACCCGACATGTTGCTGCTCGACGAGCCAACCAACCATCTGGATGCAGAATCTGTTGACTGGCTGGAGCAATTCCTGTTGCGCTTCCCCGGCACCGTTGTTGCGATCACGCATGATCGTTACTTCCTTGATAACGCCGCTGAATGGATACTGGAACTGGATCGCGGCGCCGGTATTCCATGGAAAGGCAATTATTCCTCCTGGTTGGATCAGAAACAAGCCCGCCTGAAACAGGAAGAAGCGACCGAATCTGCTCGTCAGAAATCGCTGCAAAAAGAATTGGAATGGTCTCGTCAGAATCCCAAGGCGCGTCAGGCCAAGAGTAAGGCGCGTCTGGCCCGTTTCAATGAAATGAGCGAACACGAATACCAGAAGCGCAACGAAACCCAGGAGATATTTATCCCTGTCGCTGAGCGTCTGGGGAATGAAGTTATCGAATTCAAGAATGTCTCGAAAGCCTTTGGCGACCGTCTGCTGATCGATAACCTGAACTTTAAGATTCCACCTGGCGCGATCGTCGGTATCATCGGCCCGAACGGCGCTGGTAAATCGACGTTGTTTAAAATGATCAAAGGTCTGGAACAGCCGGACAGCGGCGACGTGGTACTTGGCCAGACCGCCAAAATCTCGCTGGTGGATCAGTCGCGCGAAGATCTCGGCAATACCAAAACCGTGTTTGAAGATGTCGCCAATGGTGCCGATATTCTGACGGTTGGTCGTTTTGAAATGCCATCACGCGCGTATCTGGGTCGCTTCAACTTTAAAGGTGGCGATCAGCAAAAGATTGTCGGCAATCTGTCCGGTGGTGAGCGCGGCCGTCTGCATCTGGCTAAAACGCTGCTGCAAGGCGGTAATGTGCTGCTGCTGGATGAACCATCCAATGATCTGGACGTGGAAACCCTGCGCGCGTTGGAAGACGCCTTGCTGGAATTCGCTGGTAGTGTGATGGTGATTTCGCATGATCGCTGGTTCCTCGACCGTATCGCGACGCACATTCTGGCGTTTGAAGGTAATTCCCAAGTGACCTTCTTCGACGGTAACTATCAGGAATATGAAGCCGACAAGAAAAAACGTCTGGGTGAAGAAGGTGCCAAGCCTAAGCGTATTCGTTACAAACCACTGACAGTCTGAGTGATCGTCTTATCAGCTGCCACTGTCCATCCGATATGCGCTATATCAGGATGGAGCGTGGCGGCTGACGTGACGTGCTGCTCGTTGAATAAGATCGTGAGCCTCATTTAGCCTCATTTCTTAGCACGACAAATTTATGAAAAAAATTCACAATATCGTATTTTCTACGCTGCTTTGCCTGATGATGGCCTGTTCCGGTCACGCACTGGCAAACTCTGGCGGCGGCAAAGAAGCCAGTGCAGGTGGGGGCTCTACGGCCAAACTGGAAGCATTCACGGTCAATTTATCTGGCTTTGATCGCTACCTGCAAATCAGTATTGCCTTACAAGTTGCCAATGCTGAAGTGGGTGAAAAAATCAAAACACTGATGCCAATTGTCAGACATAAAATGATCCTGATGTTAGGCAACAAAGACGCTGCCGATCTGCAATCGGCGGAAGGCAAGCATCACTTAATCGATGAGATCAAGGATGCCGTCAATGGAGCGCTGGAATTGAAAGAACATGATGGCGTCACAGACGTGTTTTTCGAAAATTTCGTGATTCAGTAAATTTTTCAGTGATGTCGATGACGAAAATCATTGTCATTCTGGTCACCGATGTTCGATGCTGGTTACACGGTCTTGCACCAAGAGCCATCAGCATCGACATATCTGTCTGATAGGTTCAGGTTCAGGTCAGGTTCGACGTTTGCTGACAATACCCGACTATCTGCATTTCACTTATTTCACTCATTTCCATCTACGTATTAGCATTCATGTATCAACTAGCCGCTCCTGCCTTTGCAGAAATCGACATTAAAAAAAGTCGCTTTCTGGGACAACTGTATCCGCTCAATAGCCGCAGCGAGGCACGCAGTAAGCTTGCAGAGATACGTAGTGCGCACCCCGGCGCAGTCCATGTCTGCTGGGTACTGCTTTGTGAAGGTGATTCCGGTCTTGATGACGATGGAGAGCCTTCAGGCACTGCCGCCAAACCGATGTATAACGTGTTGGTTCATAAAGACCTGATGAATGTGCTGGCCGTCGTTGTGCGATATTGGGGTGGCACCAAACTCGGCGCAGGTGGGCTGACGCGCGCCTATAGTCAGGCAATTTCGGAAGCGTGTAAAACTGCAGAACTGGTTGCGGTCGAGTCCATGCAAGATCTCACCGTGCAAACAGGATTTGGAGATGAATCCCATGTACGGCGCTGTTGTGAAAAATTTGCTGCCGTGGTCACGCAAGTGGAATATGCCGACGCAGCAACATTACATATCCGCATCAGGCAAAAACTGGCATCCCACTTCAATCGTGAACTGACAGAAATGCTCAAAGGCCAGGTCACGATCAAAGGATAAGCGCGACGTCAATATTTGCCGAATTGTACGGTGATATGGTGATACGACAATAGGCCAGTGCAACGGTACTCATTCTGACGCATCTCATTTTTTAACGATTTTCTCTGATGTATATGGACAACAACGAACTTTTACGTAAAAAAATCAATCTTGAAACCGCGACTTTTCCATGGTCAGAACTATTACGGCATTTCGCCACAGGTAATGTGATTGCCGTAGAAAGTACATTGGATCTGGTAGACGTGGCGGTTGCCATGGCGAATGATGATGCAAACGTCGTCGGTCAGCTGCTGTCCAGCGGAAAAATTGCCAAAGTCAGCGATACACAGGCGCAGCTATGGCTGGAGCAGGATCTGAATTTGTGGACAGTCGTTGTCAAACCCTGGGTTCTGGTACAGCAACGTCTGAATTGAGCTATCAGGTCAGAATCGTAAAGAGGGCAACAGTAAGACCAGCTACCGTAATAGTTGCCGTGGCGGTTGCAGATCATCACGTCAGGCAAAGCGGTCAAGTGTGTCGGTGATTGCTCATCGACACACCACTTGCCGCTGCTGATCAAGAATGTCATCCGTAATAAAAAATTGATGACGACGCCATGTGACAATCCTGATCAACAAGCACTCTTCTACCCAGTCAGGGAATTTTCAGTACGTTACAGACAGCTGCAAACGCTCGGCTATAATGTCCGATTCCGTATGCCAGCCTATCTACATACATCAGCGCCAGACGTGACCGACGTCAGACTGCCATGTTTTGCTGGTGCGGTCATTTTCATTTCTTACCCGGATATTTCATGAAAAAAATCTCTTACCTGTTTGCTGCCATGATGCTGACGACCCTTGGCTCAGGTTTCTCGACATTGACAAGCAATGCAGCAATCGCTGCCGACGACGCTGCTGACAAAACCAAACAGCTGACGGTACGCGCGGAAATGGGCAAACCGCTCAACGACATTCAGGAATTGCTGACCAATAAGCAATATCCGCAAGCGCAAGAAAAAATTAATGCGCTGGCAGCGATGGAAAATAAAACACCTTACGAGATGTTTGCGATTGACCGTATGCGCGCTGTGCTGGCTTCTGGTACCAACAACACGACCTTGCTGGCGCAGTCATTTGAAAACATGATCAATACCGATTTTCTGAAAGAACCAGAAAAACTGCGTTTGACAGAAGCCGTTGCAGGTACCTATTTCAATGAAAAAAAATACGATCTAGCAACTACATGGGCACGTCGTTATCTGAGCAAGGACAACAGTAGTCTGGCCATGCACAATCTGCTGGCACGCGCCTTATATCTGCAAAATGATTTCACTGCGGCGATCCAGGAATTAAAAACACAGATTGCAGAAGATGACAAAGCTGGTCGCGTTTCCACTCAGGAAACCTTGCGTCTGCTTGGCGGCAGTTACCAGCAGTTAAAAGACAATGCGGGTTATGCGACAGTACTGGAACGTATGGTGGAGCATTATCCACAAAAAGATTACTGGGCTGATCTACTGTACCGCATCGAGCACAAACCTGGTTTTTCTGATCGCCTGCGTCTGGATCTGTATCGCCTGTTGCTGGCAACAGAAAGTCTGGACGATCCGGCACAATATGTAGAAATGGCAGAACTGGCCTTGCTGGCAGGTTTGCCAGCAGAAGCAAAAACAGCCGTTGATGCAGGCTATGCAGCAAATTTACTGGGTACGGGTAAAGAAGCCGCCAAGCACAAACAATTACGTGACCGTGTGAATAAACAAGCAGCAGAGGATGCCAAAACACTGGATGCAGGTGAAGCATCTGCCAAGTCGGCAAAAACCGGCGTAGGTCTGGTCAATATCGGCTACAACTATGTCATCAATCATCAGGAAGACAAGGGTATTACTCTGATTGAGCAAGGTATTGCCAAAGGCGGCCTGAAATCGGTTGATGAAGCGCGTCTGCATCTGGGTATCGCGTATCTGCAGGCAGGTAAGCGCGACAAAGCTATTGAAAGCTTTAAAGCCATTCAGGGTGCTGATGGTGCAGCAGACCTTGGACGGATGTGGCTATTGTTACGTAAGCCTGCCAGTAAATAATGGCTGACAGCCTGTTGCTTGCGACAGGCTACAGGACACCACAAAAACGCGCTTCCTTGACTGGATGCGCGTTTTTTTGTTTTTCAGTACATGCCGGAATGTGTTGACTGCTGGTGCAGGAGTGCTGTGTTGCTGCGAAAGTAGAGGAGTAAGTAGATAGAATAATCAATCAAAGAAACGCAGCGACATGAAAAAAGGCAGTTTCACCTGTGAGTGAAACTGCCTGTCAAATCAGCATTGTGCGCTCTGCCACATGCCAAACATACTCTTGCTCAGATTACTACATGATCAGGAATGATATGCAGACTCGCCATGGCTGGTGATGTCCAGACCTTCGCGTTCTTCATCTTCAGGTACACGCAGACCAACGACCAGATCAACCAGTTTGTAAGCGATAACCGATACGATCGCAGACCAGATAATCGTTGTGCCGACTGCTGTTGCCTGTGTTGTCACCTGATCAATAATAGAGTAAGGATCAGCGGACATTTTGTTTGTAACGTAGTCGAAAATACCTTGGCCGCCGAGAGAAGGAGAAGCGAATACACCTGTCAGCAATGCGCCCAGAATACCACCAACGCCATGTACACCGAATACGTCCAGAGAATCATCAGCACCGATCAGGCGTTTCAGACCGTTCACACCCCACAAGCAAACGATACCTGCCAGCAAGCCGATGATCAGAGCACCCATAGGGCCAACGAAACCGCAGGCTGGAGTGATAGCGACTAAACCTGCTACCGCGCCAGATGCACCACCCAACATGGAAGGCTTGCCTTTGGACATCCATTCACCAAATACCCAGGATACCGTTGCAGCCGCAGTCGCCAACAATGTATTCACGAAAGCCAGAGCCGCAACATCACCAGCTTCGAGTGCGGAACCCGCATTGAAACCGAACCAGCCCACCCACAACAGAGACGCACCGATCATTGTCATTGTCAGGGAATGTGGAGCCATTGCTTCTCTGCCGTAGCCAACACGCTTGCCAATCAGGAACGCACCAACCAGACCTGCAACCGCTGCGTTGATGTGTACGACCGTACCACCTGCGAAGTCCAGAGCGCCTTTTTGGAACAGGAAACCTGCTTTTGCTGTTTCAGTTGCCAATGTTGCCGCGTCTTTAATCGCATCAGGACCAGTCCAGAACCAGACCATGTGTGCCACTGGCAGGTAACTGAAAGTGAACCACAATACAACGAACAACAGTACTGCTGTGAATTTCGCACGTTCTGCAAACGCACCGATGATCAGACCGCATGTGATCGCAGCAAACGTTGCCTGGAATGCGACGTAGACAAACTCAGGAATCACGACGCCTTTACTGAAAGTCGCAGCCGTTGTGAACGATGCCTTGGCAGGGTCCCAGATACCGTTGAGGAAAGCCCGGTCAAACGAACCGATGAACTTGCCACCTTCAGTAAATGCCAGCGAATAGCCATAGATGCACCACAGGACGATGATCACAGCAAAGATCATGAATACCTGCATCAGAATCGACAGCATGTTTTTGGAACGAACCAGACCGCCGTAGAACAGCGCGAGACCCGGAATCGTCATCAGAATCACCAGCAATGTCGATACCATCATCCAGGCCGTATCGCCCTTGTTTGGTACAGGTGCCGGTGCAGCAGCAGCCGACGCTGCAGCAGGATCAGCGGCAACCGCTGGCGCTGCTGGTGCCGCCGGTGTTACTGCAGCGGATGCAGCAACAGGTGCCGAAGCTGGCGCAGGGGCAGCAGCCGTGACAGACGCTGCTGATGCCGCTTCTGCCTTGGCAGGTGCATCATCTGCTACGGCAACAGAAGTCATCCCTACGGATACCAGCAGCGCACTGGCTGCCAGCATCGTCTTAAATAGTTTTTTCATGTGAGCTCCCTGAATGCTGGTTAGAGTGCGTCGTTGCCGGTTTCACCGGTACGAATACGCACAACTTGTTGCAGGTCGTAGACAAAAATCTTGCCGTCGCCAATTTTTCCTGTGCGGGCGGCAGTTTCGATTGCCTCAATGGCGCGATCAACAATCGCATCATCAACGGCAGCTTCGATTTTTGTTTTTGGTAAAAAATCGACCACATATTCAGCACCACGATACAACTCAGTATGGCCCTTTTGACGACCAAAGCCTTTGACTTCGGTGACGGTAATCCCTTGCACGCCGATGGTGGATAAGGCTTCACGCACCTCATCGAGTTTGAAGGGTTTGATAATGGCGGTAATCAGTTTCATGCTAGCCTCTGACAATTAGAAGGTTTTCACTGCGGTCAGAACCGCTGTTGTTTTACCAGTAAATTTTCCTGCTGGTGTGACGTATAAATTCTTGTCAGCATTCGTTCCCAACGCTGCCAGACTGAACGTGATACCAAAGAATTCTTTAGAAACGCCGATTTTCCAGTCGGAATACGAATAAGCAGAATTGTTTTTGATGATCTGACGACCAACATGCAAATTCAACGTGTAGGCTTCCGGCAACTCGATATTTGCGCCCAGATCAATATAGCCACTGTTTTTGCTGTTCACAAAACCGAACAGATTCGTCACAGAATGCGAGTATTTCGCATACACAGGACCGTATCCTACCTGGCCATAAATTTCTGTTGTATTAGCATCAACAAAACCAGGGACTTTATTCAGGCCATTGGATGGATAGATATAGGACAGCACGCCGACGTCATATGAAACGTCCTTGACGATCTCGCCCTTTTTACCCGCATACAAATCCCACTCAACGTCACCGCTGCCGCCTGCATCTTTTGTCCACTTGATGGAAGACAACCATGTACCGGCATAGAAGCCGCTTGGGTTGTTCACATAATCAGCACCGCCTTGCAGCGCTGGATCCAGACGCGATTGTGAAATCGCGCGATAGCGGTATTCACTTGCAACACCAACGTTGAAGCTGACTTCGTTATCAGGTTTGGCATCTTCCGCATGAACAAGACTGCTGGCAAATGTTGTGGCAACTGCTGCTGCGAGTAATAATTTTTTCATTGCGATTCCCCTTTGAGATGAACACTTTAATAATAAAATACAAACCAAAAAAACCAAGTTCTCAGTACATTCAAGGTATTAACAGCACCTGATTGCACCCTGTATCAATGCGCGATTTTTGTTTTTACATCCTGGTAGTGCTTACATCGGTATTAGCAGGAGTCGTGCCAACTCTGAAAAAAATAGAAATAAACAATAAAAATATTGATACGTTCGTGCAGTTCTTCATAGATAAAAAGGCACTCTGCGGTGCCACAAGGTTTTCTATGGTTTCGTATGCGCCATCGCTGGTATGCGTTATGATTTCACCCATGTCTGGTCAGCAGACCATAGAAAAGCATTGCATGCCTCATTTTGATGCACCAATTTAATGCAGCACCAGATAAAGGCATACGATGATCTGCACCATTTTTAAGCGGAATGTCACTATGCTGACTCAGCAAACCCGAATAACGACGATGAATCGAGAACGATAATGGAAAAGCAAAATTTCTTTAATGATATGCAGGCAAAAATCAGTCAGGCACTGGAAAGCTCACCAGCCAAAGACCTGGAAAAAAATGTCAAAGCAATGATGAGCCAGGGATTCAGTAAACTCGATCTGGTCACCAGAGAAGAATTTGATATCCAGGCACAGATACTCGCCAAAACCCGCGCCAAACTCGACGCACTGGAAGCCCGCGTTGCCGCACTTGAAGCACAAATCAACAAATAATGAAGAACGGCATCGTCTTTTTTTCCAAAAAGAACGATGCTGAGGTGTGTAGAATATTTGATTCGTTATGAAAAGATCATGGAATGGCTGCTGTCAGAGCAGATCCCAGTAACAGCAAATACGACTTGTCAGTATTTTGGACTACTTCGTGACATAAAAATGACCCGCATGGCTGACGACAGAATGCAGATACAATCTAGTGAATTCTACAAACCAAAGTTAACCAGCTTTTTCTGATTATGCAGCCCCTCATCATCAATTTAGCACCTACCGGAATGGTTCCGACAAAGGAACAGACACCCTATGTTCCGCTTACTCCAGAAGAAATCTTTGCAGATGTCAGTTCCTGTATTGATCTTGGAGTGTCCATGGTGCATTTACACGCGCGCGACTTGCATGGCAGACCAACAGAAGATATTCGTACTTACCAGAATATTATTTCTTTAATACGAAACAAGCATCCCGAAGTCGTTATTATTACAACGACGAGTGGTCGAATTGTTCATGATGTGGAAAAACGTGCCAGTACTTTATATCTGGAAGAACAATACAAACCAGATATGGCCAGCCTGACATTAGGCTCGATGAATTTCTCTAAAGAGGCAAGTGTCAACTCACCCCAAACAATCTTGCGTTTGGCAGAAATCATGAAAGAGCGGGGAATTAAACCAGAGCTGGAAGTTTTTGATCTTGGCATGATTCACTTTGCCAAGATACTCATAGAAAAAAACTTAATTGAAGCTCCCTATTATTTTAATATTCTGCTTGGCAATCCAGGCACAGCTCAACTGAACTTATTGCATCTGGCGACCATCGTTAACGACCTTCCGCCCCATTCTATATGGTCACTTGGTGGAATTGGTCGTTTTCAGTTGAAGGCGAATGCATTGGGAATCATTATGGGGAATGGTGTACGGGTAGGACTGGAAGATAATTTATGGCTCACTGACGAACGTACGCAATTAGCACGTAATACTCAACTTGTTGAGCGCATCACTGAACAAGCGAACATATTAGGACGCCCGATAGCCACTGCCAGACAAACCCGTCAACAGTTGGGCTTACTTCCAGCATCTGAATAATATTTGAGTAATATTTGACAATGAATCAATTAGTGATTTTTGGCAGCAGCAACATCTTGTCAGACTTATTTGACTGCGCTCTGGCAAACAAAATAGGTATTAAAAAAATCGTCCATCACCTTCCTGAAGCAGTCGATGAACGAAGTATCGGGCTTGACGAACGACTGAAAATGTTAAGTCAACATTGTGCAACTCCGTTAGTGCAAGAACTCGACGCATTTTTACCGACGGAGGGAGAAAAATATATTTTAGGTCCAACAACTCCCACACGCGAAATATTGGCAACTGAACTGACAAACCGTTTCGCATTCAATTTTCACACACTGATCCATCCGACGGCCTACGTTTCTCCAATGGCGACAATCGGCCAAGGAGTATTTGTTGGTGCAAACAGCGTTATCGGCCCTGGCGCAGTGCTGGAAGACCATGTATTCGTCAATCGGGGCGTCACTATTGGACACGATACATCGATAGGTGCATTTTCCCGCATACAACCCGGCGCCAATCTGGGAGGCTTATCCCGTATAGGACGTGGTGTTACTGTTGCAATAGGGGCGACACTCATTGAACGTCTGGTGATAGGAAACCATGCATTCATTGGTGCTGGTGCGGTTGTAACCGCAGATGTGACCGATGATGTTCTGGTTGTTGGTATACCCGCAAAATTCAAGAAGACACTGAAATAATACGCTGGTTGTACCTCTGAGCAGTTATCGCACATGCTCTGAGCAAGCTGGCATCAGAGTGATCGAGATCCAGTTGCTGCGTAAATTGTCGTTGAAGCTGTGTGCCCATTTCTGCTCGAAGAGGCCGATCGGATATCAGTTTGCGTAAAAGTCCGAAATAACTATCCATATCAGTCACCGCCATATCACCAACTTTGTCACCACCATCAGAATCTGCGAAACTCACAACAGGTAAACCGATCTGCATGGCTTCTGCTACTGAAAATCCACCGCCCATGATCGGTGGATTGACATAGATATCACTCGCCATCATGAAGGCTTGCACCTGAATTGTGTAGGGCATGAGCTGCAAACGACTTTCCTGTATGCCCTGAAGAGCTACAGGAAACCGTCCTGCACCGCCAATCATCAGCCAGACAACATCGGCATGCTCGTTTATTAGCTGACACATTTTTTTGGCCCATAATCCTTGTATGGCCGAATCCAAATGACTGCCTAAAGAAATCAGCACTAATTTGTGGTCATCTATTCCTAATTCACTTCTCGTCAAACGCGCCGACATGGTCTTACGTTGAATACGATAAGGGTGATACCACGCCAGACTGGCAGGAAAAACGTCACCCCACGTTGAAGAATCAAGTCCAGATAATTTTTTGTCGGAAGAGAGCCAGACATCTGTTGGAACCATGGGGGGAACTGAATTAGTTCCTAATCCCAAAATAGGATATTTTTTATACAGCGAGGAAAGTAGGCCTGAATGCAGACCAACAAATAAAATGAGATCAGGGGCGAATAAGGTGATTTCTTTCAATATATCGAGCCAACGCCGCATCAGTGAAAAGCGTTGATCTCCCAAATGGACAGTAACTCCTGCGCCAACAGATGTCAGCCATGGCTGCAAATCAACCTGAAAGGTTTTCTCTGATGCCCCTGTGCCATACAAATGATCAAATCCAGGCCCCACTCCTTCCTGGCAGGAAAACAATCGAGTTTCAACACCATTTCTGCTTAATAATTCAGCCTGATGCAGTGCCATTTGCGTAGGAGGATGTATCATACTGCGTAATTGTGGTGCGACAATGGCAATTTTTTTAATATGAGAAACTGGTCTTGGTTCGATATTAATGACAATCTGTTTTTCCAAATGCCTGGCAATATCCTGAGACAGCTCAACCAATCCGACATCTTCTAAAAAATCTTTGAAATTCTGACGACGACCAGAACACATTAACGCGCGTTGTACCGCAACATTAAAAAACGCCGACATTCTGTCTGCATCAAACGGCGTCATTGTTTTCAGTAAAGCACGTGCTCTCTTAAGAAAGATACGGTCATGCGTAAAAAGATCCAGTAAGGTTGCAAGGTAAAACCCTGAAATTCCTTGATCAGGAATCGACTTTACCAGCGATTGTAAGATTTTCTGCAAGACTGACTCATCGCTGATGGCACTCAATCTCTGGCTGAGTTCAAGCCAGCAATGGCTACCCGACGGATTGCTGCATGTACGATCAATGACGTCAATTAATAGTGACCATTGTTCCGATGTCTGA
Organism: Undibacterium sp. SXout7W; assembly: GCF_049339385.1. Classification (NCBI taxonomy): domain Bacteria; kingdom Pseudomonadati; phylum Pseudomonadota; class Betaproteobacteria; order Burkholderiales; family Oxalobacteraceae; genus Undibacterium; species Undibacterium sp. SXout7W. The sequence goes on along the minus strand of NZ_JBMPPF010000002.1, from coordinate 312,693 downwards.
TTGAATAATGGCGTGGAAATGGAGGACATAATAAAACTTACTGGACTCAAATAAATCATTGTAATCCCTGCATCTGTTGGGTACGGTGAATCCCTCATGCCGACAAGCAGCACCAATGTGATTGACGCCTCAACCATTGATAGTTTTAGCCTGATTTTCAGTACTTTGCTATTATGCCAATTTGCTCATATTTACTCTGATAATGTCCCTCGCAGTCCTGAAAAGTCGTGCATTAAATGGGATGACAGCACCGCAAGTGACGGTGGAAGTTCATCTCGCGAATGGGTTGCCGTCGTTTACGATTGTTGGCTTGCCAGAAACTGAGGTCAAGGAATCCAAAGATCGTGTCCGGGCTGCGTTACAAAATGCCCGGTTCGAGTTTCCCGCCAAGCGTATTACGGTCAATCTGGCTCCGGCTGACTTGCCAAAAGAATCGGGGCGCTTTGATTTGCCGATCGCATTGGGAATTTTAGCTGCATCAGGGCAAATTCCGGCTGATACGCTGGATCAATACGAATTTGCTGGTGAACTGTCGCTCTCGGGCGAATTGCGTCCCATCCGCGGGGCATTGGCAATGACATTTGCTATCTGCAAAACCGATCAGCATACGCAGCGACAAGCAGCATTTATCCTGCCCCGCGCCAATGCGGATGAGGCAGCACTGGTCAGCGATGCGACGATTTATCCCGCGGACTCTCTGTTACAGGTATGTGCTCACTTTGCCGGGCTAGCTGATGACAGTAAGCTCTGCCGCCATCGTCCCGCGTCTCAGAGGATGCTACCGCAATATCCTGATTTTTCAGAAGTGAAAGGTCAGCTACAAGCTAAACGGGCACTGGAAGTAGCCGCAGCCGGAGGGCATTCCGCATTGCTGATCGGGCCTCCCGGAACAGGAAAATCGATGCTGGCAGCACGTTTTCCGGGCATTTTGCCAGCCATGACGGATCAGGAAGCACTGGAATCTGCGGCAGTGCAATCGCTGACGTCTGGTTTTTCCATTCTGAATTGGAAAGCTCGACCCTACCGGGCGCCACACCATACGGCTTCTGCAGTGGCGCTGGTGGGCGGCGGCGGCACACCGCGTCCCGGAGAAATCTCTCTCGCACATCGCGGCGTCCTGTTTCTGGATGAGCTGCCTGAATTTGACCGCAAAGTGCTGGAAGTATTGCGCGAGCCTCTGGAGTCAGGGCGCATTACGATTTCACGCGCCGCCAGACAAGCGGATTTTCCGGCGCGCTTTCAACTGATCGCCGCGATGAATCCCTGCCCATGCGGGTATTTCGGCCATAGCAACGGGAAATGTCGTTGTACGCCGGATGTCATCAGCCGCTATCAGGGAAAGATTTCGGGCCCCTTGCTGGATCGCATCGATTTACAGATTCAGGTTGGCGCGTTGCCGCAAGAAGATTTGCTACGGCAGGCTGACGGCGAATCCAGTGCAGAAATCCATGCGCGGACAGAAGCAGCGTTTACACGGCAGTTGCAACGGCAGGATAAAGCCAATTATTTGCTGACCACATCAGAAATTGACCAGTATTGCCAGCCGGATGCAGCAGCGGTGCAATTACTGCGCAATGCGATGACCAGGCTGAACTGGTCCGCGCGCGCCTATCACCGGGTGCTGAAAGTCGCCCGTACCATTGCCGATCTGGCAGCGCAGGAGCACATCGGCTCTGCCCACGTCGCAGAAGCGATTCAATATCGCCGCGCGCTGAGGGAGCAATAAATTCTTGGGTTGTTGTATTGAACTGCAAGTCGGTAAACAGAAGCTCAACACTCATCAAACCAAACAGGGATGCGTGTGACCAATTCACGGTCAAACAGCGACTAAGAAAAGATGTTTGACATTGATATACCCAGTTTTGTGCCAGACTATTTTCAAATTAATGATCTGAAAGATTCTGGCAATGGAGTTGCAGGAAGCAGAAAGTATCTGGTGCGAACCCGATGTCGCGCACAATACGGTTGAATTAAAGCACTTACTCGACACGCACAATATTCATCATCAGAAAAAACTCGGTCAATTATTGGTCGATGAACAACTGATTTCGGGTGAAACCCTGCGCTCAGCATTGCACACGCAACAAATGTCTCCCAACAAAAAACTGGGAGATATCTTGCTGGACAGCGGTGCGCTCCAGAAAGCTGATATTGACCGTGTTGTGCTGAATCATCTGGATTTACCACAAGCGTCGCTATCAGAATTTGATTTCGATACCAAAATCACCAGTCTGGTTCCGTTCGAACTCGCACGCAATCTGCATGTCTTGCCATTGATGATGCATGACGGCGTCCTGGTGCTGGGAGCACACGCGATTCCCAGTTCACAAACACTGGAGTTACTACGTTTTACGGTAGAGCACCCGGTGCGATTTATCATTTGTAATGAACTGGAATTAGAACGCGCTATCCGTATCAACTATCAGGCGTCGCAAACGGTACAGGAACTGAACATTCCTACCCCCGATCCGATTGATGAACAGCGTATCTGGCACGACGCAGAACAGCTAGCCAAACAAGCACCACTGGTGCAATTACTGAACTCCATTATTCAGGATGCCATCAACCAGCGCGCATCGGATATTCATATCCGTCCCGGAGAACATAGCTTCGAACTGCTGTACCGGGTCGACGGTAGTCTGCTGCATATCCGGACATTCAGCAGCAATCTGTTACCTGCCGTTGTCAGTCGCATCAAAATCCTCTCGAGTCTGAATATTGCGGAGCATCGTCTGGCACAAGATGGACGCATACGCATCAAAGATCAATCACAGCCAGTGGATCTGCGTATTTCCATCATTCCGGTGCAATACGGAGAAAGTGTCGTCATCCGTATCCTGAACAAGAGTCAGGGATTGCGCTCGGTAGAAGATATCGGCTTTAAGGACAATGATCGTGCACGTTTTCTTGATCTGATCCATCGCAGTTACGGCATTATTCTGGTTACCGGCCCCACGGGTTCAGGCAAATCGACCACTTTGTATGCCGCGTTGCAGGAAATCGAAAAAGAAAATATCAATGTCATTACGGTAGAAGACCCGATTGAATACGAACTCTCGAATACACGCCAGATTCAGGTCAATCCTGTTATTGATTACGGTTTTCCACAAGCTCTGCGCCATATATTAAGGCACGACCCTGATGTCATCATGATCGGCGAAATGCGTGATGTGGAAACCTGCAAAATCGCCATAGAAAGTGCATTGACCGGACATCTGGTGCTGAGTACCCTGCATACGAACGATGCCTCCAGTGCCTTGGTACGCCTGATGGAAATCGGTATTGCGCCCTACATGATACGTTCGGCAGTCATCGGCGTGCTGGCACAACGATTGGTACGCAAAAATTGTCCCGATTGCCTGATAGAAGAAGAAATCTCTCCCATCATGCGCGAAAATCTGGAGCTGGATGCCAATGAAAAATTTTATCGTGGCTGTGGTTGCAAGAGCTGCCATCAGACCGGCTTTAAGGGCCGGCTGGCAATTTATGAATTATTAGTGATGAACGACGCCTTGCGGGCACAAGTAAAAATGGGCGTAGCCAACGATGAATACCGTCATCTGGCACTCAGCAATGGTATGACCAGTCTGGCAGTCAATGGCGTCGAACAGGCGCGCAGCGGTAAGATTTCTATCGCTGAAGTCTATCGAGCCTGCATGTAAGAGACATGCCACAGATAAACAAGACGCAACATAAAGCCAGAAATGACTTCCGAGCTACAAACCTCATGCGCAGTATTGAAAATCGTATTTAGATAACCAGATAGGGGAGGTCAGACTACCTCAGGAGTATTCTATGTCCCCTCAAGAAAATCAGGTTTTAAGTCAGTTTTTAGATCAGTTAGTCAAAGTACAAGGCATCAACAAAGATGCGCAAGCATCAGCCCTGATCAGTGATGCTGTCAGCAAACAACCAGATGCGGCTTATTTGCTCGTGCAACGCGCTTTGTTGCTGGATCAGGCGATGGCAAACGCAAACAGCCAGATCGCCAGCCTGCAAGCTGAAATTCACGAATTGAAAGCACTCAACGCCGCCATCAGTAACACAAATAGCAACACAGGCAGCAGCGCGAATAACACTAACAATACCAGCTTTCTCGATCCAGCCATCAGTGGCTGGGGTAATAGCGCCAGTAGCCGTCCCCTGAACATTGCGCCTTCTGCAACGACCTCGGTCACCGGCACTCCTCTGCCATCGTACGGCAACACCTACAACACCTCTCCCAGTCAGACCAGTACTGCGTTTGCTGCCCAGCCAGCCGCACAACTAGCACCTTCAGGGTTTTTTGGCGGCAATACAGGGAATGTTCTGGGTACGGTAGCAGCCACCGCTGCTGGCGTTGCGGCAGGGGCGTTTCTGTATCAGGGCATCAACAGCATGATGGGACATGGTAGCCACCACAATGCCACAGATGGTGCGGCATCAAATCTGAATAGCAGTGATGGCGGTCTGCTGCCAGGTTATTTTGATCAGGATCAGACTGCTCTTTCTGACAACATGACTGATGATACTGACATCATCTGATCGATAAATTACTGATGTGCCAACGCGCTGACATGACAGCAGCTTTGTCTGCTGTTACAGCGCGTTACTAAAAATAACATTGCCCCAACACAGATCGGTGCACCGTTCCGCTTGCTTGGCGTTGTAGACTGGTATGGTCAACATCTTGCACGGAGGCAATGCCAATGAATCCCCCGCTGAATCGCCCGCCCAATGCGCCTCCATTGCACAGACGTAGTTTTTGCGCAGGTTTGGCATGTCTGCTGGCAGCCTGCGCCGCGCCATCAGTACGTCCGCCATCGGGTGAGTCGATCAACCAGCCATTACCTCCGGTTGGCAACACGCTGACCAAAGCGGGTATCACATCGGAACAATTACTGAATCGCCTGACGTGGGGTAATAATTTTTCTGCCACCCTGCAAGTGCAGGCGATCGGTATGGATCGTTATCTGGACCAGCAATTGCGCGGGCGTTACGCCATATTGCCGACGGCGGTGCAGGCGCAGATCAACGCGATGAGTATTTCACAACAGGCATTTGAGCCGATGATGCGCGAACTGGAGGTCAGACGCATTACGGCGGAACAGCAAAAAGGCGTGGATGACCGGTTACGTAAAGAATATCAACAAGAACTGAACCGTTTGGCGCGGGAAGCAGCAAGTCGTTCGCTGCTACGCAGTATTTATTCGCCGAATCAGCTTCAGGAACAAATGACGTGGTTCTGGATGAATCATTTCAATATACATAGCGGCAAACACAACCTGCGCGCCATGCTGGGGGATTTTGAAGAACACGCAATTCGTCCTCATGCTCTGGGTAATTTCCGCGATCTGTTACGTGCCACGGTCATGCATCCGGCCATGTTGCGTTATCTCGATAATGAACATAATGCCGTCAATCACATTAACGAAAACTACGCTCGTGAGTTAATGGAATTGCACACCATGGGGGTCAACAGCGGCTACACTCAGAGCGACGTACAGGAACTGGCAAGGGTGCTGACCGGTCTGGGCGTGAATCAAAGCAGTGATATACCAAAACTGAAACCCGGACTGGAAAAATTATATGTCAGGCAGGGACTGACTGAATTTCATCCACATCGTCACGACTTTGGCGACAAACACCTGCTTGGCATCAACATACAGGGCAAAGGTTTGTCTGAAGTGGATGAAGTCATCCGCCTGCTTTGCAAACAACCTGCAACTGCCCACTATATCAGTCATAAACTGGCCGTATTCTGGGTCTCCGATACGCCTTCAGAGGCGCTGGTCACAGCAATGGCAGGCAGTTTCCTGCGTAGTGACGGGAATATTCCGCTCACCTTGCGCACGATGTTTGACAGCACTGAATTCACCGCTTCGCTAGGAAAAAAATTCAAAGACCCGATACATTACATGCTCTCGGCAATCCGTCTGGCGTACGATGGCAGCGTCATCGTCAATACAGCACCGATGCTGAACTGGTTAACGATGATGGGCGAAACACTCAATGGCAGACAAACGCCGGATGGCTACTCCATGGCAGAAAGCGCCTGGGCAAGTCCGGGTCAGATGGCGGTGCGCTTTGATCTGGCCAAAGCAATGAGTGGCGGTAGCCCCGGCTTATTCAAAGGCGATGCACCAGTCAAAGACAAGCCACCATTGCCTGCACTGGCCAGTTCACATTATGTGAATCAATGGAGCAAACAGTTCAGTCCCAGCACACAGGATATTCTGAAACAGGCTGCCTCACCACAGGAATGGAATGCGCTGTTTCTTGCTTCGCCGGAAATGATGCGACACTGATCCTGCTGAGCAGGAGTGGCGCAACATGTCCATGCAAAGCATGGTGCAAGGGCGATACGAGCTTGTACCTGGTTTGCATAACAAGGAACCAGATACCAATACCAATAACGCCAAGGCGGTTTTGCGTAAGTTCTGATTGATTATTGTTTTTTTATTGACCCAATTCGCAGGAAGTCATCATGCAACGTCGGCATCTATTAAAAAGTCTGGCAGCCATTCCGGCACTCACTGCATTGTCAGGTATGGGAATCAGCGGGCAAGTTATGGCGGCGAATGCCAAATCCCAACCACGCTTACTGCTGGTGTTTTTGCGAGGAGGATATGATGCAAGTCACTTGCTGATTCCCACATCCAGTCAGTTTTATTATGAAGCCAGACCTAACATCGCCATTGCCCGTCCCGGCACGGATCTGAGTGCCGCACTGGAACTAAATGCGGACTGGGGTCTGCATCCAGCCTTGCGCGATACGATGTACCCTTTGTTTCAACAAGGTGAATTAGCCCTGATCCCTTTTGCTGGCACGGACGATCTGTCGCGCAGCCATTTCGAAACTCAGGACAGTATAGAAATGGGGCAGGCTTTACAGGGCACGAGGAATTTTCATTCCGGCTTCCTGAACCGTCTGGCGTCCGTGCTGGTGAACGGAAGTGGAGGTAGCAACGGCAACGATAAAATCAATGCTATGTCATTTACCGACCAGTTACCTCTCATCCTGCAGGGAAGCGCTCAGGTTGCCAATACTGCCTTACGTAATGTCAATCAGACTGCAGTAGATCAACGCCAGAGCAAGCTGATCACCAGTATGTATGCGCAAACCACGCTGGCGCAATCCGTCAACGAGGGCTTTACCATGCGCGAAGATCTGGCACGCGAAATGCGCGAAGAGATGAATACAGCGAACCGCAATGCCATTTCTACCAAAGGCTTTGAACTGGAAGCACAACGTATTGCCAAACTGATGCGAGACAAATATGCACTGGGCTTCATCGATATCGGTGGATGGGATACGCATGTCAATCAAGGCGCAGCCAATGGCACACTGGCATCTAAATTCGAAGAATTAGGGCGAGGTCTGGCGGCATACCGACAAGAAATGGGAAGTGCATGGCGTGACACGACGGTGGTCGTGATCAGTGAATTTGGCCGCACTTTCCGTGAAAATGGCAAACGTGGTACCGACCATGGCCACGGTTCTGTGTACTGGGTGCTCGGCGGTAATGTCAAAGGTGGCCGTATTGCCGGTGAACAGCAAAAAATCGAGCAAAAAACCCTGTTTCAGAATCGTGATTATCCGGTTCTGAATGAATACCGCTCCGTGCTCGGCGGCTTGTTCACGCGTTTATATGGGCTCAATCCACGTCAGAGCGAGCAAATTTTTGCTGGCGTAAAACCCCGTGATCTCGGCTTGATATAGGTGGTCGGTTACACCTGTGGCGATGCCGCCGGTACGACGGAAAATTCGATATAAAAATGGGTGCTCTGGCCGCTACTGTCGTGTTCCATGTAATAGTTAATATCACCACGCATCTGCGCAACGATCGCCTGAGAAATCGCCAGCCCCAGACCTGTGCCGCCTTTGGCACGGGTATCGGAAGCGTCAGCCTGAGAGAATTTTTCAAACAAATGAGCGCGAAAACCTTCCGGCACGCCACTTCCGCGATCGATTACTTCAATCCGGATGTGGTGTTCATCAGGACGCTGACACACTACGCGCACCACACCACCAGCAGGAGAATATTTACAGGCATTCGACAGTAGATTTGCCATGACTTGCTGAAAACGCCCGGTATCTACCTGAATCATCACATCGCTATTGGTGGAGTTAAAGACGATACTGACACCCAGACTATGCGCCAGCGTCTGATTACTGCTCACGGATGTCTGCAACAACGATTGCACAGAAACGGATTCATACACAAAATCCATCTTTCCGGCTTCAATTTTTTGTATATCCAATAAATCGTTGATCAGACGCGTAAGGCTTTCGCTATTCTTGTAGGCGATGCTGAGCAAGGGTGCCATCTTGTCCGTCAGCGTCCCCATCGCACCACCAACCACCAATCCCAAAGCGCCCCGGATGGCCGTCAACGGCGTGCGGAGTTCGTGACTGACCGTCGAAATGAATTCACTTTTCATTTTATCGATCTTCCGACGCTCAGAAATATCCCGTACGATCACAATCAGCTTGCGCTTCCCAAGCAGAAAATATTCGCTGATCGATAATTCAGCCGGAAACATACTGCCACCTTTGCGCATACGTTCAACTTCCATATGGAGGCGACCAGTGCGTAAAAATTCTTCCTGCTGCATGGCAAGAGTCAATAAATCTATTTGATGCGGTGGTGAAAACTGTTTTCCATGGCGGCCAACCACCTCGTCCGGTGGATAACCATAGATGGCGACCGCCGCAGGATTCAGTGCTTCGATCAGACCCTGATCATCGATCATGATGATTCCATCGGGAGCATTCTGAAAAATCGCTTCCAGCCGTTCGGAAGATTCTGTTAATGCTTTTTTCTGCTCCGTCAGACTCTGTAATAAGCCCGCCTGATTACGATTGATCACTTCAGCTTTTTGCTTCAACTCCGTGGTGATTTTCATATCCGCTTCGCGTAAGCGTAATAACACCACGAGTGCCGCAAACCCCGCCATCACGGCAAGAATACAGACTAACGCAATGACGATGACCCCGATACTGATCTTGCGCCAGTCCGCCAGATACATATCCTCATCCACAGAAAAATTGATGATTAATGGATATTTGTCCAATGATTGCACTGCGGCCAGACGAGTGACTACCTTGTTATCGTAGGACATTCTGGGTTGTGTGCCGATCAGCACTCCCGCTTTTTTCTTTTGTTCATGAATGACCTGATAAGTACTGCCACTGAGGTTCTTTTTACCAATGACATCGTCATGCTCAGGCCAGCGCGCCAGGTAGGTGAAATCATTCCTCATCAAAGCAATTGATGCATGCTCACCGACATGGAGTTTTTCGTAAAACCGGGAATAAAAAACCGGCGATAAACCAAGCATGACAATACCGATAAATTCACCGTCACTGCCGGTCAGGCGCTGGCTCAGAAAAAATGTCCAGCGACCAGTTGATTTACTGCGCACGGCTGAACTCAGGTAAACGCCTTGGGTAGGATTATCCCTTTGGACAATAAAATAATCGCGGTCCGCCAGGCTGTATGTCGGCACTGGAAAATTGCGTGAGGTATTGATCACGTTACCATTCACATCCAGCACAGAAATCACATCGATCGCTGGTGAAATGGTTACTTTTTCTTTTAAAAACTGGTGAAAATCATTATTTGCCAATTGGCTCGTCAGAAATTCAGCACTGATACTCCAGCGATCTTCAATACGTTCAGTAATGCTGTTGAGTGCTGTGTAAGCAAAATCCATCTGCTGGATCGTATTTTCGGCCAGCACAAGGGAAAAGGTTTCCGTTTGTTTTTCCCACTTCGAAATTTCCTGCAGGCGCAACATCCAGATAGAGAATCCTGCACCGAGTGCAATAGCAAGAATCAGGCTGATGCCAAGTGCAATCGTCAGGCGACTGGTATAGGTAACGACCTTTTTCATGTTGTATTGCTTGTGTCCTTAGTAGTTGGTGTCTTTTACACCATGAACAGAAGTAAGTGAAAGCATACTCTGCCGAAGATGTCATAGGAAGATTTTCTCCGGCTCGCTGGTATATCCATGTTGATCAGGTACGCAGACGCTGCCAGCATTCTGCCAGACAACTTCTTAACATACCTCCGGCACGGTGACCAGCATCTGCGACATAAAATGCCGCGCGCAACAACACCGCCACAAGAATTACGATACAGCGATTGTAAAGAATGCGGAATGTCTGCTATAAATTTCACTGTCATGAGGCGGCCACAGAGCCGCTGCCATTCACAGTAACAAACCTTCCATCACCAAGGAGTAGGCAAAATGAAACAACATATGTTGATAAACAGCCTGGCATTGAGTTTGATGCTATGTAGCATATCCGCTGGTGCTGCCATTACTTCTTGCGAGACCATCAAAGATAAAGTGGATGCCAGACTTGATAGCAAGGGTGTCAGTGATTACACGCTGAAAGTGGTTTCCAGGGATACACCAACGAAGTTGCGTGTCGTCGGTGTTTGCGAAGGTGGGAAAAAGAAAATCATTTATCAGAAAGACAAACGTGCGAATAAAGCCGATGAGTAAATGTCTGCGTCTGCGATTCTGAACACGATGTGTTTGTCAGTAAGTCAAATCGTGGACGTCTGATACAACTGATGCGGCTGACACTTTAACGAGATCAACCCGGAAATTGCCTGACCAGATAATAAGCAGGCCCGGTATAACTTTGCAACGATGCCAACTGATCCGGGCTTGACGTTACCAACTCCGAATATCCCAGACGCTCCCAGAAGGTCTTTGTGCTTTGTACCGAAACGAGACAGGAGAAACCCATCCCCGTCTGCGACATATAATCCCACGCTTGCTGCACCAGTTGCACACCGATGCCTTGCCCAGCCATCGCGGCATCCACCGCCAGATCATGCAGATACAGAGCATCTGCCTGTTGTGCGGGTTCAAATGCCTGGCCCAGTGGAGCGATTTTTCCGTAGCGTGACGGGTAAGCCATCAGATACGCGCAAACACTGCCTTCTGCTACTGCCACCCAGGCAGTATCCGGAGCGACATGCCAGCGCTGCGCAATGAGTTCAACCGGTTCGACCATCGCAGGAACATAAGCACGAGCCTGCACCGCAAACACCGCAGGTACATCCTGCAATTGCATAGGACGTATTAACACCGCCATACTCAGTCCTTACGATAGCTTATTTTTTTGCACTGGCGGACGCGGATGCAGAAGCGGATGCACTCACCTCCTCTTCCTCTTTGGCAGCGGGTTCCGCACGGGCGATTTCTGGTTTGACGTTTTCTATTTTATTTTCGCGCATGTAATCGTTCATCTCTTTCCAGCCAGCGTACACAGCAGCGCGCGCAGCATCGGGATTGAGTGTGTAGCAATCTTCTATTGCGCGACCCGCATGGCGGCAAGCGCTGCCGGTCGCACGTGCGTCTGCCTCCTTGATGGCAGCTTCTTTGGCTGGATCCGCAATTCCCAGACGATCACAACCACTGACGACTGTCAGGGCAATTAAGAGACATACCGCAGAAGAAGGAAGTGACATTGCAACACCGCTCAGAAAATATCAGACACAACACGAAAGAATCAGGCACATGCACTTCAGGCAAGGCCTTGTACCATGGAATTTTTACAATGATACCGCAGTGTAGGCATCGTTTTGCAGCTTTGATCCTGAGGATAGCAGGGGAATTGCACCTCTGTTTGCACGGTCAATGGTCCTACGTGACGCAAAGCATCTATCATGTTGCGCTGAGGACGCGTTGAAACTGTATTGGCAATACTCAGGATATGGCTAGATACAGGCTGAATACGTGCCAAAAATACGTTGAATATGCGTTGAATATAGGTGGGATACACGTTAAACAATATGAATATCAAATTCACAGGGAAATCGAATGAAAATCTGTATGAGGCAAATAGGATGAGGTCACGATGTTAGGCGGTGTACTGGCAGCACTGGGCGCCGGTTTGCTCTGGGGGCTGGTCTTCATCACACCGCTGATGTTGCCTGATTATCCCGGGCTGATCCTGTCATTCGGGCGTTATGCCGCCTTTGGTGTCATTGCACTGGTTCCGGCCTGGTTTGACCGTCAGAAGCTGCGGCAGTTACGGCGACAGGACTGGATCGCTGCATTAAAGCTGGCACTGGTTGGCAATATTCTGTACTACGCAGCGCTGGCCACCGCCATACAACTGGCGGACGCGCCTTTGCCGACCATGTTGATCGGCACGTTGCCGGTTGTGATCGCCATCTGCTCGAACTGGTCACCGCACGATCCCAGTGAAGCCATCGCATGGAAAAAACTCGTTCTGCCGCTGACATGCATTTTTATTGGCCTGATGTTGGTCAATGCCGCAGAACTGGCACATATGGAGGGCAAACGTAGCATGCGCGATTATGTGCTGGGAGGAGGGATTGCGCTGTTCGCCGTCGCAGCCTGGACCTGGTATCCGATCATGAACAGCCGCTATATGAAGATCTACACGCATATTGGCTCTGGCACATGGGCTACAGCACAGGGACTGGCAACACTGCCACTCGCGTTGTCAGGATTTATTGGATATGGCCTGATCCAGAGTCATCATCCTGAAATGAATTTTGCGTTTCCGGCAGGAAGCCAGCCACAAAAATTTATCTTATTCATGCTGACTCTGGGTTTTCTCGCCTCCTGGCTAGGCACACTGTTGTGGAATTACGCCAGTCAACGCCTGCCTACCAGTCTGGCAGGGCAATTGATTGTGTTTGAAACCTTGTCGGCACTGCTGTATGCGTTTATCCTCAGGGGAACTGTACCAGCGCCACAGATACTCATGGGAGTATTACTATTATGCGTAGGGGTCAGCCTGTCAGTGAAAGCATTTCAACCCGTGTCGCATTGATACTCCCTCATTATCTCTACTATTTGATTACCTGAACTGATCTCATGTTGACTAAAAAAGCCCTGCTGATGTCGTCCATGTTTGTCTTGATGGCATGTAGCCCAAAGTTTGACTGGCGAGAAATCCGGGGTACGGATGCTCCCTACACAGTACTGATGCCAGGAAAGCCTGCCAGCGCAGGAAAAGACATGCAATTACAGGGAATCACCCTGCACATGAACATGACTGCCAGCGAAGTGGCAGGCGTCAACTTTGCGGTCGGCAGCGCCAAACTCAGCAATCCCGGTGACGCTGGCATCGTGATAGAGGCCATGAAAAAAGGCATGATCAACAATATACAAGGCTCGCTGAACACCAATACCAGCCAGGCGGGGAATGCCAGCAATGACATTGAAGTCCGTGGCCAGTTGAAAAACGGTGAAGCCGTCATGATGGCAGCGCGCTTCATCACCAAAGGGCAATGGGTGTATCAGGCTGTCATACTGGGTCCCGAAAAAGCTGTCACCCGTGACGTGATCGACACGTTTATGACCTCTTTCAAAACAAACTGAAACACGGATACCTCATTTTGGGATTATGATAGGAACCGTACTTCGCTCGTCGATACAAGCCTTCAACAAGAGGAGAAATGACCATGCTGATCACGTTTAAATCCAAAGCTGCGACTGAAGTCACTATGTATAAGGAACACGCAAGGCGCATCCTGGATCTGCTCCACAAGGATATTGAGCGCGGCATCATCACCCCGGCAGAACTGCCACAGGCAATACAAAAAATTGAAGCAGCAGTGGCCGAAAGCAAAGCCCATCCGATCACAGACGAAGTCAGCCGTGATGTCAATGCGCATCACAACGCCGATGGCGACGACCACGAACATGAAGCCCCGGAGCCGGTGAGTTTTGCCACCAGAGCGTTTCCGGTACTGGAAATGCTGCATGCAGCGCACAAAATGCAGCGTGAAGTGATGTGGGGGGTGTAACCCATGACATCGCACATCGAAGGCACCAGAGAATTTGAATACCGGGCCACTGACGGCACATGCCTGTTCGTGCGTGACTGGCCTGTCAGTGCGGCACAAGATAGCACGGCGAAACAAGGCATTGTTCTCATGCATGGTCTGGGAGAACATTGTGGAAGGTATGCCCATGTTGCCCGGTTTTTCAATGCTCTGGGTTTTACTGTGCGTACCTACGATCATCGGGGTCATGGCCGCTCAGGTGGTGGTGCTGGTGATGTACCGGACAACACCACACTGCTGTCCGATGCACAACTACTCATTGCGGATTTCAGCCAGCAACTCGCGCAACCACCGCTACTGCTGGGACACAGCATGGGCGGGCTGTTCGCGGCACGCTTTGCTGTTGAAGGCCTGGCGCCTTTGCAAGGACTGATCCTGTCGTCACCAGCGCTGGCGATTCAGATGTCGCAGTTCCAACAAGGCTTGCTAAAAATCGCCTCGGCACTGATTCCAGGCGTCGGCATACCAAACGGACTCAAAACCCGCTATCTGTCGCACGATGGTGAAGTCATCCGGGCTTACGAGAATGATCATCTGGTGCATCCAAAAATCAGTGCAAGACTACTTGGCAGCATGTTGGCTGCAATGGAATATACACACGCCAATGCCAGCAAACTACAGATCCCGGTCTTGTTACTGGCGGCAGAAGATGATCATCTGGTCGATCCGGCTGGTAGCCGACGATGGTTGGAACAGGTATCGCTCTCCGGCAATATCACCGCACATTTTTATGAAGGTTTTTATCATGAAATCTTTAATGAGCTGGATGCCACCAGAGTATTCGACGATCTGCGCACCTGGTTGGAACAACAACATTTCACTCCGATAGAAACAACTCAGAAAGCAGCCTGAGCGATGAATCAGACAACGATATAAACAACAATAAACAAGTACTGATGATGAATACTTTTGGCATTGTTAACTTTGGCTTATTTTGCGTCGCAGTTTTGCTGCTGAACGCCACTCCCGGCCCCGATACTGCCTACATTATTGGCCGCAGCGTAGCGCAGGGACGCGCCGCAGGCATGGTTTCCGCGTTAGGCATTTCTGTTGGTTGTCTGTTTCACTCGGTGGCATCCGCCTTTGGCCTGACCGCCATCATTGCCACCTCCGCCACCGCGTTCATGCTGGTAAAAATGGCTGGTGGCGCTTACCTGATTTACCTCGGCATACGCATGGTGATGACCAAACCCATACGCCCGACAGAGAGCCCGATATTGCAAGATAATCGCCCTCTGCCCAAGATTTTCTGGCAAGCGGTGCTGACGAATATCCTCAATCCTAAGGTTGTTTTGTTCTTTTTATCGTTCTTCCCTCAGTTTGTCAGTACTGACACTGAGCATAAAACGACAGCTTTTTTGTTGTTGGGAGCGACTTTTGTCATCATGAGCACGATATGGAATAGTGGAACTGCCTTTTTGGCTGGTACACTAGCGCGCCGCGCAGGCCGCAATCCGCATATCAAGCTTTGGCTGGAACGTGTTGTAGGCAGTGCTTTTGTGGCACTCGGCATCAAGCTGGCATTTTCAAAGAACTAATATGCAAGAACAACCAAGAAAAATACTGGGCAAGCCCGCCAGACCGACACGTCCGGCCGCGACACCAGTACCGGAATTCCAACTGGTAGAGATGAAACCAGATTCACTGGCGTTCAGCCTCGCCGGTGCGGCGCAGGCAGTCGCTTTTGTACTCGAAGGAACAGCATTACCACAGGCACTGGCGAAAGTGTTTACCCAGACAGATGCCACACCGCAAGCGCGCGGTGCCATACAGGACATCGCCTATCGCACGATGCGTCAGGTAGGTCGCGTTGATGCCCTGATGAAGGTCATGACCAATAAAACACCTGAACCAGCCTTGCTGTACGGCCTGCTATGCTGCGCGCTGACCTTGCTGGTGCCGGTCGATGGCGAAGATGCGCCTTACGAAGCCTTCGTCGTCGTGGATCAGGCTGTCACCGCCGCCAGTTCAAGCTCCCACATGGTGTTTGCCAAGGGCATGGTGAACGCAGTACTGCGTCGCTTCCTGCGCGAACAGGATGAGCTGCTCAAACTGGTCATCAAACAACCGGCTGCTGCATGGAACTATCCGCAGTGGTGGATAGATCAGTGTAAAGCCGCCTATCCTGACCACTGGCAAGCCATTCTGAACGCGGGTAATCGCCCACCACCACTGACTTTACGTGTTAATCGGCGTCAAAGCACCGTAGAGGAATACCTGCGTCTGCTGGCAAGTCACCAGATTGATGCGACCCAGATCGGACCATATGCTGTTCGTCTGGTCAAGCCTGTTCCCGTAGTGCAGATTCCGGGTTTTGAAGACGGCATGGTCTCGGTGCAGGATGCAGCAGCACAGCTGGCAGCACCGTTGTTAGATGTGCAAGACGGCATGCGAGTACTCGATGCCTGTGCTGCACCCGGTGGTAAAACCGGACATTTACTGGAGCTGGCAGAGATTGATTTACTGGCACTGGATACTGATCCGGCCAGAATACAACGCATCCACGACAATCTGGCACGCCTGAAACTGTTTGCCGCGATCAAAGATGGTGATGCCAGCCGCTCAGGATGGTGGGACAGACAAGCGTATGACCGCATTCTGGCAGATGTACCATGCACCGCCTCAGGTGTGGTCAGACGTCATCCGGACAGTCGCTGGCTACGTCGTAAAACCGACACGGCACAGCTGGCAGCATTGTCAACCCGCATTCTGGACAATCTGTGGCGTATGCTGAAACCCGGTGGGAAAATGCTGATGGTTACCTGCTCAATCTGGCCGCTGGAATCAGAAAATCAGGCCGCTGCTTTCGTCCAGCGACACGGAGCAGTCCGACTGGATGCGCCCGGACAATTACTTCCGACCTTAGCGACCATTCATAGCAAAGGTAACGGTGATGATGTATCGACTGAACATGACGGCCTGTTTTACGCCTTATTTCAAAAACCGCTGGAAAGCTGACAGAAACAAAGCAGTTCAGGCTATGTTAAGGCTATTATTCGTACTTCATTTTTCTTCACTGATTGCATGATTCAACGCTCGACTCACTTGCTGCGCCGGCTAATGCTGACCTGTGTGTTAGCGCTACTGGCATTGCTGATCGCGCCACACAGTCATGCCATCGAAGCCGAAGTCACATCTGCCAGACTGGAATCGAGCGAAGAAGGGTATCGCCTCGCTGCCAGTTTTGCCTTTGAACTCAGCCACGGACTGGTAGAAGCCATTTCCCAGCGCGAAATTCCGGTGTCATTTACGACCGAAGTCGAATTGACACGACCGCGCTGGTACTGGTTCGACGAAAAAACGATACGTTCAGTACAAACCGTTCGCATCGGCTATAACACCTGGACACGCAATTACACCGCCACCATCAACAACGGATTACAGCAAAATTTTCCTACTCTGGAAGAAGCGCTGGCACTGGTACTGAGACCACGGCGCTGGGTGGTTGCGGAAAAAAATGCTCTCAGCAATGGCGCCGTCTATAACGTTGCAGTGCGTTTGCGCCTGGATCTGAATTATCTGCCAAAAACCTTCCTGATCACGTCACTCAATAATAGTGACTGGCGACTGTCATCTGACTGGAAACGCTTTACCTTCAAGGCAGACGACAAGTGACCAGATTTTTGCGGTATGCCTTGATTATTGGCGGTGCTCTCATGAGTATCCTGCTATTTTTTCTGACAACCGCATCCGATAACTCTGCACGCTTTGAACATTATTATGGCTGGCTACTGGGAGCCAATGCGGTCGTCGCGCTGGCCTTGCTGGTACTGGTACTGACACTGTTATGGCGCTTGCTGAGACGCTATCGCACCAAAGAATTCGGTTCACGCCTGATGACGAGGCTGGTACTGTTGTTCGCTCTGGTCGGCATTTTGCCGGGTACGGTCATCTATGTCGTCTCGGTGCAGTTTGTCTCGCGTTCCATCGAATCCTGGTTTGACGTCAAAGTCGAGTCAGCACTGGATTCTGGTAAAAACCTCGGCCTCAGTGCACTCGATTTTTTGCTGGCAGACCTGCGCGCCAAAGCGCGTGAAATGGCGGCGGAATTGTCCGAACCATCTGAAAGCTCAGTCGCCATCCAGTTATCCCGATTGCGCGAAAGAACGCAGGTACAGGAAGCAACTATCTTCAATAGCCGGGGCCGTGTGATTGCCACCGCCAACGAAAATGTCGGTAGCCTGGTACCGGAACTGCCGACCGCCGACATGCTAAGGCAGGCGCGTAATGCACGCTATTATGCAGCGACCGACGAAAAAATCGTCAACGCCAACCCGACTGACAACACCATCAAAAGCGACGGCAGCGGTGGTAATGGTAATACCAGCAGCGGAGCCAACCGTCCTGCACTGGCCCCGGAACCAAGCAAAATCCTGCGTTCACGCGTACTGATCCAGCTACAAAGTGCCAGCAACGGCCTGTCATTGCAACGCGAAACACTGTATCTGCAGCTGATCCAACCCGTTCCCTCCAATCTGGCCATGCATGCAGAAGCGCTACGTAGTGCGTCCAGCGAATATCAGGTCAGGTCGCTTGGCCGTAGCAGCCTGAAAACCATGTATATTTTTACGTTGACCCTGACACTGTTACTGGCGATATTTGCCGCCATCACCAGCGCCTTCCTGATTTCAGGTGAGCTCGCACGTCCATTGCTGTTGCTCGCTGAAGGCACCAAGGCCGTCACAGAAGGAAACTTCTCACCGCGCCCTATCGTCACCAGTTCAGACGAACTAGGCAGTCTGACGCAATCCTTCAATACGATGACGCGCCAGTTATTCGATGCCCGGACTACTGTCGAAAAAAACCGGAACGAACTCGAAAACGCCAAAGCCTATCTGGAATCCGTACTGGCCAATATGTCCGCCGGTGTGATGGTGCTGGACCAACATTCGCATCTGGTCACATGCAATGAATCTGTTGAGCGCATTTTGCAACGTCGCTTAGAAAGCGATATTGGAAAATCGCTGACTGATATTGAAGGGATGAATACCTTTGCCGTCGCCATCGACAAAGCATTTTCTGAACAACACGCACAATCCGCGGCAGGTGGCGATAGCGCGCAAGAACAGCACTGGCAGCAGCAAATCGAAGTACCTCGGCCAAACGCGGGGGTGATGCCGGAAAAATCTGCCAATGGCATGCAAAGCGACGACGGACAGAGCATTACCTTACTGGCACGCGGCTCGCATTTACCGGTAGGAAACGGCAATGGTTATGTGATCGTGTTTGATGACATCAGCAATATCATTTCTGCCCAGCGCTCTATCGCCTGGGGTGAAGTGGCACGCCGTCTGGCACATGAAATCAAAAACCCGCTGACGCCCATACAATTATCCGCTGAACGACTGCAAATGAAGTTGCAGGACAAACTCGGTGACGCCGATGTCGCTATCCTGAACAAAAGCACCACCACGATCGTCAATCAGGTTACCTCCATGAAGCGCATGGTCGATGATTTCCGCGACTATGCTAAAACACCACCGGCAGTGCTGACGCCACTCAATCTTGGCGAACTGATCGATGAAGTATTACACCTGTACATGGCGGGAGATGACCGCGACATCATCCGCCTGAATCTGGCAGCTGATCTCCCGCAGGTCATGGGAGATGCAACGCAGATGCGGCAAGTCATTCACAACCTGCTGCAAAACGCACAGGATGCCGTTGCCGAAAACCCGCAGACAGACATCGCACCACGTATTGATGTGATCACGGAAGTGGTGCGTTATCAGAGCGCCGGGAAAGATGCGCGCTCGGCAGTCAGATTATCGATCATTGATAATGGCCCCGGATTTTCCGGCAAAATTCTGGCCCGCGCATTCGAACCGTATGCCACATCCAAGCCGCGCGGCACCGGATTGGGTCTGGCAATGGTGAAAAAAATTATTGATGAACACGGCGGCAGAATCGATATTCAGAATCGTAGCGATACAAACGGTGCAAAAGTAGCGATTTTGCTGTTAAAGTTAGCACCGGATTTGAAAACAGCATAAAAATCCGGCTATTCGTCACAGGCTTCCGACAGAGAAGCACGGACAAGAGAAGTACAAAAACACAGGGTGGTAATAGGGTAGATTTATGGCAAACATATTAGTCGTTGATGATGAAATGGGAATCCGGGAATTGCTCTCGGAAATTCTGGGTGATGAAGGTCACGTGGTACAACTGGCTGAGAACGCACAACAGGCGCGTCAGGCACGTCAGGACGCAAGGCCGGATCTGGTGCTGCTCGATATCTGGATGCCAGATACCGATGGTGTGACCTTACTCAAAGAATGGCAGCGCGATGGTTTGCTGACGATGCCGGTGATCATGATGTCCGGACATGCGACTATCGACACGGCAGTTGAAGCGACCCGCATCGGCGCATTGAATTTCCTCGAAAAACCCATTGCACTGCAAAAACTGCTCAAGGCCGTTCAGCAAGGGCTGACTCGCACCGCTGAAGCACCAAGACCAGCGATTCCGGTTCTGCGTGTGATTGGTAGCGACATCAGCAGCGCTGCGGTTGCCTCGGCCGCGACGGTGAGCAACACTGCGCCGGTGAATTACGAAACCCGTCAATTCAGTACCGCACAAGCGATATCAGCCTCGCCAGCCAACCAGTTTGCGAGCTTGTCTTTTGATTTACCATTGCGCGAAGCACGTGATGCATTCGAACGAATTTATTTTGAATATCACCTGAACCGTGAGAGCGGCAGCATGACCCGCGTTGCCGAAAAAACCGGTCTGGAACGTACCCACCTGTATCGCAAACTCAAACAACTCGGTGTGGAATCCGTGAAATACGCTAAACGCGGCGAATAAGATGCGTCAGCCTGTACCACTGACGCTCGTCAGTGGTGGTAGCTACCAGCAACGTGAGGCGGCAATCCATGACGCTATCCAGCGATCATCCACTGCCTCAGATACCACTTCATCTTTCATCTCTGATAACGCCAACGCCTCTGCTGCCGTCATTCATGCAGCGATTCATGCAGTTATTCTGGAAGGTTTGCCAGACGGTAAGATGATTCTGTCAGAATCACCGCAATTGTCTTTGCAACGCATCGCCCCCGGTTGTTTTTGTTGCATCGGCAATCTACCCATGCGTGTCAGCCTGAACCGCGCTTTACGTCAGCCCGTGCAACGCATTTATCTCGGCGTTGCCAGCAGCGCGCATTTGGATGCGATTCGCTCCGCCTTACTGGCCAGCCCCTACGATCAGTTGCTACTGGCAGATTATTCTATTTGCTTGTAGACTCAAGTCACTGACAATCACGTCGTAACTAACAGTAACAGCCGTAACAGCGTTGTCAGTCTGCTTGAAATCCGCTGCTATCAGCACCATGTCCGGTTTATATGAGGAAACACCCCTCCAGCCAGAAAGGATGCCTAAAATGAATATCATTTACAACAGCGAACAATACAGCGTCGTCGAATATGGCGCAGATACCGAGCACGAAGCCCTGCGCTTCGGTGGGTATGAAATTACCGATAAATCAGTACGTCGCGAATGGTTTATCGGTGGCTCACTTGCTATTCACTTTCGTAAAGATGTGCATGATCTGATTGCCACTGAACCCAGCATAGAAGAGATCGACGATTTTCTCGGTCAATTTGATGCTTACATGGGGCAAAGCGTCTTGTTGCACTGATTGACTCTCGCCTGAATCGTCAGCGGCATGAGTATCCAGGCGTCAACAAGCGTATGTGCGCTGGGCAAAGGGCTTTATCGGAGCAGAATTTCATTCAGCATGATGGTATTCTGATAAAAATAAAGCCCTTGTTGTTATCCGGCAAACATATTCATGTTCCGTCAATTCTGTTGCGTATATCTGTGCAGGCATACTGAACATCAGCTATCGCAGATACAGCTGTGCGCATTTGCTGTTATCGTGATGTGGAAATGAATACGGAAATCATCCCTCTCCCCCCACCTTCCAAACACGCCTTATGCATGTAGCAAGTCCTCATCTCTGGCTGGAACAACTGCGACAACTATCGCCGCATCAGCCTGCGGTACTGATCACCGTCACTGGCAGTCAAGGCTCGGTACCTCGTCAGCCCGGAGCACGCATGCTGGTCACTACAGACAGCCTGTATGACACGATAGGGGGTGGGCATCTGGAGTGGAAAGCCATCGCTCAGGCGCGCCTGTGGCTGGAGGATCAGCAAGATGTGCTGGACTGTACTCGTCATGCAACGCTGGCACTCGGCCCCTCTCTTGGTCAATGTTGCGGCGGTGTGGTGCGCATCATGCTGGAAAGAGTCGATGCATGGAGCGATGCAGCAAGGGTTGAGCGACTTGCGGGCTATCAGCAAGAAAGCCTGGTGTTGCCACATCTATACCTGTTTGGCGCGGGTCATGTGGGCTGCGCCGTAGTGCACGCATTACAAAACACGCCCTGTCGTATTACCTGGGTAGATGAACGTGATCATCTGTTTCCTGCCGATTTACCGGCTCACATCATCACCGAAGCGACCGACATACCCGAAGCAGTGATTGCCAATGCCGCGCCGGGCAGTTACTTTCTGGTCATGACGCACCATCATGGACTGGATCTGCATCTCTGCGAGCACATACTGCGCAGCAATCATGCAGCCTGGTTTGGACTGATAGGTTCACTGACCAAGCGAGCACGCTTTGAACATCGTCTGCGCGAGAAACACATCAGCCAGCGGCAACTGGACCAAATGCATTGTCCGATAGGATTACCCGGCATCACAGGAAAAGAACCCGGTGTGATTGCCATCGCCGTTGCGGCACAGTTATTGCAGGTCTGGACTGAAAAATCGGTTCAGACAGCTTCCTCCGCATTTGCTGAAACAACATAATGAAAGATCACATCATGAGTACTCACTTACACGAATTGATCCGCGGCTTGCCAAAAGCAGAATTGCATTTGCACATCGAAGGGAGCCTGGAGCCGGAGATGATGTTTGCGCTGGCCAAGAAAAATCAGGTTCCACTTCCTTATGCCTCTGTTGACGAAGTCCGCGCTGCCTACAATTTTGAGGATCTGCAATCGTTTCTGGATTTGTATTATGCAGGGGCAGCCGTTCTGCGAACGGAGCAGGATTTTTTTGATCTGACGTTCGCCTATCTGCAAAAGGCGATGGCCGACAATGTACGTCATGTTGAGTTGTTCTTTGATCCGCAAACCCATACATCGCGGGGAGTCAATATTCGCATCGTTTTTGCCGGTATCGCCCGCGCCTTGCGAAAAATGCAGCATGAACACGGATTATCAGGGCGCATGATTCTGTCTTTTCTGCGTCATCTGAGTGAAGAAGAGGCGATTGCCACGCTGGAATCGGCATTACCCCTACGCGAGGAATATGCCGACGTCTGGATTGGCGTCGGGCTCGATTCTGCCGAAGTGGGCAATCCACCCGAAAAATTCCGGCACGTGTTTGCCATTGCCGAAGCAATGGGCCTGCATCTGGTTGCCCATGCAGGCGAAGAAGGGCCGCCAGCGTATATTTGGGGCGCACTCGATGAACTGCATGCGGAACGGATAGATCACGGCGTACGTGCGGAAGAAGACGCTGCCTTGATGCATCGCTTACAAGAGCAAGGTATTCCTCTCACCGTATGCCCGCTGTCGAATCTGAAACTGTGCGTGGTGAAGGATTTGCGTGATCATAATCTGGCACGAATGTTACGACGAGGAATCCGCGTCACCATCAACTCAGACGATCCGGCGTATTTTGGTGGTTATATCAATGCCAACTTTATAGCGACAGCCGACGCGCTGATGCTGAATGCCGATGAGATCGTGCAACTTGCCCGTTACAGCTTTGAAGCATCGTTTGTTCCGGCAGAGCAAAAAGAAATCTGGCTGCGTGAGCTCGCAACATATGCCGCAGGTTTTCAGTAGCAAATGGCGTCGAATGGCCGCATAGACGTTGCGTAGATATTGGCATCAACGTTGCAAGCGGCGTACCGGCGTCTCACAAGCGGCGCATAAACCGTGCACAAACGTCGCACACAAGACACACACACTACACTGCTGTCATCTGCCTGCCACGAGCGCAGGATAAGCTGCTATGCTTTTTGCATTCTGCTGATCTGCGCCGGATTGCACCGGATAACGAAAGGGCCATCGTGGCAAATCCCCTCAGCCAGTTTTTCCAACGCCTGTTCGGCAGCGGTGTCAGCACGGCCACAGCTCCTGCCAATCGCCCAACCATCGCTACCACCGTGGCAAGCTCTACCACTTCAGCAGCATCAAATGCAGAAACGCCGACAGTCAACGACAATCTGATCACTGCCACTGCATCAACTACAGATACGCTTCCAGCGACCGACCACAGCGCTGCCAACGACCTATCAGCCAGTGCGTCTGCAAGTACGTCAGCGACGACATTCGCCACACCATCGAACACTGCGGCGACAGCGGCAGCAGAGACTGCCACTGCTGACACCAGCCATGTAACGACACCGGCTCTGGTCGTCTGGAAACCCCATATCGCCATTGATGACTTGTTTTTTGACTGGCTGATGGGATATCCGGGCGAAGGCAGCAGCGCAGATAATGAACAGGAACTGTTGCAGTCCTTGTATCGACTGCTGGCCTCGGATCTGAATGATGCCGTCATCGTCCCGCGCATGCCTTCTGTGATCCCACAACTGCTGCATAGTCTGCGTAGCAAAACCGTATCGACGGGCGAACTGACCCGGCATATCGTCAAAGATGCCAGTCTGGTTGGCGAAGTGATTAATACGGTCAACAGCGCACTCTACAATCCGGCAGACCGGATAGACAATCTGGACAATGCCATCATGATGCTGGGCGAAGAAGGATTACGACTGGTAATTGCCAAAGTCGCATTCCGCCCCATCATCAATCTGCATGCAGGCCAGTACACGCGCCGGGCAGCACCATTGATCTGGGCGCAATCCGAAAAATGCGCCATCGCCTGCCATACTCTGACACACAAGGACAGCAGCTTTGATCCTTTTCACGCCTTCCTTGCCGGCCTGACTAAAAATCTCGGGCTGATCATTGCGTTTCGCCTGCTGGATCAGGAATGCAAACAGGCAAAATTTAAATATTCCATGGGTTTTCAACTGGCGATGTCATCCGTCGCTGCCACCTTGGCATACCGCATTGCCCAGCGCTGGGAATTTCCTGAACAGATAGTACAGGCATTACAGCAACAAGCTGGCGGCCGCAAACCGGTGGCATGGACGCCACTCGGCCATGTATTGCATACCGCCGATCTGATCAGCAAAATGCGGGTGCTGGTGAATCAGGTACAACTGAGCGGCAATGATGTGCAACTGACTGCCGGACTAAGCCAGGAGGCGAGTCTGTGCTACACCCGGCTCAATACATTGCAACTGCATGATCTGGCGGGAGTCAATTCTGTGAATATGGATATACTCCCTTAAAAATATCAGTTATATAGCCGCTCCCCATCAATTTTATTCGGTGTTACAAATATACTTCTGGGGAGTATAGTAGAATCCAGGCATCTTTCCTGGTTAACCTGAGCGCGTATTATGGAACATCTGATGAACATCCCTGGTCTTGGCACCTTACTCCAGGACGATGACAACGACTGGTTGATCAGCCAGCCAGTCGCCATTGCTGCCCTCGACGGCATCGAATGCGAACTGCTGATTGAAGCCTATGTCGGCGATAGTAAAACCGAGGATTTTCATGAGGCCATAGAAAATTTTATTCACCTCAGCAAAACGTCCCTGGCCGCCGCAGAACCGGCGATTTTTGCCTACTATCAAGACGTGACACAGCTACGTCGCGCCGAAAAACAGGATGTGATTGATATCGCAACGCCCGCCGATGTCTGGCAACATATTCGCTTCGGCGCAGAAGCCCTGATCGTGCGTCGCAGTACCGGCGATCAAGCCGTGTATGTATCGCTCGAATGCGATTGTGACTGGGAAGAAGAACGCGGTCTGCAACTGGTGTTCAAATATGGCAAGCAAATCAGCAAAGTTGGTCCGTTTGATGACTTTTTAAGCAATGCCGATGTCTACGGTTTAGCGGAACTGGATCAGGTGATTTACCAGAGTCCGGGTTAACGATAAGGCCCGGGGCTACACCCGGGATCACTTCTGACAACCCCAACAAACCAGGGCGTACAGAGTTCAGGTATTTTTTTGAGCGCCGAGTACGGCTCGTAAATCAAAATGCTTGCCGCCCTGCTTTGGCGTGCGGCAGGCACATTGCTGTAAATGGTGCGCCATCTCCTGCAAAGCCGCTTTTTTATCGCGCTGCTCCAGCGCATCCACCACCTTCAAATGCTCATCAAACGAACAGGGACGCGTGCCAGCGGCGTCGGGACTGGAAATCATCAGCGTTGTGCGCGAGACCAAACGACGCAGCATATCCACCAGCAAACCATTACCGCCCATTTTTGCCAGTTCCAGATGAAATTCGGCGGATAAGCGTATCCACTGCGTTCGGTTTCCCTGCAAATAGGCATCGCGTTCACGCTCAACCATGCTGCGCAAACTGCGGATAGCACGTTGATCAGCGTGTTCCAGCGCCTGCTCTACCGCCATTCTTTCAAGCACCTGACGCAGTTCAAACATTTCCTCTGCTTCCTTCTCCCCAGGACTGGCAATAAAAGCCCCGCGGTTCGGCTCCAGATCCACCAGACCATCCGCTGCCAACTGGCTTAATACCTTGCGCACACCATGACGCGCCATGTCGTAAATCTGGCTCAGCGATTGTTCAGTCAACTTGGTACGTGCCGGCAAACGATGATCCATGATGGCATCATAAATATCACGATACATGCGTTGCTCCGGATCAGCCTGATCGCGGTGTACATCATTCAATGCGGGTTCTGTCATTGGGAATAGCGTAAAAAATCGGTTGATGTCAATCAAGACAAGCGGCTCAGTGTTATGAGCGTCGATTTTACGTGTTCTGCACCACTTTTGATCAGATTTGATATTGATACAGATAAATACAGGCAAAAAAATAGCCCGCAATGTGCGGGCTTAAATCCAAACCTTAGGAGGTGTTGGAGGAGACAGGTACTACTTTAATGCAGCGCAACATATTTGTATGCTTTATTGTCTGAATATCAGTCATTAATATTGAGAATAACAGCGGCCATTCATCCGCGAGGGACGCACCACATGAAGCTCCGCATGCATGACATCTGCATCGTATTTCTCAACAATTGCATATGGAGAATACATAAAAAAAGCCCGCACAAAAGGCGAGCCGAATTTCAAAGCATTTCAGGCCTGGAAGAGACTGAGAACACTATATCGCATCGCAATAAAATCGAATATAGCCACCGGACTATCATTTTCATTGCCATTTCATTACCATTTTTTATGTAGCTTTTTTAAATAAATTCTTTTTCATGATAATTTTTCGCCATACATTGTCTGCGCGAGAGAACTGCAGGCCTGCTTTTTCTTTGACCGTCATGCTAAGGCAAAAAAAAACCCGCGACCTGTTGGTTGCGGGTTAAATCCAAACCTTAGGAGGTATTGGAGGAGACAGGTGTAACTATATCGCAGTGCAGCAAATTCACAAAACACTATTTTTGCATATCAATTATTCACAAAACAGATAAGAAGATCATCAACCCGCTTCACCTGCATCGATACATATCAAGGTATTCAATAGAAAAGTTATCCTGAAGCATACGCTGAACCAGCGCGAACTTACTTCGCACAAATAGATGAAAAGAAAAAGGGCAAAAAAATAGCCCGCAAAGTGCGGGCTTAAATCCAAACCTTAGGAGGTGTTGGAGGAGACAGGTATAACTATATCGCAGCGCAACAAATTCACAAAACGCTATTTTTACATATCAGACATTCACATGAAAAATAACTGAGACTGATACAACATTGTCCTGACAAGGTTTGGCAACGAAAGCCGTACGCGTTTATATTGGTTCATTATTGGGTCGGTATTGGGCAGGCGCTGGGTTTGGGCTTGCACAGAGGGGATACAACAGGGTGTCACAAGGCCGCCGGAGCAATTTCCATCAGTCCTGATCAGCAATGAGCGCATCCTTCAGCATTCAATTCATCACTCGCATACGCCACTACATGCAAGGAAGTACTGACCTGTACACGAAGCCACAACGTAAAAATATCAACATCTCAGACACTGTATTTGCCGTATTTGCCGTCATTCAGCTATTCAGGCATTCAGATGGCAGGCGGACAAATGGCCGGGCGCAATTTCTTTCAGCGCAGGTACATCTACCGCACACCTGGCCATCGCATGGGGGCAGCGTGGATGAAAATGGCAGCCGCTGGGCGGATGCAGTGGCGAGGGAATTTCACCCTGAATCGCAATGAATGCCGTTTTTTTCACTTCCAGTCTGGGTGCAGAAGCCAGCAGCGCCTGAGTATAGGGATGATTCGCATGTCTGAAAATATTTTCAGTAGCGGCAGATTCCACCACTCGCCCCAGATACATGATCATCACCCGGTCGGATACATGCCGGATCACGCCCAGATCATGGCTGATGAATAAATAGGTCAGATTCAGCTGATCGCGTAATTGAATAAATAAGTTCAGTACCTGAGCCTGTATCGAGACATCCAGCGCAGCAACGGCTTCGTCGCACACCAACACCTGCGGTTGCACTGCCAGTGCTCTGGCAATGCCGACACGCGCACGCTGACCGCCAGAAAACTGATGAGGGAAGCGTTGTGCAACGGCGGGGTCCAGCCCAACTTTTTGCAGTAACTGTTCGACATAATCGCGCTGTTCGCCAGCACTGATCAAACGGTGCGCCAACGGAGCTTCACCGACGATATCCTTCACGCGCATACGCGGATTGAGAGATGCGTAGGGGTCCTGAAAAATCATCTGTATCGCCAGTTGCAACTGTTTGCGCTGTGCTGCATCTGCCTGCGTCACATCCTGCCCCTGCCACCAGCGGCTTCCGTCTGACATGCTGTGTAAACCGGCGACCATACGCCCGAGCGTCGATTTACCACAACCAGATTCGCCCACCAGTCCAAGCACTTCGCCCTGATGCAGACGCAAATCTACTCCCTGAACTGCATGCACGACCGGTTGAGGCTGCTGTGCGCCGCAGAAATGCAGCAGTCTGGCAACCATATCCATCTCCTGCCCAAAACGCTTACCAGCTGCGCGTAATTCCAATAATGGCTCTGCGTTGGCTCGCGTCATATCGGATCGGCTCATCAATTCGCCTCCTGTTGCGATGCCAATGAGGACAAGGTCTGCGGTGTGTGCAAAGGGGGCAAGGAGGGCAAAGGGTGGTGGCAGCGCAGATCGCGTCCATCCACCAAGCGTGATGGCGGTACCAGCTCACAAGCAGCGCTTGCATACGTACAACGCGGGCGAAAAGCACAGCCCGTGGGTAAATTCAGCAATGAAGGTGTCATACCGGGAATCTGTTGCAACAAGCGCCCTCGTGTCTGTGATGTTTGTGGTGCCTGGCGTGAGGGTGCCGACGCGATCAGGCCCTGGGTATAAGGATGACGCGGCTGCTCCAATACCTGCTGCGTAGTGCCATGTTCAATGATTTTACCGGCGTACATGACCGTTACTGTATCGGCCAGACCTGCAACGACCGATAAATCATGGCTGATCCAGATCAGTGATGTCCCCGAATCTTTGCATAACTGCTGCATCTGAAACAAAATCTGCCCCTGTATCGTCACATCCAGCGCGGTGGTTGGCTCGTCGCAAATAATCAGATCGGGCTGATTCAGCAGTGCAATCGCAATCGCAACACGTTGGCGCATCCCCCCCGAAAATTGATGCGGATACGCCAGCAAACGCTGATCTGGTGCAGGAATCCCGACTTTCACCAGTGCATCGCGCGCCATCTCGCGGGCTTTGGCGTGACTGACCTGTTGATGTGCAAAGATGGTTTCCATCATTTGCGTATCAATCCGCAATACCGGATTGAGGGTCATCATCGGGTCCTGAAAAATCATAGCGATACGATTGCCACGCAATTGCCGCAAACCTTCCGCTGACATGCCGCGCAACTCCTGCCCCTGAAACAAAATACTGCCGTGGCTGATCTTGCCCGGCGCGTCAATCAATCCCAGAATCGAATAGCCAGTCATGGATTTTCCGGAACCCGATTCACCGACCAGGCCCATAATCTGTCCCGGCTCAATACTGAAAGACACATCATTCACAGCGCGGATGATGCCGGCACGGCTCGTGAATTCTGTCGTCAGATGGCTGACGGATAAGGTTGCATGGGAAGAGTTTGTCATAACCAATGTTTCAATGGAGTTGCAGACGTGGATTGAGTACATCCCGCAACTGATCGGCCACCAGGTTGATCGTCACCACGCTCAACAATAATGCCAGTCCCGGGAAAAAACTCATCCAGTATTTTCCCGACAACATATATTGAAAACCGTTGGCAATCAGCAGGCCAAGTGAAGGTTCCGTCACTGGCAAACCCAGCCCCAGAAAAGATAAGGTCGCTTCCAGCGAGATCGCCGATGCCACCTGTAAAGCAGAAATCACGATCAGCGGTGGCAGGCAATTCGGTAACAGATGCCGCAAGATAATGCGTACCGGAGATAAACCAAGGCCAATGGCAGCCTCAATATATTCTTTACGCCGCTCCACCAGCGCGGCACTGCGTGCGGTGCGGGCATAATAAGCCCATTGCACCAGTACCAGTGCAGTAATAATCTTGCCCGTTCCCTGCCCCATCAGCGCCAGCAAAATCAAAGCAATCAGAATGGCGGGAAACGATAACTGGATATCAGCAATGCGCATGATCAGCGACTCCGTGCGCCCGCCAACATAACCAGCCAGCAAACCCAGAGTCAGGCCAATTGCCAGTGCAATCACGGTACTGCTAAAACCGACCAGCAAGGAAATACGTAATCCATACAGAATGGCGGACAGCATGTCGCGTCCCTGCTCGTCACTGCCAAGCAGGAACCGCACAGCTCCGTCGGCAGAAACCGCGCCGGGCTCCAGTCGTGAATCCATGATATCCAGTACCGTCAGATCATACGGATTCTGTGGCGCAATCCACGGTGCCAGCAGAGCAGCCAATATCAATGCCCCCAGTACAACGCAGGCAACAGTGGCAGACGCACTGGCAAAAAAATCCCGGCAAAAGCGACGAAACGCTGTGTCTGCATGCAACGGCGTCACCACAGCAGAACTCGTCGTGGAAGAAGGTAAATCTGCCATCATGCTCTCCCGCTGTCAGACAAGCGAACACGTGGATCGATCAGGGAATACACAATATCCACCACCAGATTAATCACAATGAACAAGGTCACGACCAGCAATAAATAAGCAACAATCACCGGGCGATCTAATATCCTGATCGAGTCGATGATCAATTTCCCCATTCCGGGCCAGGCAAAAATCGATTCGGTGACAATCGCGAAGGCGATCATAGAACCAAATTGCAGTGCCAATACGGTGACGATCGGAATCAGAATATTTTTCAGCACATGCACGCCGATAATCCGGCTGTTGCGCAAGCCCTTGGCACGCGCAAACCGCACATAGTCTTGCAGCAGAGCTTCCTGCGCCCCTGAGCGGGTCAGGCGAATCACCATGGCGATATTAAATAGTGCCAGATTGAATGCCGGCAGGATCAGGTGTTTCAGCCCATCGATCGTCAGAAAACTGACGGGTACCCCCAGCAGCAGGCTGGTTTCGCCGCGTCCGCTGGAAGGCAGCCAACCAAGTTGCACCGCGAATACCATGATCAGCATCAGCCCGACCCAGAACGTGGGCAATGAAAATCCCAGTATCGATATCGCCATAATGCTCTTACCGACAATGCTATGCGGTCGCAAACCCGCCAGCAAACCCAATGGAATACCTATCAGGATCGCCAGCAATAATGCCGACAAAGCCAGTTCCATCGTCGCAGGAAGCCTTTCGAGTATCAGCGTCAATGCCGGTGTGGCATAAGCAAATGAGCGCCCAAGGTCACCGCTGAGTGCATGACTCAGGAACAGTCCATATTGCTGAGGCAAGGATTTGTCCAGACCAAAACTGGTAATAATCTTTGCTTTTTCCAGCTGATCCGCATCCGGACTGATCAGCATGTCGATCGGATTCCCGATCGCATACACGCCGGCAAATACCAGCAATGACATGATGAACAAAACGATAATGCTTTGCGATAAACGACGAAAGATAAATCCCGGCATCCTGTTGGCTCTGTTGGTTCCTGCTGGTACATGTGAATGAAAAAAACGGCGCTCGGTCTGAACGCCTCTATGGTATCGCAACCAGATGCTTCTCTTCTGTCATTGGTGTCATTGGTGTCGTCGTTGTCATCGGTACCGATGTTGCCGCTGGCTGTGCCGGCATCCTATTTCCGGATGGATAACGCAGAATGGCATCAAGCTCGCAACGCAGGCTTCCGGAGAACATGTCGGCGCATCTGCTGTCAATGAAATTGGGTCGAACGATAACCGATTTACTGGCGCTGACCAACTCTATTTTTGTAGAATGCTTATGATGACTTCGCATACTGAGGCCGACAGAATCTGGTATCGTTCTCTCTGATGGGGACGGCGTCATTCTGCTATTGTGTAGTGAAGCGTCATCCATGCAAATAATGTTGCGCCATTCTGCCACCAGAGATGCATCGATGCTGGCGGCCAGCAATGAAGCGCATCCGGAGACTTGTATGAAACTGATCGATCCTATTATCCAATTCCACGCTGATATTCAGCAAATCCGGCGTGACATCCACGCACATCCCGAACTTTGTTACGAAGAACACCGCACATCGGACGTGATTGCCCACAAGCTGCAAGAGTGGGGAATTCCGGTGGTACGCGGCTTAGGCGGCACTGGCGTGCTCGGCATCATCAGGCATGGTACCAGCCCGCGTGCAATCGGTCTGCGGGCCGATATGGATGCCTTGCCGATGCAAGAAATCAATACGTTTGCCCACACTTCCCAACATGCAGGGAAAATGCATGCCTGTGGACATGACGGCCACACCGCCATGCTGTTGGGTGCTGCCTGGTATTTATCTCAGCACAAAGAATTTGATGGCACGGTCTATCTGATTTTCCAGCCCGCCGAAGAAGGTGGTGCCGGTGCCCGACGCATGATAGAAGATGGGCTGTTCAGGGATTATCCTATGGACGCCGTATTTGGCATGCATAACTGGCCGGGCGTGGCGGCGGGCACATTTGGCGTGACCAGCGGGCCGATGATGGCATCATCGAATGAATTTGAAGTCGTGGTCAAAGGCAAGGGCGCGCATGCAGCGCAGCCACATAAAGGGATAGACCCTATCATCGTGGCGATACAGATTGCACAAAGCTGGCAAACCATCGTCAGTCGCAACGCCAGTCCGCTGGAAGCCGCCGTCTTATCTGTCACGCAAATTCATTCCGGCAGCGCGACCAATGTGATTCCCGATGATGCCACCATGATAGGGACGGTACGCGCCTTCAGCACAGACATGATCGACCTGATAGAAAAACGCATGCGCCAGATTGCCGAGCATACGGCACTGGCATTTGATGCCGAGATCGAATTTACGTTTAAACGTAATTACCCGCCACTGATTAACCATGCCAGAGAAACCGCTTTTGCCGCTGAAGTCATGCGCGCAGTGGTCGGCGCAGACCGGGTCAACGATCATGTAGAACCAACGATGGGCGCAGAAGATTTTGCGTTCATGCTGCAGGACAAGCCGGGCTGCTACGCGTTTCTGGGCAATGGCGACGGCGACCATCGCGATCGTGGCCATGGTCTGGGTCCATGCAATCTGCACAATCCCAGCTATGACTTCAATGATGATTTGTTACCTGTGGGTGCTACTTACTGGGTCACACTGGCAGAAACTTACTTGAAAAAATCCGATACAGCAGCCATGTAGCCCAGCAATCAAGATATCATGCTCATCCGCATATGTTCTGATTGCGTGAAGAACTACTGGACTTAGAACGTGTTCACGTTCTTACGCACAACCAAACCAACCATAAAGACCTTCTCATGGCAGACGATAAAGACAACAACGACGCGCAACGCAGCCCTTTTCTCGAAGAGAAAGCCTTTAAATCCCGGACCGTACTGGTGTTTGGCACGATCAATGACAAGTTGGCAGCCGATGTCAGCAAGCGCCTGATCGCGCTGGCAGCGGAATCCAAAGACCCCATCACCGTACTGGTATCGTCACCAGGCGGCCATGTCGAATCCGGCGACGTGATTCATGACATGATCAAATTCATCGACGTTCCGGTCAATATGGTCGGTACAGGCTGGGTCGGTAGTGCAGCGGTCAGCGTTTTTCTGTCCGTTCCTGCCGAACGCCGCGTCTGCCTGCCCAATACACGTTTCCTGATCCATCAGCCAAGTGGTGGCTGCGGCGGTCAGGCGACGGACATTGCGATTCAGGCACGCGAAATCGTCAAGGTACGCGAGCGTATTTCGGCATTGATCGCCCGCGAATCAGGCCAGAGTCTGGAACGCGTGACGAACGATATCGACCGTGACTACTGGATGAGTGCCGAAGAAGCGCAAGAATACGGCCTGATTTCCCGCATCATCATCAAACAGTCGGATATTGCCTGATAGATTGTCCGGGACTAATCCAGACTGTCACGATTTCAGAAAAAAATGGCATGCCTTATAGCATGCCATTTTTTGTGTCGTCAAACTGAGAATCGTCAGAAATCTGCGCTCAGAGACAGATTCCAGCTACGGGCTGGTATAAATGTATATTGATCAAATGCCGCGCCTTTGCTATTCGCAGAAATAGAAGTCACGTCTTGTTTGTCAAACAGGTTGTTGATGCCGATCTGGGTTTTGATGTTTTTCAACATATTGCCAGCCAGTTTCCAGCGATAACCAAGCGTGAAATCCGTCGTGGTGTAAGACGGAAGTTTATACGCTGCTGGTTCACCGTCTTTGGCGTACTGAGTTCCTGTCGTTTTTGCGATCAGAGAACCATACAGACCATTGGCTTTGTACAACAGACCCAATGCAGAAGTCGATTCAGGTGCTTTTGCGACTTGCAGATTAGTGTCTTTTGTTTTCGCGCTGTTCAGAGACGCATTGGCGTGAACAGAGAAACCAGAACCGATGTAGTAAGTAGCAGCCGCTTCGATACCTTTATAAATCACACCGCCCTGGTTGTAATACACCAGATCATTACCGGTGCCAGTAGAAGCGATCTTGTCATTGAAATCAATGTAGTAGATATCCGCATCCAGTGTCAGATTTCTGGAATGATGCACCGCGCCCAACTGGTAGTTAGTGGAGGTTTGTGGTTTTGGTGTTGCCAGTGTCGGGTTGTTCACATAGAACATGGACAGATCAGGCACCAGGAAACCTTTTGCTACTTGTGCATAAGCAGACCATTCCTTGTTGATGCTGTAGTTGACTGTCAGGAACGGCAATGTTGATGTGTAAGTCTGATCCGCTGTTGTGGCGATACGGGTTGTCTGATTGACTGTCGCATCCAGTGAACGCTGGAAATTCATGTATTTCAAGCCTGGTGTGATCGTCAGATTTGCCACCGGTGCCCATTCGAATTCAACGAATGGCTGATACTGCTTCCATGAAGAACGCTGATCGTAAGAGACATTTTTTGGTGCTGTCGCTTCTTTAGGATTAGGCACGCCAAGTGTCCAGTCCAGATCATAGGTATGGCGATTGGTATTGGAACTTTCCAGCCAGACACCCACGCGCAACAGACCTGATTCCAGCTTGTTCGTTGCCTTGAAAATATCGCCATTGACGCGATACGCATTGAGCTTGTTGTAGCCCGGAACATTTTTGTTACCAGTCACGCCGGATTTTGTACCGTTCGCTGTAGCACCGCTGGCATCCTGACCAGAGTAGGTGTCGTTGTTGTAGGAATACGTATATAACGTATTGTCGATATCCCAGCCGGACAATTTTGATTGCAGGCGGATGTATTCGAAATCGGTCGTTTTATTGTTGTAGTTGTAGCCAAAATAGTTCTGGCTGGTCGGATCATTATTCAGAGAATAATTTTTACCGAATTGCGCTACCTGGCTCAACGTCACGCCTGCTTTATCAGGAATAAAACTATTGATTTTGTTATAGGTAGAAAACACCGTGATCGTTGTGTCTTTACCTAAAGGACGTTGCAGCTTGAACTGGTAATTGTCTTCTGTCACGCCGCTGTATGTCAGGTAGCCATCCGTTGTCAGACGCGATGCGTTGAACATGAAACGAGTGTCGCCGAAATTGGCGAGCGTTCCGCTATCAATTTCTGCGCCATACATTCTCGTGTTCCAGGAGCCGAAAGTCGCATACGGTGTGAAATTGAATTCGTTAGACAATTCCTTGGAAAACAAATTGATAGAGCCACCAAAAGTAGCTTGTCCCAGATTGCTGGCATTGCCCGGACCACGTTCTATCACCATACCGCCGATGATACGGGCTGGGAAATACGATGTGGAGTGGTGCGTAGGATTATTGGTATCGCCAAAAGGAATACCGTCATACGTCATATTGTATTCGCCATCCTGAAAACCGCGCAGGGTCACTTTTGTTTCAGCAAGGCCAGGACCATTTGCAGAAACGCCGGAGCCGATACTTGGTGCGATACGTGCCACGGCATTAAAGTCTGCCAGTGGCGTCACGGATTGCTCAATGAATGTTGCAGTAATAATGGATTGTGGCTGCGTTGCTTTGAGTGAAGTCAACACGGGTGCGCGGTTGGCAACAGCAGATCCGGTAATCACAACTTTGGATTTGATCGCTTCTGCATCCAGTGCGGAAGAAGAGACTGTTTCAGTTTCTGCAGTCGTCTGTACAGTCTGCGCATGTACATGCTGATGAGCCATCAGTGTCAGAGCCATTAAAACATGCGCTGACATCAATTGTCTGGCGAATTGCTGCTTCTTGCGATCCATTGTCGTGCCTTCCGGGTAATTTGGTGGGTAGAAAGCCCACGATTGTAGGAAGCCGGTATGACAGGAAAATGAATCGATGATGACAATTCGATGACACAACAACACTTTAAAAAAAAGCGAAGCAAGGCTGATTTGCGCTTGCTTCGCTGTTCTGTTTGTGCGTTCTGTTTGTACGTTCGGTTTGTGTATTGTATTGATGCACTCAGCCCATACGTTCTATTTGTGTTTTTGTTCCTTCCTGAAACACGGCACAGATCAGAACGTCAGAACCATCATCAAGGTGCCAGCTGAGTACAATTGGTTTTCTTGTTTTGCATGCGGCAATCAGCAATCTGTTTGCCCTGCTTGTTCCAAGCCTGAATTTTCCAGCCCTGCAGTTCACGCTCCATCGTCATAAACCCTACGTCATTCGAATTACTGAAATGCTCGAGTTTAGCGGCGGAAAACGGTGTCGCGCCTGCTGGCAAAGGTGTCGGCAACATCATGTCCAGTGACGAACCGCCATTGCCTGACACGAATTGCGTCGGGTGATCTGTAGAAAAAGTCAGCGCCTCGAATAAATGCACGTGGCCTGACAAGACTGCCTGCACTTTGGAAGGGAACAAACGAGTAGGATTAATTTGTTGCATCACGTCCTGCAATGCAGCGTTCCCCGGATATGTGGCAAGCTCACCGTTTTTTTTCTTTTCAACCGCAAACCCCAATATAGGATGGTGGTTCATGAAAATATTAAAGTCGGCCTGTTCAGCAAGTTGATTCACTGTGTTGAATTGTTCCATGTACACCTGATAAGCACGATCTGTTTTTGCCAGCACTTTATTCGGGACTTTGGAAGAATCAAACACAATCAGTTGCGCCTGCTCACTCCCGACCTTGCCCAAAGGTATAGCATATGGAGCGCTGTAATCGCCCGCCTGATCGTTCTGTTCCAGATTGCAATCACGTCCACTCACCAAAGGACGCGGATCCATCAGACGCCACCAGCCTTGTCCGGCGCGCAGGCAGGATTCGTGATTTCCCCTGACCACCACCCACGGAGCCGCTTTCAATAAAGCATTCGCCGGTGAGAAAAAATCTGCCTGCCAGGTATCCCAGCCATAACCCCAGGGGCTTCCGCCACAGGCAGGATTACCATCAGGACAGGCATTTTCACGATAGTGATAATCACCAACATGCACCACCAGATCTGGTTGGAATTTGGCGGCAGTTTCTACCATTTGGCGGAAAGCCCATTTTTCGCTGTCATTGCAAGACTGAAAATAATTATCCGCCAGCTTCATACGGCAGCCCGTATCGCCAATCACGACGATCTTTTGCGCAACAGCTTTCGGTAACGGTAATTCACGTCCGACGATACTGGCGATGCGAGTTGCCGGCGCAATCGTGGCCTCACATGTCAATACGGGAAAAGCCGATGCCTTGGAATCATCCGGCTTACTCGCCGTTTTACGTTGGGCCAGTACTTCGGCCGGTGCTCTGACTGACATCAGTTGCGTCACACCATCCTGAGAAATAGCGGGGCAGACAGCATCTGTCGTCACCGCGCGGGCAACTGCCTGCCCTTGTTCACCCATCACCACCCAGGCAGTCTGCAATTGCGCTGCCGCTTTGCCGGATTGCACAGGGACACTGCTACAGGCAGACAATAGCCCGGCACAAAGAATACCGGATAGTGTCAGCCAGCGATGAGACATATTACTACTCAGATTTACCTTCATTCAGTTCTCCAAAATTAGTCAGGACGCATGACATCATGATATCTGCTGATCATGTCGGGAAGATGAAATCTCCTTCCTGTCGCCATGACAAGCGAGAGGTCGATCAAGCGCAGATGAGGCGCAACCATCATTGAAATTGCATAGACTCAGCGGATACCCATGGCTTGATAGGCCAGACGTTTAAAGTCGAAAGAAAACGGATGCCAGAAGCTCATCAGTTTTTGCGTCATCAGAATACCCGCGATATTGTGACGCGGAGAAATCCACCAGTGTGTTCCGGCAATACCTCCCCATTCAAATTCACCGGCGGAGCCAGGGGGATCAATAGAAGACGCTTGCAGGGTCACTGCGCCACCCAGTCCAAACCCCTTGCCCGGCACATCGCCGATGCCCGGAAAACCAATACTCATGCCATCAGGCAAATGATTTTGCATCATCAGTTGCATGGTTTCCGGCTTCAGAATATGGTCGCCATCCGGCATCAGGCTACGCATCAGCGCCAGCATGTCATGCAGGCTCGAGACCAGACCGCCGCCACCGGAAAGACGTGCTACCGGCGTGACAAATGCGCCGGGATAAGGTGATTTATCCAGTCTGCGCAAACCACGTTGCAAAATATTTTGTGGATCAGCACCACCGTAATAGGCTGTCAATCTGGACAGCTTTTGTTCAGGCACGACAAAGCCTGTGTCGTCCATGCCTAATGGATTGAAAATCCGTAGCTGTATATATTGATCAAAATTCAGACCGCTGACCACTTCGACCACGCGCGACAATACATCGGTGGCAATGGAATATTGCCAGCTTTCTCCGGGATGAAAACTCAGCGGTAATGTTTCCAGCACGTCGATCATTTCTGCCAGCGTCTGAAATGCATTCAAAACACGACGCTCGTTATACGCCTTGTACATCATGCTGCCATGATCGAGCAGGCCATAACTCAGACCTGAGCTGTGATTCAGTAGTTGGCGCAACGTAATGGAAGAACGTGCAGGTTCGGTGTCGTCAAGGCTGCTGGCATTGGGCAGCAACACCTGACGCTGCCCCAGTTGTGGCAAGTAATGTTCGACCGCATCATCGAGGCTTAATTTTCCTGCCTCCATCAATTGCAAAATCGCTATCGAAGTAATGAGTTTGGTATTGGAAAATACTCTGAATAAATGATCTTCGCGCAAGGCAATCTGGTTTTCCTTGTCTGCCCAGCCTGTGCAATGCTGATGTACCAGCGTCTGCCCATGCAATACAGCCGTCGAAACACCTGCGAGGATTTCCTTATCCACATATTTTTGCATTGCCAGATTAACTTCATTGAATTGATCGCGCATGTTCTGTCAGGGTTCTGTAAAAGAAAAAAATAGAGGACTGGTGCAACAATGTCACAGCAAGGTATGGCAACGAAAGCAGTACGGTCTAGTACGGAGCTTTGTACAACACGGAGCCACACGCCGCTGGGGCGGCTTTGCGTCAGTTCTGAAATAAAAAGGAGATGAAATAAAAAACCAACATCTTACCCCGACCAGACCAGGCTGTTATGGCGGTCTGTGATTTTGGCTCTTAGCTATGATGAACAGGCTAAAACTGAGGAACCTGATGAGCCTTCAAGGCATTTATAATAGGGGCTTCTTGCAGAGAGCAAAGCAATACGGCGATGCTCCTGCTCACCGCAGCCACCGACCTCGTGCACTGCGGTTTCATTTTCGCTCCACCTGTATTGGAAAAAAACGTGACCTCTGTTGCTGCATCCGTCCCTGCACGACTGGAATTGACAGACATCTGCAAAAGCTACCCTGCGGTAATCGCGAACGACCATGTCCACCTGCGTGTCGCACCCGGCGAAATTCATGCGGTACTGGGCGAAAACGGCGCTGGCAAATCCACCCTGATGAAAATCATTGTCGGTGCTGTACGCCCGGATTCCGGCCAG
This sequence comes from Undibacterium sp. SXout7W, assembly GCF_049339385.1. Taxonomy (NCBI): domain Bacteria; kingdom Pseudomonadati; phylum Pseudomonadota; class Betaproteobacteria; order Burkholderiales; family Oxalobacteraceae; genus Undibacterium; species Undibacterium sp. SXout7W. Next base: position 272,397 of record NZ_JBMPPF010000002.1, on the reverse strand, counting down.
TTGCGCTGGAATGGGCAGGACATTCACATCACGACGCCACAAGTGGCACGCCAGATGGGTATTGCGATGGTATTTCAGCATTTTTCCCTGTTTGACACGCTGACAGTCACAGAAAATATCGCACTTGGCCTGGATACCAAGGTGGATATGCAGGCGCTGGCGGAGCAAATTCGCCAGACCGGGGACAATTACGGTCTGGAGCTTGAGCCACACCGGCATGTACATACGCTGTCCGTCGGCGAAAGACAACGAGTAGAAATTGTGCGCGCGCTGCTAACCCATCCACAATTGCTGATCCTCGATGAACCCACATCGGTACTGACGCCACAGGCAGTACAGTCGCTATTTGTCACCTTGCGCAAAATCGCAGCAGAAGGTTGCAGTATTTTGTATATCAGCCACAAACTGGACGAAATCCGCGAACTCTGCAATTCAGCCACCGTCATGCGTGCTGGTAAAGTCACTGGGCATTGCAGCCCGGCGCAGGAAACCGCAGAAAGCCTGTCGCGCATGATGATAGGAACAGCATTGCCCACAAAAACGGCACATGCAACCAACGTAACGAATACAACAAACGTCAGCAATGCAGTAACAAGCAGCGCTGAGAACCCATTGACCGGCAACGTAGCGCTGGGCGAGTCGCGCTTACGCTTACAACGCCTGAATCTGCCCAAAGCACATGCCTTTGGTACCACGTTGATTGATATCGATATGGAGCTGTTTGGCGGCGAAATTGTCGGTATTGCAGGAGTTTCCGGCAATGGTCAGCAAGAATTACTGGCCGCGTTATCCGGCGAAGATCAGCGTACCGCTGCACAAATGATCCTGCTGAAAGGTCGTGCCGTAGGACAATCGGGTCCGGAGGCCAGACGCGCGCTGGGACAAAGTCTGGTGCCGGAAGAAAGACTGGGACGCGGTGCCGTGCCAGAGCTGAGTCTGGCGGATAACATGCTGCTATCGCATCAGGAAACGCCGTTTGTACGTCATGGCATGATCAATTTTGCACAAATCCGACAGGCAGCAGCAGAGATCATCAGCCGGTTCGGCGTCAAGGCTTCCGGGCCGTCGGCAATCGCACGCAGTTTGTCCGGTGGCAATCTGCAAAAATTCATTGTCGGACGCGAAATCATGCGCCAACCCGATGTCTTCATCGTCGCCCAACCAACCTGGGGCGTAGATGTGGGGGCTGCAGCGCAGATCCATGCGGAAATCCGGCAACTGCGCGCCGCTGGTTGTGCGGTACTGGTGATTTCTGAAGAACTGGATGAATTATTCAGCTTGTGTGATCGCATGTATGTGATGGCCAAAGGTCGTTTATCTCCGTCGGTCGCCACCACCAGCGCAACTCGTGAACAAATCGGTTTGTGGATGAGTGGCTTGTGGGACGCGTGGACGACGGCACAAACCGTATCCCAGCGAAGCGTTAAAAAATCAGAGACAGATCATGTTTAAACTCGAATTAAGGACGGCCTCATCACGTAGCATGGCGTATCTGTCACCAGTGCTGGCATTGCTGCTGACGATTTTTTTCGGTGGATTACTGTTCATCGCATTGGGTAAAAATCCAGTCACCGGATTACAGGTATTGTTAATTGAACCAGTACGTAACACTGCGGCTATTGCAGAACTGTTGTTGAAGACCACGCCACTGGTATTGTGCGCCCTTGGTCTGTCCGTCTGCTATCGCGCCAATGTCTGGAACATCGGTGCGGAAGGTCAGTTAATTGCCGGCGGACTGGCAGCGGGCAGTACCGTTTTATTGTTCGATACAGCACATCCGGCTTTATCCGGTAGCAGTGTGCTCTGGCTGGCAACACTGGCGGGTGTAACCGGCGGCGCATGCTGGGCATCCATCACTGCCTGGCTGCGTGATCGCTTTTATGCCAATGAAATTCTGGTGTCGCTGATGCTGACTTATATCGCACAGTTATTGCTGATGTACGCTGTCAGCGGTCCACTGAAAGACCCGCATGGCATGAACTTTCCTCAGTCGAAAGTGTTTTCCAGTGATTTCTTGTTGCCGCACCTGTTTCATGGAAGTCGCCTCCATATCGGCTTGATCGTCATGCTGATCGCCAGTGCCTGCATGACCGTGTTCATTTTCCGCAGCATTGCCGGTTATCGTCTGACAGTGGGCGGTCTGGCGCCGCTGGCAGCCAGATATGCCGGATTTTCGAGTCGCAAGGCATTGTGGGCATCCCTGCTGATTTCTGGCGGCTTCGCTGGACTGGCAGGCGCTTTTGAAGTGACCGGGCCGATAGGACAAGTGTTGCCCTCTATTTCACCCGGCTATGGCTTTGCCGCCATCATTGTTGCCTTTATCGGACGACTGCATCCAGTCGGATGCATATTCGGCGGCTTGATTCTGTCGTTGTTTTATCTGGGAGGTGAAATGGCACAATCCCGCCTTGGTCTGCCATCTGCGATCACAGGCCTGTTTCAGGGCATGTTGCTGTTCATGCTGCTGGCCTGCGATACTTTGATCCATTACCGTCTGCGTTGGAAGAACTAAGCCATGCTGGAAAATTTTGCCACTCTGGCTGCGGCCTCAATCAACTCTGGAACTCCGTTACTGATCGCTGCGCTCGGTCTGCTGATCAATGAACGGGCAGGCGTTCTCAATCTCGGTGCCGAAGGCATGATGCTGGTATCTGCCATCGTCGGCTTTGCCGTCGCCCATCAGACGCATATGCCTTTTCTGGGCATGCTGGCTGGTGCTGTTGCAGGAATGCTCATGGCCAGTCTGTTTGCCTGGTTTGTGCTGGTGCTGAATACCAATCAGGTTGCCACGGGACTTGCGCTGTCTATCTTTGGCGGTGGTCTGTCCGCATTTATCGGGCAATCATTTGTCGGGCAGTCATTGACCAGCAACGCACACGGAATACCGTTCCTCAGCGATCTGCCAGTGCTGGGCAAAGCCTTGTTTGATCATCACGGGATGGTGTATGTCAGCTGGTTGCTATGTGCTGGCCTGGTCTGGTTTCTGTATCGCAGCCGCGCCGGACTAGTCTTGCGCGCTGTTGGAGAATCACCAGAATCGGCCCATGCGCTTGGCTATCCGGTCATCAGAATCCGCTATCTTGCCTTATTGTTCAGCGGCGCTTGCTGTGGTCTGGCGGGTGCTTATCTGTCAGTCGTCTACACACCGATGTGGGTGGAAGGACTGGTGGCGGGACGCGGCTGGATCGCACTGGCACTGACTACCTTCGCTACCTGGCGCCCGGCGCGCGTCCTGCTCGGTGCCTTATTATTTGGCAGCGTGACCATTTTGCAATTTCATTTTCAGGCGATTGGAATCACGATTCCGTCACAAATTTTGTCGATGCTGCCGTATATTGCAACTATCGTTGTACTCGTACTGATCTCGCGTAACCCGGACTGGATACGGCTGAACATGCCGGCCTCGCTGGGCAAACCATTCCGCCCGGGCTGAGTCAGACATAACTGATTGCTATCCGATACATGCAATAACAATCCGACAAGGTATAGCGGAAAAGTAGCACTGAACGCATCACCAGTACGCTATACCGCTATACCACCGTTGAAACAACGTTGCATAATTCTCACTATTTATTTGCTTATCGAAGGATGTCGAGCATGTCTATTTCTCGTCGCAAAACACTGACTGCCAGCCTGTCGCTGGCGATGGCCCACCTGACTGGCTTCGCAACCATCAGCAGCCTCGCGGGTTGTGGTCAAAAAGAAGAATCTCAACCGACAAGCCCTGCAGCTGCCGGATCAGTTGCCTCAGTGGGCGCAGCTGGCCCTCTCAAAGTTGCGTTCATCTATGTTGGCCCTGTTGGCGATGCTGGCTGGAGCTACTCCCACGATGCTGGCCGTAAGGCAGTGGAGGCAAAATTTGGCGATAAGGTAAAAACTACCTTCATCGAAAGTATTCCGGAAAGCGCGGCAGATGCCGAACGGGTTATTCGTGATCTGGCGAATCAGGGGAACAAACTGATTTTCGGCACGACATTTGGCTACATGGAAGCCATGCTGAAAGTCGCAAAGGATTTTCCTGATGTCCGCTTTGAACATGCTACCGGCTTTAAAACAGCAGGTAATCTGGCGCAATACGATGCCCGTACTTATGAAGGCGCTTATCTTGCAGGGATAGCAGCGGGAAAAATGAGTAAATCCGGCAAACTCGGCGTTGTCGCTTCGGTACCGATTCCAGAAGTCCTGCGCAACATTAACGCCTTCACGCTGGGTGCGCGGTCGGTCAATGCCAAAGCCACTACCAAAGTGGTCTGGATCAATAAATGGTTTGATCCCGGTCAGGAACGTGAAGCGGCAACCACCCTGATTGGTCAGGGCGTAGATGTGTTGATGCAAAATACAGATTCTGCTGCTGTCGTGCAGACCGCAGAAGAAAAAGGCGTCTACGCATTCGGCTGGGACAGCGACATGAGCAAATTTGGCACCAAGGCGCATATCGCCGCGTCTGTCATCGACTGGGGCGTGTATTACACGCAAAGAGTGGCAGAAGTGCTGAATGGCAGTTGGAAATCAGAAACCAGTTGGTGGGGTCTGAAAGAAAACATGATCGACCTGAAGGCCTTCAATGCCGCGTTGCCTGAGGATGTTAAAAAACTGGTAGCAGAAAAACGTCAGGGTGTCATCGATGGCAGTATGCCGATCTGGAAAGGCCCCATCAAAGACAATTCGGGTAACGAAGTGCTCGCCAAAGACGCTGTGGCTGACGATGTTTTCCTACGTAATATTCAGTTTTACGTAGAAGGTGTTGAAGGAAAAATGCCTGGCTAATAGCAGATCGATAAAAACGCGAACGCAGCGTCGGTTTCGCGTTTTTTATCAGCAGGACTGACGCAACATGATCCCGGTAAAGTATGGAGGCGACGGCACTGCCAGCTTTGGCGCTTGTAGTTGCTACAGCAAGAATCCATCCCGTCGCTGGGATGGTTTTGCCTCAGTCCCGATAACCTGTTTCAGCAATGAGGTGGCGCATGAGCATCGGTGACAACGCCAGCAATGCCATTCGGCGCTGATGCGAGCACCTGAGTCGAAGTTTCAGCAATGATGCCACGCAGCCACTGAACATCTGCCGCCGCATGTGCCCGCTGGTGCCAAAGCATAAAAAACTGCATTTTCGGCATATGGACAGGCACCGGTAAGATGGCCAGTGGCCAGTCTTTCGCGCAGGCGATTGCAAAACTACGACTGGTGGTAAAGATCAGATCTGTGCGTGACAGGATATAAGGCACCATCCCAAAATAGGGCACGGTCATCTGGATATGCCGCTTAAGTCCCTGCGCCTCCAGTGCGACATCGATAATACTGCGATGCCCCGCCATATAAGGCGTCGGTGCCAGATGCGGCATGTCCAGATAATATCGCAGCGACAAACCTTTGTTGATGACTGGGTGCTGACGATTCAGCATACAGACCAGTTCATCGTCAAACAATGGTGCCAGATGCAAGTGAGGCAACTGCTCTGGCCAATTGCCGATCACACAATCCAGCTCTCCTAGTTCCAGCGCCGCAGCATAGTCAAATCCTGCGGTCAGCGCATGCACCACCAGACCCGCCTGTGGTGCCTGAATGCGGATTTTTTCCATGACCAGAGGAATCAGCGACGGACTCAGATAATCTGGTGCTCCCAGATGAAACACGCGTTGACTGGATGCCGGTACAAATGCTGGTGCAGGGCTGGCAATCTGCTCCAGTATCTGCAAACCCTCTGCCGCCAACTTCAGCAACTCTTCCCCGCGTGCAGTGGCAGTCATACCATTTTTGCCGCGTACCAGAATGGCATCGCCAGTAATGTCGCGCAAGCGTTTCAGGGTATTGCTGATCGCCGGTTGCGATTGCCCCAACCGGATCGCCGTACGAGTGACGCTGCGCTCTGTCAACAAGGTATGCAGCACCCGTAACAAGTAGGCATCCAGCTGTTCCACCAAAGATGGCTTGTTCATTGTTCATTAATCTGGCAAAAGGTCGCCATCAACAAACACTTTCAACTCACCGGTTTTAAACTGTGTCCAGCACTCATTCTTGGTCAGCGGTGCAGTGACGATCACGGCCACTTTGTCTTTGGGTGTCGTCAGCTCAGAAAAATCCACTGCCACTTCGTCATCGGATAACGCAGCAGTCGCAAACGGATGCTGGCGCACGATGTAATACAGGTTAGTGGAGCAATGTGTAAACAACGCCTCACCGTTGGATAGCAGCATATTGAAGGTTCCATAGCTGGCAATTTCTGCCGTCATCTCACGCATAAATGCTGTCAGTTCAGACATCGCCGGCAGGGTATCGCCAAAACGGCGACGCATTTCCTGCAGCAGATAGCAAAAAGCCTGCTCACTGTCTGTGGTTCCCACCGGATGGTAAGCGCCATCCAGCACCGGTGCAAAGTCTTTCAGATCGCCATTGTGCGCAAAAACCCAATATCGCCCCCAGCATTCCCTGACAAATGGATGACAGTTTTCCAGAATCACGGGGCCTTGTGTCGCCTTGCGGATATGCGCAATCACATTTTTTGACTTGATCGGAAAACTCTTGATCAGCTCAGCAACAGGCGACGAAATGGCAGGTTGATGATCGACAAAATGACGGACACCGTTTCCTTCAAAGAATGCAATCCCCCAGCCATCCCTATGCTCATCCGTCAAACCACCCCGCGTGGCAAAACCCGTGAAACTGAACACGATGTCGGTCGGGGTATTGCAGTTCATTCCTAATAATTGACACATGATGCAAACAGAAAAATTTGGTATCCCCACACCTTAACATAGGCGAACTTATTTATGCTTCCCAGCGATGGATATTCAGACTGTGATTGCCAATCTGAAGCCGTGCTACCAGATAGTCACAGCAAAACGCTCAACCAGAAAATCAAGTAACGCCCGTACCGCTGGCGACAAATGTTTGCGTGATGGGTACAACGCATAGATAGACATGTCGGGCAATTGCCATTCGGGCAGCACCACTTGCAGGCTGTCGTCCTCCAGATGTGGTTTGGCCAGATAAACAGATTGCGGACAGTCGAGCCGAGTGGTCGCCACCCGCGCCACGCTATGGCTGCTCGGAGTGCGCCGGCCGCCACGCGGCCTATCCACAGCCGGTATGCCACCGATGCGGCTTCCCCGCCTGGGCACCGTGCGGCCGATTACACGCACACCACCAATATTATGCGTAAATATATTTTTATGCTCATTAATATTTTTATGCACAAAATATACTTGTATGTGTATAGTCCAACTTAGGCCAGTGCAACGCGGCACGTTTCCGCATGCACTGGCTCACAACAACCTACAACAACAAATAGGAGACACAACATGAAAGGTCTGCAACTGACCGGGACGGCTGCTGCCGTCAGTGCACTGCTGCTCACCGCTTGCGGCGGAAGCGATAGCACGCAAACCGTAACGACCACGCCACTGTTGCCGCAACTGACAGCGGCGACGGGCGCCAACTTGGCGACCTGCGCCAGTCTGGTCGGACGCCTGACCTATCCGGATACCACCGTCACGGCGGTGAACGACATCGCCGCCGGTGCGCAGACCGTGGCGGGCAAGGCAGTGCCGAGACATTGCCAGGTCATCGGCCAGATGTTCCAGCGCGTCAGTCCGGTGGACGGCCAGCGCTACGCGATCGGTTTCGAAATGCGGCTCCCCCTCAACTGGAACGGGCGCTTCTTTTATCAGGCCAACGGCGGCACGGACGGGGTCGTTCTCGCCGCTACCGGCCCAGTGGGCGGCGGTGGCCCACTCGATCATGCGCTGAACCAAGGCTTCGCTGTCATCAGTTCGGACGCCGGACACAGCGACGCGCAAAACCCCACTTTCGGCATCGATCCACAGGCGCGGCTCGACTACGGCTACCAGGCCGTCGGTAAGCTGACGCCAATGGCTAAGTCCTTCATCAAATCCACCTATGGCAAGGAGCCCGACCGCTCGTACATAGGGGGCTGCTCCAACGGTGGGCGTCATACCCTGGTGGCCGCTGCGCGCTACGCCGAACTGTATGACGGCTTCCTGGTCGGCGATCCGGGCATCCGGTTGCCGCTGGCGTCCATCGCCAATCTGGCTGGCGCCAAACTCTACAACAAACTCGCGACTACGCCGGGCGACCTATCCACAGGCTTCACGCTCGCCGAGCGCGCGCTGGTGTCAAACGCCGTGCTGGCCAAGTGTGACAGCCTCGATGGTGTCAAGGACGGTCTGGTACAGGACGTCGCCGCCTGCCAGGCTGCCTTCAACTTTGAGCGCGACGTTCCGGTCTGCTCCGGCGCGCGCGACGGTACCTGCCTGAGCCCGGCGCAAAAGACCGCCATTGGCAGTTTGTTTACGGGTGCCACAACCGAATCTGGTAATTTGGTCTATACCAGTTTCCCGTATGACGCAGGCTTGGCGACAGCCGGCTGGGCTTCCTGGAAATTCAATATGCCGACCCAGCGCAATGCCGGGGCCATTGGCCTGATCTGGCAATCGCCGCCAGAAAACGCCACCGGTTTCGATGCCCAGAACTTCCTTGTCAATGGCAATATCGAATCGATGGTAGCCAAGGTCAACGCCACGAGCGGCCTCTACACGGAAAGCGGGATGTCGTTCATGACACCGCCCAACCGGACAGATCTGAGTGCTGTGAAGAAGCGCGGTGGCAAGCTGCTGGCTTACCACGGCACCAGCGATCCTATCTTTTCGAGCAACGACACTGCCGCATGGTACGAAAGCGTACGGGCTGCCAATGGCGGCGACGCCTCGAACTTTGCCCGCTACTTCCCGGTGCCAGGCATGAACCACTGCTCGGGCGGCCCTGCCACCGAACAGTTCGATATGCTCACGCCACTCGTCAACTGGGTTGAGAAGGGACTGGCGCCCGATGTTGTGCAGGCCTCCGTCCGGGGCCCCGGCAACAGCGGTGGCGTCAGTGCCGACGTGCCGTCGTCCTGGGCAGCGAACCGCACGCGGCCGCTGTGCGCTTACCCGAAGGTAGCGAAATATAAGGGCAGCGGCAGTATCGAGGACGCTGCGAACTTCAGCTGCAGCTAGTTTCGCTAACGCGCGGCCGGTACAATCAGAGCGCGGTGGGTCTGGCGTAAGAAAGGACGCCCATGAAATCACGTCCATGGGCTTCTGCCGTCCTGCTGGTGCTGGCTACTCTATCCTTGCCGGCCGCCGCTTCCATTGGTGCGGTACCCGGCCTGGCTGCCATGCGTGGCAAATTGGTGAAGCTGAATACGATGTCGGTCGGGATATTGCAATTCATTCCTAATCATTGATACATGATGCAAACAGAAAAATTTGGTATCCGCACACCTCAACATAGGTGAACTTATTTATGCTTCCCAGCGATGGATATTCAGACTGTGATATCAACCTGAAGCCACGCTACCAGATAGTCACAGCGAAGCGCTCAACCAGAAAATCAAGTAACGCCCTTACTGCTGGCGACAAATGTTTGCGTGACGGGTATAGCGCATAGATAGACATGTCCGGCAATTGCCATTCGGGCAGCACCACTTGCAGACTTCCGTCTTCCAGATATGGCTTTGCCAGATAAACAGGTTGCAGCGCAATGCCGCCACCGGCCTGCGCAGCGCGCAACAATGCGGTTGCTTCGTTGGCACTGAAATAGCTGCTGATTCTGACGGACACCTGCTCTTGTCCGCGCCTGAGAGTCCACACGCTTTTACCAAAATTGGCATAACTGAGGCCACGATGGTTCGCTAGTTCGGCTGGTGTCTGTGGCATACCGTAAGCATGAAGATACGCGGGAGACGCAACCAAAACCGAAGAGCACGTTGCCAGCACCCGCCCTATCAGGCTGGGATCAGGTTCAGCGCTGATGCGGATCGCCAGATCAATACGGGCATCAACCAGATTGAGTGCGCCTTCACTGATGTTCAGATCGATTTTGAGTTGTGGATAGCGTTTCAGAAAATCGACAATGGCTGCTGCGATCTGCGCATAGGCAAATGACATGCTGCAAGTGATACGCAACTGCCCGCGCAATTCGCCTTCGTGGCTACCGGTTTCTTCTTCCATGTTTTCCATCAGCGCCATCATTTGCTCACTGCGCCGCAAACAATTTTCACCCGCATCGGTCAGCGTCACGCGTCGCGTCGTCCGTTGCAGCAGACGTGCGCCCAGCCATTGTTCGAGCTCACTGACGTAGCGCGTGACCATCGCACGCGACATATCGAGCTTGTCAGCAGTTGCCGTAAAACTGCCACTCTTTGCCACCTCGGTAAACACTTGCATTGCAATCAGTCTATCCATCATTAGCTCATTTTATGAAACAGTTATGCGCACTTTATCGTATTTATCTGTACAAATACTGAAACTATAGTAGCTACCTGTACTGCAAAGCAGTTTTTTAATCCTCAACAGGAGTTCACCATGATCCGCACATCCATCGTCGCAGCATCTCTCGCCATCGCTTTCACCTCTGCACACGCAGCACAACCGCTGCAAGTGAAGGTGTACAACGCGGACGGCAATAGTTTTAACGTTAATTCAACCCTGGTGTATGGCGAGAAAGATGCGATGGTCATTGACGCCGGCTTTACCCGCGCAGACGCACTGCGTATTGCCGCCAATGTACTCGACAGTGGCAAACAATTGACGACCATCTATGTCAGTCAGGCTGATCCCGATTACTACTTTGGTGTGGAAACGCTGAAAGAAATATTTCCTCAGGCTGACGTCGTAACGACTCCGGCTGTGCTGGAAAAACTGATGCCGAAACTGACAGGTAAAGTCGCATTCTGGGGACCTAAAATGGGCGCCAATGCACCGCGCAAACCGGTGGTACCGCGTGCATTGTCAGGTAATACCCTGACGCTGGAAGGGCAAACCATTGAGATCCGCGGCACACAAGGCGTACTGGCGCACCGTCCTTATACCTGGATTCCGTCCATCAAAGCCATTGTCGGTAACATCGGTGTTTTCGGTCAGATGCATGTCTGGACAGCAGACACCCAAACCGCAGCAGAGCGTGCCGCCTGGGTCGCGCAACTGGATGAAATGGCAGCGCTGAAACCTGAGCTCGTCGTGCCCAGCCACATGCAATCAGGAACAAAAATCGATATCAGCAACATCACGTTCACTAAAGATTATCTGCAAACATTTGAGAAAAAACTCACGACCAGCAGCAATAGTGCAGAGCTGATCAATGCAATGAAACAGGCCTATCCTCAAATCAGCGCTGGTAGTATGTCGCTGGACATCGGCGCCAAGGTCAACAAAGGCGAAATGAAGTGGTAAGGAGAAAGCAACATGAAAACGACAATCACCTATTTGTTTGATCCCTTGTGTGGCTGGTGTTACGGTACGGCACCGATGATAGGAAAGCTGAGCGAACAAAGCGATATCACTCTGGTGCTGGCACCATCCGGCCTGTTTTCGGACAGCGGCGGACGCGTCATGGATGCGGCGTTTGCTGATTACGCATGGTCAAATGATCAGCGTATCGAAAAACTCACAGGACAACGCTTTACTCCGGAATACCGCTCGCACATTCTGGGTAAGCCGGGTAGCCGGTTCGATTCGGCAGCAGCAACAATGGCGCTCAGCGCGGTTGCGATGAGCGCACCGGAAAGGGAACTCGACGCACTCAGGCTGTTACAGGAAGCCCGTTATCTATACGCACAGGACACCTGCGATTGGTCTGTCGTGACCACAGTTTTACGCAATAACAATTTTAATCGTGCTGCAGATAGTCTGGCATCACCCGACGATGCCCTGCGCGACCGTCACCGGACGCGTATCCGCAACGCACAGGAAATGATGCACAGTTTCGGCGTACAAGGAGTACCGGCGTTGATTATCAGCGATGAACAGGGGAGCCGTCTGCTCAGAAGTAATGCACTGTACACCAGCTTTGATACCCTGCTCAGCGACATTGCGGGAGCGTGACGCAAATCATTCCGCTCATCACCATAAAAAAAGCTGACCGTTTGGTCAGCTTTTTTAGCGTCGCATCCGAGCAAATTACCCCAACACGGTGATTACCGATCATTCTGCCGTCAACAATTGTCTGCCTACTTTCCTATGCAGAAACGCGAGAAAATCACCCCTAGCAAATCGTCCGAAGTAAATTCACCAGTGATGCTGTTGAGGCGATCTTGTGTCAGGCGCAGTTCTTCAGCGAATAAATCCAGCGACTGATCATTTTGCGCGGCATAGTCGGCCGCATGCTGCAAATGTTCATGCGCATGTTTCAGAGCAATCAGATGGCGTTCGCGCGCCAGATATAATGACTCACCAGTTTGTTCCCAGCCAGCAATCCGCAATAATTCAGAACGCAGCAAATCGATGCCGATATGATCCTGTGCAGACAGATAGATGTGCGTTGCTTCTTCAGTGCTATCCACACTGGCATGATGACCGGAAAGATCAATTTTATTCCAGATGCGAATCACAGGCACACCTGTCGGAAAGCGTGCAATGATTGCTTCATCGGCGCGTGTCGGCCCACGGCTGGCATCGAGCAGATGCAAAATCACATCCGCTTTTTCTACTTCTGCCCAGGTGCGTTCTATCCCTATACGCTCTACCGCATCGATTCCACCGGATGTTTCATGTTCGTCGTGATCGTCGCGAATACCTGCAGTATCAATAATGTTCAGAGGTATGCCTTCGATATGTATGGTTTCTGTTACCTTGTCACGAGTCGTACCAGCAATCGGCGTAACGATCGCCACATCATCACCGGCCAATGCATTCAGCAAGGAAGATTTGCCCACATTAGGCTGTCCAGCAAGCACAATATTGAGTCCCTGACGCAGCAATGCACCTTGTGCAGCTTGTTCAAATACTTTTTGTAAAGCGGTCTGTATGGTATTGAGCTGTCCTCTGGCATTGGATTTTTCCAGAAAATCAATTTCTTCCTCAGGAAAGTCCAGCGTCGCCTCGACCAGCATGCGCAAATGCACCACTTTATCGACCAGGTCGTGGATCACTTTTGAAAAGGCACCTGACAACGATTGAGATGCCGATTTAGCCGCGGCTTCGGTTGATGCTTCGATCAGATCAGACACGGCTTCAGCCTGAGCCAAATCTAGTTTGTCATTCAGAAATGCACGTTGCGTGAACTCCCCCGGTTGGGCAAGTCGCAAACCAGACTCTTTACCCGCTTCCAGACACCGCGCCAATAACATCTGCATCACCACAGGGCCACCGTGACCTTGTAACTCCAGTACATCTTCTCCTGTATAGGAATGTGGCGCTTTGAAATACAGAGTAATTCCCTGATCAATCACGGTACCGTCTTGCTGAGTAAATGGCAGATAACTCGCGTGCCTTGGCGTGAATCTGGTACTACCAAACATGGCCGTAACGATACCGCTCAGGTCTTTGCCTGAAATGCGGACAACGCCGATACCACCGCGTCCGGGCGCTGTGGCAATGGCAACGATAGGGATAGGGTCATAAATCATAGGTAAATTCTATCTGTGCTGAGACAAAAGCAATACGGAAATAAAAAATCGACTGTGACACAAATACGACAATGTACACATGGGAAGGTGGTGAGTGTCCTGCAGATGCTGCTCGATCAGCGCATGAGACGCTGCTTTCGTGCCCTCTCTTTTTCAATGGATCGAAAGGATATGACATGAAAAAAAACCCGCGCAACAGGCGCGGGCTTCTAAGGGATCAGCGTTTTTTACGCCTTATGCTCTTGCGGAATAAGCTTGTTGTTGATCACCCATTGCTGAGCGATCGACAAGACGTTATTCACAACCCAGTACAACACCAGACCAGATGGGAAGAAGAAGAACATGACCGAGAAAGCCAGTGGCATGAACATCATCATCTTGGCCTGCATAGGATCTGCCGGAGCAGGATTGAGCTTGGTCGTGATGTACATGGAAATCGCATAAATTACCGGCAGGATATACCATGGATCAGGCGAAGTCAGATCAGTAATCCAGCCTACCCATGGTGCGCCACGCATTTCCACACTCGCCTGTAATACCCAGTACAAAGACAGGAAAACCGGCATCTGAATCAGGATAGGGAAGCAACCACCGAGTGGATTGATTTTTTCGGTTTTATACAACTCCATCATGGCCTGATTCATTTTTTGCGGATCGTTTTTATAACGCTCACGCACGGCTTGCATCTTAGGCGTCACTACTTTCATCTTGGCCATGCTGCGATAACCAGCAGCGGACAACGGGAATAATGCCAATTTGATGGCAATTGTGAAGACCACGATCGTCCAGCCCCAGTTGCCGAGCAACTGATGAATTTGCGTCATCAGCCAGAACAAAGGTTTTGCCAGAATCGTCAGTACGCCATAGTCTTTCACCAGTTCCAGACCAGGAGCAATTTGCTCCAGTTTGGCCGACTCTTGCGGACCAGAATACAAACGTGCATTGAGCGTCACGGTTGCACCTGGGGCAATAGTACCTACCTGCAAAATGTTACCGACAGCATACAGATTGGTATCGACTTTTTTGGTGAATATTTCACGAGGTGTTTTATCTTGTGGAATAAATGCAGAAACAAAGAAATGCTGCAGTAATGCGACCCAACCATTATCTGATTTGCTTGCATGACTGTCTGAACCTTTTTCGATTTTTTCAAAATCCAGTTTCTGGAATTTGTCTGCATCCGTATAGACCGCTGGCGCATAGAATTCACCACTGCCAGAGAACATACCACCGCTTTCAGGTTTCGTACCATCATGCAGCAATTGCAAATACAAAGAAGGTTTGACTGCCGCGCCAGAATTGTTCGTCACATCATGACGGACATCAATCGTGTAATCACCTTTTTTGAAGGTATAGGTTTTAGTCAGCTTTACGCCGCCCTGCTCGGATTCCAGCACCAGTTGCACCTGATTCGCATCACCCAGAGTACGCACACCTGGCTTGGCAATAAATCCTGATTTGTGATTCGGGAATGCGCCACCCAGCAAACCTGTCTGTGCCAGATAAGTACGCTTCGCCGATTCATTGAACAAAACAACGTTTTGTGTATGATCGCTGCCATCTTTATGCTTGAGCAGTTCCAGACGCTTGAGCTCACCTCCAATGGTATCAATATCGGCCTTGATCACGTCCGTGGTCACGGTGATGCGTTCACTCTTGATCGCAGTTGCTGCTGCGCCGGCAGCTGGTAACGCAGCGCTGCTGCCGTTAGCAATACCAGTCGCACCAGCGGCACTGGCTACAGATGCGGTAGTTGCAGATGCATTTTTACTCTGCTGAGTAGACGCGGCAGGAAAGAACATGGATGCCTTGCCGTTATGGCGCATCCAGTTATCCCACAACAGCAAGAGCGACATGGAAAAAATAACCCACAGGACGGTACGTTTGATATCCATTTTGTATGTCAGGAAAGGTGTGAAGAATGACCAGTGTGACCAGAATGTTCATGGCAGCACTTGTCGGATGTGGGGACAGTTTCTTTTTTTTCAGTGGCAGGTGGAACATGATCCACGCCTCCGGGATGCCACGGATGGCATTTGCACAAACGTTTGCCAGCCAGCAACGAGCCCTTGGTCGCGCCATGCAAGCGAATTGCCTGTGTAGCGTATTCCGAGCAGCTGGGATAAAAACGACAATTCTGCCCCAGCATAGGACTGATTGCGACTTGATAAAACCGTAGCAACAACAGCAGAATTTTTTTCATCCTAACCTACCTTTTTACAGACAGGCGCGGCAAAAAGACGCACGATCTCCGCCCGCAGCGCGCGTTTGAGCTGCGACGTTGTGGCAGGGCCATCCTTGCTGTTGACAGGGCGAGACAAACGCACAATACAATCAACATTCAGCAAACAGGTTTGTCTGAAAATCTCACGCGTCATACGCTTAATGGTATTGCGGGTAACCGCCCGTGGCGCAAAACGCTTTGCCGCAACTACCCCTAAACGGGCATGCGACAACTCGTTCACTCGTGCATACAGCACAAAGTGGGGTGTTTTTTGCACAGGGCGCAAACGAAAAACGGATGAAAATTCATCCGTTTTAACGATGCGCCGGACGCGGGCAAAATCTGCACCGCCTGCATCTGTCTGAGCTGGGTCAGCTAAATGATTGATCATGCAGGTTCAGCCAAAGCTGACGCTGACCAATAACTTAAAATCAAGCAGCCAGACGTTTGCGACCTTTGGCGCGACGTGCGTTCAGAACAGCGCGGCCACCGCGGGTTGCCATACGTGCGCGGAAACCGTGAGTGCGCTTGCGGCGAACGACGGAAGGTTGGTAAGTACGTTTCATGTTGGTCTCGCTATTTGAGCAATAAAAAAAATCGGAATTACGGATAAAGGCTGTCGTGCATACGACTTCGGCTCGCGCATAACGTCAGGCCTTTCGCCTTTACTGCCCCAAAACCGCTGCTCATGGCTTGCTGCAAATATGTACAAGCTGAGTACAAACAATGCACCATCCAATAAAAGAGGGTAGGGAACCCTGAATTAGACACCATTTTTAGCTTACATGTCAATCACTTAGCGCAAATTTTAATCAAAGCGCTTTTTGGCTTCTGATAAAAAGCAAGGAATAAATTTAAGCATCAGGCTGTGGATAACTCTGCCCGACACGGTTAAAATAGAGGATTAGCGCGGCACCGGTTTATGCCTTATTGGCAACTTCTTATACGGGATCAATATGAACCTGACGATCAGGTGGCATCTTCAGGTGCTACTGCTCAGTAAGAAGCCTTGAGAGACTGCTGCGAAATGGGTCTGGCAAATGAATGTAAATAAACGCCAGGGTGATTTCGTCATTTCTCGTAGATTCGGCTCCGCGCATTTGCATTTAATAAATAAAGTCATACATGGAAAATTTCTGGCAAGCCTGTTCTTCCCAACTGGAGCAAGAGCTTCCACCGCAACAATATAGTGCATGGATCAAACCGCTCGTCCCACTCGATTTTGAGAATGGCAAGCTGCGTATTGCTGCGCCTAATCGTTTCAAACTGGACTGGGTGAAAGCGCAGTTTGCTCATCGTATTTCAGAGCTGGCAAACCAGTATTGGGATGATGCTGTTGAAGTTCAGTTCGTACTGGATCCGCGCGGCGGCAAAAAACCAGCACCAACAGCTACACGCCCTGGTGGGACAGATGCCAATACGGATGTGCAAGGCACCATGCCAGAAATACCGGTTGAAGTCATCGCCCCGGAGGTATCTCCGCGACGCGATTTAAGCCGCATCAATGTCGAGCTCACATTCGACAGTTTCGTTACCGGTAAAGCCAATCAACTGGCACGTGCCGCTGCGATACAGGTCGCGAATAATCCTGGTGTTTCCTATAACCCGCTATTTTTGTACGGCGGCGTAGGTTTGGGTAAAACTCATTTGATCCACGCGATAGGCAACCAGATTCTGGTCGATAATCCGAACGCTAAAATCCGTTATATCCATGCAGAACAGTATGTGCGCGACGTCGTGACTGCATATCAGAAAAAAGGCTTTGACGAATTCAAGCGCTACTATCATTCGCTGGATCTGTTGTTGATTGATGATATTCAATTCTTTGGTGGCAAAAGCCGCACACAGGAAGAATTCTTTTATGCCTTCGAAGCACTGATCGCTGCCAAGAAACAGATCATCATCACCAGTGACACCTATCCAAAAGAAATCACTGGTATGGATGACCGCCTGATTTCACGTTTTGACTCTGGTCTGACGGTCGCAATTGAGCCACCTGAACTGGAAATGCGCGTCGCTATTTTGCTGAAAAAAGCCCACTCCGAAGGCGTGCATTTCTCAGATGATGTTGCATTTTTCGTCGCCAAGCACCTACGCTCAAACGTACGCGAGCTTGAAGGTGCGCTACGCAAGATTCTTGCTTACTCACGTTTTCACGGCAAAGAAATCACGATTGATGTCGTCAAGGAAGCATTAAAAGATTTGCTGTCCGTCCAGAACCGTCAGATTTCTGTCGAAAATATTCAAAAAACTGTAGCTGACTTTTTCAATATTAAAGTCGCCGATATGTATTCAAAAAAACGTCCGGCAAATATTGCCAGACCGCGTCAGATTGCAATGTATCTGGCAAAGGAACTGACACAAAAAAGTTTGCCTGAAATCGGTGAGTTATTTGGTGGACGTGATCACACTACGGTCTTGCATGCGGTACGGAAGATCACCGCAGATCGTAGTAAAAATCCTGAATGCAATCATGAATTACATGTACTGGAACAGACACTGAAAGGTTAAGTAGTTGAGTGCGATTGGGTGGAGCATACCCACCCAATTACATGTTGATCACATTTCAAATGAGCGGAATGACAACACATCAGAAGTACAGCGGCAAAAGAAAAGTTAACATCGTTTATCAATGACAAATTAAGCGAGGATAGTCAAATGCAATTGGTTAAAACCCACCGGGACACCCTGCTCCGGCCTCTGCAAATCGTGAGTGGTATTGTCGAGCGTCGGCACACATTGCCGATTCTGGCCAATATCCTCATTCGCAAAGATGGTGAGCAAGTGTCGTTTCTGTCGACAGATATAGAAGTTCAGATCACAACCAAAGCTGAAATCGGTTCTGGCGGAGACAATATCGCCACTACTGTCGCCGCCCGCAAACTGTTGGATATTTTGCGTGCACTGCCAGATGATAATGATGTCGTGCTCAAGCTCGACAATAAAAAGATGACCGTGCAATCGGGCAAATCCCGTTTCTCCTTGCAGACACTGGCAGCAGAAGAATTCCCGACCGTGGCACAGGCAGAACATTTCAATGCCAGCGTTAATCTGCCGCAAAAAACCTTGAAGCACTTGTTTAACATGGTGCATTTCTCCATGGCGCAGCAAGACATCCGCTACTACCTGAACGGATTGCTTCTGGTTGTGGATGGCAAAAACGTGATTGCGGTTGCGACCGATGGTCATCGTCTGGCCTATTGCCAGGTAGAAGTAGAACAGGAATTTCCTCGTCACGAAGTGATCATTCCACGCAAAACCATTATTGAACTGCAACGCTTGCTGGAAGATAAAGAAGACCCGGTACAAATCGATATCGCAAATAATCAGGTCAAACTGACCTTTGCCGATATCGAACTGATTTCCAAGCTGGTCGAAGGTAAGTTTCCTGATTTCAATCGCGTGATTCCGAAGGGGTACAAAAACAGCTTCACCCTGAGCCGCGAACAGTTGCTGCGCTCTTTGCAACGAGCAGCGATCATGACTTCAGACAAATTTAAAGGTGTGCGTTGCGTTATCACACCAGGCAGCTTGCAAATTTTGTCGACGAATGCCGACCAGGAAGAAGCAATGGAAGAAATCGAAATCGACTACGGCGGCGACAGCGTCGATATTGGTTTCAATGTCAGCTATCTGCTGGATGTGCTCAACAATCTGAAATGTGATCAAGTGTGCGTTTCTTTGGGCGACTCCAACTCGTCCGCATTGATCACGATTCCAGATAACACTGACTTTAAATATGTCGTGATGCCAATGCGAATTTGATGTTGATTTTTTTAAAATAACACCAGGAAAACAGCCGCTTGATATAACGAACTTATTGGCATATCAAGCAGCTCTCCGGTTCACCAAAATCATACTCAGGTCAGACACGTACGACAGCAGTACAACATGTGAATGCAGTCATTCGCATCACATTAGTTTTGATTCAGAAGCAAACATAACAGAAGGTAGCCATGTCCGATAACACCCAAGACAACACTCCAGCGCAGCCAAATCAATCTTACGGCGCATCTTCCATTCAGATTCTGGAAGGTCTGGAAGCCGTGCGTAAGCGTCCGGGCATGTACATTGGTGACACATCGGACGGCACTGGCCTACATCATCTGGTATTCGAAGTTCTGGATAACTCCATCGATGAATCCTTAGCAGGTCACTGTACTGAAATCAACGTCGCGATTCATACCGATAATTCGATTTCGATTACTGATAATGGCCGCGGTATTCCGACCGGCATCAAATGGGATGACAAGCACGAACCAAAACGCAGCGCCGCCGAAATCGTCATGACCGAACTGCATGCGGGTGGTAAGTTCGATCAAAACTCGTATAAAGTCTCCGGTGGTTTGCACGGCGTGGGTGTCTCTTGCGTGAATGGTCTGTCCAAATTATTGAAATTGACCATCCGTCGCGATGGCAAAGTCCATACGATGGAATTCGCGAAAGGCGTTGTACAAAACCGCGAACTGGAAACGGTCGACGGCGTACTGACATCGCCAATCAAAGTCATCGGTGAAACCGACAAACGCGGTACCGAAGTCCATTTCTGGGCTGATGAAGAAATCTTCACGCATGTCGAATTCCACTATGAAATTCTGGCAAAACGTATCCGCGAATTGTCCTTCCTGAACAATGGCGTGCGCATTAAACTGAACGATCACCGTACTGGTAAAGAAGAGTTATTTGCGTTTGAAGGCGGCACCCGTGGTTTTGTGGAATACATCAACAAAGCCAAGAGCGTGTTGCATCCAACCATTTTCCAGGCAACCGGCGAACGCGTCTCTGATCAAGGCACCAACATCACTGTCGACGTTTCTATGCAATGGAACGACGCCTACAATGAACAAGTTCTGTGTTTCACCAACAATATTCCGCAACGCGATGGCGGTACGCATCTGACCGGTTTGCGCGCCGCGATGACCCGCGTCATCAACAAATACATCGAAGAACACGAATACGCTAAAAAAGCTAAAGTCGAAGTCACCGGCGACGATATGCGCGAAGGTTTAACCTGCGTCTTGTCTGTCAAAGTGCCTGAACCAAAATTCAGTTCTCAGACCAAAGACAAACTCGTCTCTTCCGAAGTCCGTGGTCCGGTCGAAGAAATCGTCGCCAAAACGCTGACCGACTTCCTGATGGAAAAACCAAACGATGCCAAAATCATCTGCGGCAAAATCGTAGAAGCATCACGCGCCCGCGAAGCTGCGCGTAAAGCACGTGAACTGACGCGCCGCAAAGGTGTGATGGATGGACTCGGCCTGTCTTCCAAACTGGCAGACTGCCAGGAAAAAGACCCGGCACTATGCGAACTGTACATCGTCGAGGGTGACTCTGCGGGCGGTTCAGCCAAACAAGGCCGTGACCGTAAATTCCAGGCGATTTTGCCACTGCGCGGTAAAGTCCTGAACGTAGAAAAAGCCCGCTTTGAAAAAATGCTGTCCAGCGAGCAAATCACTACACTGATCGCCACGCTCGGTACCTCTATCGGACCCGACGAATTCAATGTAGACAAACTGCGCTACCACCGCATCATCATCATGACCGATGCCGACGTCGATGGTGCCCACATCCGTACCCTGTTGCTGACCCTGTTCTATCGCCAGATGCCGCAACTGGTAGAACGCGGCCACATCTACATTGCCCAACCGCCTTTGTACAAAGTCAAAGCAGGCCGCGATGAACGCTATCTGAAAGATGATGCCGAAGAAGCCACCTACATGATGACTGTTGCATTAACCGGTGCCTCATTAACACCCAGCACCGGTGCCACGCCTATCGTCGGCGAAGCACTGAGTGAGCTGGTACGCCAGTACAACCTGGCCAATGCCATCATGCTGCGACTGACACGCGTCATTGACCGTGCCGCACTGACTGCCATCATGACAGGCGTAACATTAAAACTCGATACAGCTGACAACGCACAAATGTCTGCCGATGCCATGACAGCAGCCATGGGGGACAACGCCGTTAAAGCGATTGTCCGCACCGACGAACTATCCGGCGCCTTCAGTCTGCGCATAGAACGTCTGCACCACGGCAACATCAAAGTCAGCAACATCGAAGCAGATTTTGTCGACAGCACCGACTACAAAGTGCTCGAAAACGCTGCTGCAACCTTCAAAGGCCTGCTGGGTGAAGGTGCATTCGTCCGCCGCGGTGAAGGCGAACGTACCAAAGAAATCGCCGTACAAGATTTCCACCACGCCATGCTATGGCTGCGCGACGAAGCCGAACGCGGCGTCTCCAAGCAACGCTATAAAGGTCTGGGAGAAATGAACCCAAGCCAACTCTGGGAAACCACCATGGACCCAACCGTACGCCGCTTACTCAAAGTGCAAATCGAAGACGCGATCGCCGCCGACCAGATCTTCACCACCCTGATGGGCGACGACGTAGAACCCCGCCGCGCCTTCATTGAAAGCAATGCGTTAAGGGCAGGGAATATTGACGTTTGATATCTGTTGAATTTGACGAAGCCCAGCAGTTTGTTGGGCTTTTTTGTTGGTTGGTGAATTTCAAAACTGAAAGGGGAGTTTCGGAACGTTAGAAAGAACCCCCGTTTAGTGCATAAAGGATGCAACATGACACAAACAAGACTCAAAAAAATAACAATTGAGAAATTTCGTGCACTAAACAATGTCGAGGTCGAATTCGGTGATTACATCACCGTGATTTGTGGCAAGAACGGCACATCCAAGTCCTCAATCCTTGGGATCGCAGCGCAAATTTTCAGCTTTGAAAAAGACTACGTAACAGAAGCGAGTCTTCGCAGCTTCAAACAAATTAGCGGTAAGGGATTCAAGTCGCAGTACAAAGAACACATCCGCATATCGGAGAAATTTGACGTGCCAGGCTCCCTTTCAGCCAGCATTCTTCTCCACGATGGGTACACTGACCAAGAGGCAACAGCCAACTTGGAGTTAATGACGCGGACTGATGATGAGAAAATATTACCGCGCCCCGTCATACGTAAAAATAGCACGGCTAAGGGCAATACAAGTAGGAACTTCACCCATCCGGTAGTTTTTTTGAGTTTGAAACGTTTGTACCCAATTGCAGATCGAGACTACAAAGCAATCGACTTCGATTATTTGAAAACTCATGAGCAGGATTTCATTGCGCTAACAAACGAGTTACTCAACCGCAACTCAACCCAAGCTACCGGCACCCATGGAACAATCACCTCTGCCGTAGCTCACGGTGACAACTATAATCATGAGTCGGTTTCGGCAGGCGAAGACAATGCTGGGCAAATCATCATGGCGCTGCTGTCTTTCAAAAAACTCCAATCAGAATATGGTGATTACAAAGGTGGTTTGCTGCTGATCGATGAGGCTGATGCGGGCTTGTTTCCAACCGCACAAGTCAACCTATTGAGGATTCTTGAACGCGAATGCAGGAAACTCAATTTGCAGGTTGTGATGACATCTCATTCACCAGTTATGATCGAGTACGCTTATGAGCAGAGTCAGCACAAATATAGCAAGAAGTTCAAAACCGTCTATTTGAGCAATACGTATGGATCTGTTCAAGTTATGCAAGACTGGTCTTGGGCGAAAATCAGTGCAGACATCCACACAAGAACTGTTAGCGCAGGACCATCCGCAACCCTGCCAAGCGTCAATGTTTATTTTGAAGACAAAGAGGCAGAGAACTTTTTTGATGCGTTAATGAGTAGGCAGTCGGTTAAAAAATTCACTATCTCAATGTCAGAGGTGACATTGGGATGTACAAACTACGTGAATCTCATCAAAAACAACGTTCCCGAGTTCACAGAAAAAAGTGTGATCTGTCTTGACTCAGATGCACATTCACACATCAAAGGGAAAAACTATAAGACTATTGTACTTTTACCTGGAAACCTTCCACCTGATCAGTTGATTTTTCAGCACTTATATAACCTTTCTGCTGAAGATAAATTTTGGCAAAATGAGTTGCAATTCACTCGTGATGTATTCACCAATGCAGCGCGGGATACAACCAATGAGCTGAAAATTGCAGGTTCCAAGGTTGATCTAGATGAGCGTATCAAAGCATACAAGGGTACGCCGAAGCCACGTGACATTTTCAAGAAGTTCTACAAAGGCGATGAAGTACAGAAAGTGCTGAACTGCGGAACTAAACCGTATGGCGCATGGAAACATTGGATCGAAAGTAATCCAGAGCTTGCGAACCAGTTTTTGGAGCAATTCAGGGCTACAATCTACGGTGTCATGAAAAATGCTTACGCCGTTGACGATGCCAAACTCTGCGCCTTACAAGTAAAGTTGAAGAAGATACCTCATGTTCTCAAATAGGCTTTACAGCCCATTACGCTATCCCGGTGGCAAGGCATCTTTTGCGCCATTCATCGCTAAGTTGATGGTGGATAATGGTCTTGCGGGTGGTCATTACCTAGAGCCTTATGCGGGGGGCGCGGGGGTAGCTCTCGATCTTCTGTTTCAGGGCCAGGCTAAACACATCCATATAAACGATGCAGACCCCGCCGTGTATGCGTTTTGGGTGTCTGTTACACAATATCCTAATCAGTTGCTTGAGTTGCTCGCATCAACCCCCATCACCATGGCTGAATGGTTCAAGTGGCGTTCGGTACTCCGTGAAGAATGCCAAGCCAGCGTGGTCGAGAAAGGATTTGCTACGTTGTTCATGAACAGAACCAACCGCTCGGGAATCCTAAAGGCCGGCGTCATTGGAGGAAAAAAACAAGAGGGTGCTTATAAGCTGGATGCACGTTTCAAAAAAGACGTGATTTCGGCACGCATTCTTGCCATCGCCAAACGGGCGCAAGACATTACGGTTTACAGTGAAGATTCGCTGGTTCTGTTGAAGCGATGCAAAGATTTTCTGCCAAAAGATTCACTGATCTATCTTGATCCACCCTATTACGTGAAGGGCAAAGGCTTATACCGAAATTATTATGAGCACGACGATCACGTTGCGATTGCAAAAGCCATTCAAGCCAAAAGCTTTAAGCGACATTGGGTTGTTTCATATGACAATACTGACGAAATCAGTGCCATGTATCAATTCGCCAATGCGAAAACATATGGACTCAACTACACGGCACACCGACGTTACGTAGGTAATGAAGTCATGTTCTTTAGCCAAGGTCTTATCGTTTCTGAGGATGAAATTCCTCGAGCCAAAGGGTCAGTATAAATTAATTTTTAGTCGATATTGACCCTTTTGACGCTACCACCGCAATTTATTGAAGTTCATGCTCGCACCTTAATGAACGCACTGTAAGCCTTGTACGAAGAGCCGTTTTTTTTATCAAATTTGCTTTTGAATTCGATGATGTTGACTGAAAGTATATTCCTATGAAAAACTGGCAGCCGATACTTAGATTTCGTCTCAGTTCCCAATTTTTCTTAAATTCGTCTCGTAATTGACGATCAATGCGCGATGTATTTTTAATCCGCTGCGTCCGGTGCTAGTAATATTTTGTCTAGGCTTGCGAGATTGACCAACTTCATTACGACTGCAAATGGTTTGCGCTTGATCAGCTTATTCAACTCAATGATTTCTGGATCACGTTCATACATATGACCAAAAGGTAATTGGCAATACAGTGTTCCACTGATCCCTGCGTTCCCTGCTATGATGGCGCGGGTTTTGGGTGTATCACACACCCGAAATGCTCAATTTTTCCGCCCGACTTTTATCAATCCCCAAGAGAAAAATACCGCAACTTAAACTGACTTATTTCGATTTTCACGGTGGTCGTGGCGAACCGGTACGGCTGGCGTTGGCGATTAGCGGGGTGGCGTTTGAGGATCATCGTTTTGCGTATCCGGAATTTGCCGATGTGCGTCAGACTGCGCCGTTCGGGCAAGTACCGGTGCTGGAAGTGGATGGTATACAGGTGACGCAGTGTGATGCGATGCTGCGCTATGCAGGCAAGCTGGAGGGGCTGTATCCGGCGGATCCTTTGCAGGCGCTGTACTGCGATGAAGTCAGTTTCGTGGTGGAAGAAGCGAGCATCAAAATAGGGCCGACCTTCCGCATGACAGGTGAAGAGCAAAAGGCGGCGCGACTGGCGCTCGTGAATGGTTCGATGCCGGTATATCTGCGATGGCTGGAAAAGCAACTGCTCGCACATGGCGGCGAATACTTTGCGGATGGCCGCCTGACGGTGGCGGATCTGAAGGTATTTATGGATATCCGCACGCTGAATGCCGGTCGTCTCGATCATATACCAACAGACCTAGTGCAACAGGTTGCTCCGGCGCTGAATGCGCATATGGAACGCATTGCAGCGCTGCCAGCTGTACAGGCGTATTACGCCAAATTTGCAAAATAAAACGGCGACCTCGTTCACCGGGTTTTACATAGGCCACCTGTTATCATGCAGGTGGTTTTTTTATATAGTGCTGCCACATGCTGACGCAGATTATCTGCGCCTCAGTGTTTTCTGTATTGGCTGATTGATTGTTTCGTTCTCTCGTTTTTGTATGATGTCACTTGATGTTCATTCCCCCCATGCTGTTTCCCGTTTACGTACTGCCCGCCTGGCGCGCAGTACGCGGCCGTTTCTTGCGCGGGGAGGGCCGCATGGTGAGCGATGTAGCGGCTGTCGGCTGATCCTCAGTCATTGCCTGTGCGATTTGCGGCCTGTGGTGCCGACACGGGCGGGGTTTTGCCTGTTGATGGCGGAGCATGAGACATTAAAGCCAAGCAATACCGGCTGGTTGATCGCGGATATGGTGCAGGATACGATAGCATTCGGCTGGGCTCGTACGGAAACGGACCCGGCCTTGCTGGCGCTGCTGGCAGATCCACAATGGCAACCGTATGTGGTGTTTCCGGGTGAATTTGTTGCACCGGAACGGGTGATTACGCAATTGCTGCCGGCACCTCCAATGCTATCGTCGGATACCGATAATACGCTCACTCTCGCTGTTGGCGATACGATCAAACCTAAGCGACCGCTGTTTATCCTGCTCGATGCCACTTGGTCGGAAGCGCGCAAAATCTTTAAGAAAAGCCCCTATCTGCTGCCGTTTCCGGTGCTGAGCCTGGAGCCGGAACAGGTATCACGCTATCAGCTGCGCCGTTCACGTCGCGAAGATCATCTGTGTACCTCTGAGGTCGCGGCGCTGTGTCTGGATCTGGCTGGCGAGGCGCTGGCAGCGCAAACGCTGGAAGCTTATCTGGATGTATTTACGGGGCATTATCTTTGCGCAAAGCAGCAATGGAAAATCGACCGTGAAGATGCGGCGCATCAGCGTCTGCGTGATCTGATGGCGCAAGCACGCACAACATGACACCGGCTTGTCGATTCAACCATTGAATACGACGCCTATCTGATGGATAATTCTGCCCCATGAATACGACAACTCAACTCCCTCCATTACCGGATCGTTTATCTATTGATCCGCGCAGCCCCTTTTACAACGCTGACGTGTTTCAGCATGAAATCGGGATCACCATCAACGGCAAGGAACGTACCGATGTCGAAGAGTATTGCATCAGCGAAGGCTGGATCAGCGTTCAGGCTGGTAAAACCCGTGATCGCAAGGGTAATCCAATGATGATCAAGGTCAAAGGCGTAGTCACCGCGTTTTACCGTTAATAAAAACAAATGGATGTACTACCCGCATCCATTTGTATGCCGCCATCCTTTGACTCTTTCACTCAATCTCACCATCAGGTGAATAACACGTGAGAACCTTGTCAGATTTTTCGTTGCGTACGATGTTGATGGCAAGCTTATTGTTGCTGCCATTGTGCGCACTCACTGTCCGGGCGGAGCAGACTTTTCCTGCGAAAATCAGTCGTGATGAACGTCTGCGTCTGGAGCACCTTGCATGTGGTGCGCAGTTTGGTATGAGGCTGGCAGAGGTAGATGCCTGGGCATTTGAAGCCAATGCGAAGCAAGCCAGTTTTGCCGATGTTCGCTGTCAACCTCATACACAGTTAAAAGGTAAGCCCCTGTATTACGTAGCGCAATGCGGACGCGATGCTGGGCGATGGAGTTGCGGTCACGCCGAACTGGAAACCCTCGTGCCACTCAAAGATCGTGATCTGATCGTGCGCCCCGGCACTGTAGCACCATTACGGGCAGTCAACGCCATTCAAAAAATCAGCACCTATGGATATTTTCAGGCGAAATCGCTGGATGCGGCATTGCAGTCCACCTGTAATCTGGGCATGGGCGATACTGCTGATCTGATCGAAATTTCTTGTCGCCGCTGGTCGATTACGGTGTCGTTCTGGTGCCCGCAAGTATCCGCGACATTGCCTTGTCCAAGAGTGATTTATATGAGTGAGCATTGATCAAACTAACGCCATCAGGATTGCCACAAAATCCATCCATGACGTCAGTAACATACCGATAGAATCAGAACCAATAAACATCTCACCACAGAATGATGCCGCGACAAACATCATTCTTTTTATGTTGAAAAATCATATCGCCTGGCGGTACAAAGCATGATTCTGACCATGCTGTGATGGCAAAGAATTAGCAAGATTCAGGCGTGTTCTGCGCACTCTGTGTGTTCACATAGGTTCTGATCCAGTCGATCAGTTGTTCCTCCGGCATGGGACGACCAATATGAAAACCTTGACCTTCATGACAACCCATGTTTGCCAGAATCTTGATGTGCTCTGCTTGCTCTATTCCCTCCGCAATGACTTGCAGCCCCAGTTTTTGGCCAAGCTGGGTAATTAATTCGGCAATGCGTGGCCCTTCGGGGGTATCAATCTGCTGTACAAAAGCACGATCAATCTTCAGCCTGTCCACGGGTAATTTGTCGAGATAGCTAAGAGAAGAAAACCCGGTGCCAAAATCATCAATAGCAATGCTGACCCCCAGTGCTTTTAACTGATTTAAACGGCTTTCAAACAATGCCGCACTGCTCATGGTCACGGATTCAGTAATTTCCAGTTCCAGCTTGTGCGCATCCAATCCGCTATCCTGTAATGCACGGCGCACGATATCAATAAAATCATCCTGACGAAACTGGATAACAGACACATTCACACCAATCCGGCCTGGCGTCAGACCAGCCTGTTGTAAGCGCACCATGGTGAAACAAGCCGTCCGCAGTACCCAGGCACCCAAGCTGATAATCAAACCCGAATACTCTGCCAACGGAATGAAATCATTCGGTGGAATCAATTGCCCATCATCGTTACGCCAGCGTATTAACGCTTCCAGACCTGTCAGTTTGCCACTGACCAGATCAATCTGAGGCTGATACATCAGAAACAGACGCTCGGCATCAAATGCCTTGTGCAAATGCTGCATCAACGTGGCACGCTCGCGTATCTGTATTCCCATCTGCCGCGTGAACAAGGTATAGGTACCGCGCTGCTGACTCTTGGTGCGTTTCAGCGCAATACTGGCGTCTTTGAGAACTTCAGCACCGTCATTGCCTTCATATCCCTCCAGCGCCACCATTCCCATCGAACCCGATACGGCATGTGCTGTTTCTTCAATAAAGAATGGCGTTGTAAAAAGCCCGCGCAAGCGCTCTGGCTGCAACAACGCGGCATCACCAAATAAACCAAACACATCACCCGAAATCCGCGCCAGAAAAATTTGCTGTCCCAGTTCCTGATGCAGCCGGTCAGCCACCGCCTGCAATAAAAGATCGCCATAGTGATGTCCAAGTACATCATTAATCTCGGCAAAATCATCAATATCAATCAACACAGCCATCTGGTCTGACTGTTTTTGTTGTAACAACAGATCGATTTGCTCAATAAATTTCAGCCGGTTAGGAAGTTTGAGCAACTGATCACGATAAGCGTGATTTTTCAGTTGATTAATGAGTCCCAGATTATCCAGACAGACACCGAGATTCGAACAAAATACTTCGAGCAAATGATGATTGATTTCTGAAAGAGCAAAAGGAAGATCAATATAGGCTGCCAGCGGACGATTGGAGCGCCCGGCAAAGTACAGGGTCATACTGTGCTCGGTAAACAAAGACTCCCCCCGGATCAGCACATGCTTTAATGCATCGCGGATGCGCTCATCATGGATGTCGTCAATCGTGCGATTCATCAGCTCGCTATAACGTCCTGCCGACGCAATCACATTAAATATTTGCGGGGATTTTCCTTGCTCTGCAAGCTCGCCCTGAGCGCATAACAAACCTTCGGGCGGCACACCGCATAATGCGGCGATCTGCGTAATGACGCCGGCAGCAAACGCCTGTATGCCATGATCAAAGGTAAATGCGGCACTGGATAAAATGATCTGATGTAAGCCGCGACGGCTCGCATCAATCGTACGAATCTGCTCATACGAGCGGACAGCAGCAGTCAACGCGGTCAACAGTTTTTTGCGTGTCAGTTCGTTTTTTGTTTTGTAGTCATTGATGTCGTAATCACGTATCGCATCTTCTTCCGGTGCATATCCGGGCTGACCGGTACGCAGAATAATGCGGGTATCATGCCATTGCAATTCATCGCGGATATAACTGACCAGCTCCAGACCTGCATGCTCGGTTTCCATCACCACATCCAGCAAAATCACCGCGATGTCAGATTCGCCGGCAAACACCCGGCGGGTTTCTTCTTTGGAATAGGTGTGGATAAATTCGAGAGGGCGATTCAGGATCTGCACATATTCCAGAGCGAAACACGTCGTTCTGTGAACATCATCATCATCATCGACGATAGCGATTTTCCAGGTGCGTGCGTTTTGCGGTGCGAGAGGAGCAGGCTGCTCAGCATCGTCGTCAAACAATAACGCATCATCATCGCCACAATCAACTGACATGCAACCTCCGAATGAGAAAGCCTACAAATCTGATGACCTCAGTATAACGTAGAGTCGCGATGACATCACAGCAAAAAATCAGGCAAACCGACGTGCCGCATCCAGGCCGAGGCCTGCGCCAATGCTGCCGAACAAGTCTCCTTCGACCTTCCGTGCGTCCGGCACAATCGCTGCAATTTGTTGACGCAGGCTACGTACTCCGCTGGAGCCACCGGTAAAAAACACGGTGTCTACCTGTTCCGGGCGAACACCTGCAGTCTGCAATACCTGTGATACGGCACGACCAATATCACTGCTCAGATGAGCGATAGACTGCTGCAATCCATCCTGATCCAGCATCAGTGAACAAGGTGCTGAAGGCTGCTTGCTGCGCAGGCGTTCAAGCGATAACTGTATCGATTCCTGATCAGATAATAAAATTTTGGCTTCTTCGGATTTAATCGCCAGCCAGTGACCATCCCTGTCTTCCACCAGATTGAGCAAACGTTCAAAACGCTGACGTACATCGCTGCTCTGGATATCACGATACACATCCTGTAATTCACGCCAGACTTTCTGGGTGTACACCAGATTGATCGTGTGCCAGGTCGCCAGATTAAAGTAGTAACTGGAAGGCACTTCAATCTGGCTCGCCAGACGGCCCCCCAACCCCAGCAAAGGCATGATGTGCGTCAGACTCAGATATTTATCAAAATCCGTACCACCAATATGCACACCGCCATTGCCTAAAATATCATTACGACGATCCAGCAAATGTGAGCGCTCCGGCGCCAGACGCACCAGAGAAAAATCGGAAGTACCACCGCCGATATCGGCGATCAATACCAGCTCTTCCTGACTGATACGGGATTCATAATCAAATGCAGCGGCGATCGGCTCAAACTGGAACTGTACCTCTTTAAAACCTGCCGCATGGGCAATCTCTTCCAGAGTATCCTGAGCAAGTTGATCCGCCTTGCTGTTGTCATCCACAAAATGCACAGGGCGACCAAATACTGCGCAATCAAAACTCTGGCAAGCAGCTCGTTCGCCACGCTTTTTCAGCTCGCCGATAAACTGTCCGAGAAGACCACGAAACGGCACAGATTTGCCCAGCACTTCAGTCTGTCCATCGATCAGGCTGGTACCCAGCAGACTTTTCATTGACCGCATCAGACGACCTTCATATCCAGCCAGATAATTTGCCAGCGCGGCACGGCCATAACTGATCTCGTCATCTTCTGCGTTAAAAAAAACGACGGAAGGCAAGGTGACCTTATCCTGCTCCAGCGTCAGCAGCGCAGGCTGATCCGCGCGGTGCCAGCCGACCGTTGAATTTGATGTACCAAAATCTACTCCACAAGCTTGCGACATGAAACTTCCTGAAAAAAAGAACCTATACACCATCGTCACGATACAAACGGTCACGCTGCTGTGGTGTGTGTAAGTCCTGTAAGCCCTTAAGCTCTATAAGTACTGTAAAAAACGAAAACGCCGTCAGTCTGTCACTGGCGGCGTTGATTGCCTGTTGCATTATCCGGTGGATGCACCGGGGGATGCGGGCGGTGCATCCATGCGCACCACCAGCAGTTGATCGATACGATAATGATCGATATCGACGACTTCAAATTTATACGAGCCTACCATGACGTAGTCA
The DNA here is from genome assembly GCF_049339385.1 of Undibacterium sp. SXout7W. Classification (NCBI taxonomy): domain Bacteria; kingdom Pseudomonadati; phylum Pseudomonadota; class Betaproteobacteria; order Burkholderiales; family Oxalobacteraceae; genus Undibacterium; species Undibacterium sp. SXout7W. Next base: position 240,395 of record NZ_JBMPPF010000002.1, on the reverse strand, counting down.
GTCCGTTTCGGGATTTTTTTCAGCATCGTCATCATGAAGCCCGCAATAGTCTCATAGCTGCCCTGCTCGGGCAAGGAATCTATCTCCAGCGCCCGGCACACGTCTTCTATCGTCGTCGCACCATCAATCAGCCAGGAAGCCGCGTCACGCTGAACGATCTGATCTTCCAGAAACGGATGCACCAGATTCCCCATTAACGTACTCAGGACATCATTGAGCGTGATGATACCGACCACCAGCGCATATTCATTCAGAATGACGGCAAAATCCTCACGTGTGCCTTTGAACTGCTCCAGCATATCCGATAGGGTCAGTGAGTCCGGAACGGCAAGCGCGGTGCGCAATGACAGCTCCTGTACCTTGGAAAAGGGCTGATTCGTCAACACCCGTTTAAGGATGTCTTTGGATTCGACATAGCCGACCACATTATCAATATGTCCATCGCATACCAGGAATTTGGTATGCGGATGGTCAGCAATTTTTTGCCGTATTGTCACATCGCTATCCTGCAACGTAAAAAACACGATGCTGTCACGCTGCGACATCGCACTGGGCACCGTCCGGCTCTCCAACTCAAACACATTACCGATCATATGATGTTCACGTGCCTGCAAGATACCCGCTTCGGCGCCGGCATCGACCATCGCATAAATTTCGTCAGAGGTGATCTGCTCATCGCGGGCAGTCGGTAAATGCAGTATGCGGAAGAATAATTCCGACAATCCGTTAAATACCCATACCAGCGGCTTGAAAGCACGTACGCAGAGCGACATCGGCGTCACCACCAGCATGGCAACTGACTCTGGCGCAATCATTGCCAGTTTTTTAGGCATTAAATCGGCAAACAGAATAAAAATCGACGTGACAAATAAAAAAGAACTCAGGAAACTGACGGTCTCTACCCAGGCGATGTCGCCGAAAAGAGAATGTAGCAAACGGGCAAAATAAGGTGTCAGCGCTTGCTCTCCGAGAATACCGCCAAGAATGGCAACGCCATTCAGCCCAATTTGCACAACGGTAAAGAAATGTCCTGGCTCCTGCTGCAATTGCAAGACTCTGGCAGCGCGGGTTTCACCCTCCGCTTCCAGCACCTGCAATTTGACTTTACGGGCAGCCGCCAGGGAAATTTCTGCCATGGAAAAAAAAGCGCTGATTGCGACCAGCAGGGCGATGATCAGGAAGTGGTCAAATAAGGCCATACATGCACTCGTTCTCGTGTGTTCTATGCGCATCATATACTATCAAGCCTTTACGATCCCGCCAGAAAGCTCGCCGATATGCCTTCACCAAAGAATGATGTCACCGCTTCACCACCTGCCACCAATGTCCGTTTTGTGCTGATTACGGTATTTCTGGATATTTTAGGCATTGGCCTGATTATCCCGGTCTTACCCCGGCTGGTTGGCTCATTTACGCAACAGGCAGACATGCAAGCCTACTGGTACGGTGCCATTGTCGCTATGTATGGGGTGATGCAATTTTTCTGCGCGCCCATTATCGGGGCGCTTAGTGACCGATATGGACGGCGTCCTGTGTTACTGACCTGCGTCTTTGGTCTGGGAATGAATTTTCTGATGCTGACTCAGGCTACCAGTATTTTCTGGTTGCTGGTCGTACGTGCGTTTGGCGGTGTCACGGCAGGTAACTTGTCTGTGGCAAACGCCTATATTGCGGATGTCTCATCGCCAGAAAACCGCAGTAAAGCGCTAGGTAAAATCGGCGCGATGTTTGGTCTGGGATTTATCTGCGGCCCTGTACTCGGCGGTATTCTGGGTGAAATGCATATCCATTATCCGTTTTATCTGGCCGCAGCCGTCTCGTTGATGAACGTGGCCTACGGCTATTTTTCTTTACCTGAATCACTGCCACTCAGTCACCGCAAGGCTTTTTCATTGAGTTCGGCAAACCCATTTGCAGGCCTGAGCGGTCTGGCACATCTGAATAGCGTCGGCCCGCTGGTGTGGGTCTATGCACTCAGTATGTTTGCGCAGTTCACCTTGCAAACAACCTGGGTGCTCTCTACAGAATTGCGTTTTGGCTGGTCACCGCTGCAAAATGGCCTCTCCTTATTTTTAGTAGGCATCTCCAGCGTACTGATGCAGGGTGTATTTCTGGGCGCATATATCAAGAAAATCGGTGATGCCAGAGCCGTGCTGACAGGACTATGCTCTTCCTGCATCGCATTAACCTTATACGGCTTTGCGAGCCAGGGCTGGATGATGTACGTCCTGATTTTATGCAATGTACTGGCATATGCTGCCGGTCCGGCCATGCAGGCCATATTTTCACGGGCAGTGGATGTTCGCTCTCAGGGTGTCGCGATGGGTTCTTTATCCGCGCTGACCAGTATTATGAGCGTGGCTGCTACTCTGGCCGGAACCTCCATTCTGGCACGAGTCAGCCATCAACCTGCAGGGAGTATCTGGCTGGGAGCACCGTTTTTCATGGCTGCCAGCGTACAAATGCTGGCATTGATTCTGGCGGCACGACATCTGTTAATCAAGGTCAGAAATCAATAAACGTTTTTGGTATGACATAAAAAAAGCGGACACATGGTCCGCTTTTTTTGATTGATATCGTGAGTATCAGATCATCAATTAATGTGCTGCATGAACTGCTGGATGACCGGAAACAGAGACAGGAAGCTCCTCTTCATCATCCGTCACTTCATTATTCAGACGCTTATGTAATTGCTCCATATCCACGTCATTTCCCCACTTACCAACGACGATGGTTGCAACACCGTTACCGACCAGATTGGTCAACGCGCGGGCTTCCGACATAAAGCGATCAATGCCGAGTATCAATGCCAGACCTGCTACCGGAATCCCGCCTACTGCGGACAAAGTCGCTGCCAGCACAATGAAACCACTACCAGTAATACCCGCAGCACCTTTGGATGTCAGCAGCAATACTGCCAGCAAGGTGATCTGTTGTACCAATGTCATCGGTGTATCCGTCGCCTGCGCAATGAAGACTGCTGCCATTGTCAGATAAATAGACGTGCCATCCAGATTAAAAGAATAACCCGTTGGAATCACCAGACCGACCACAGATTTTTTTACGCCCAGTTTTTCAAGTTTAGCAATAATGCCAGGCAAGGCAGATTCAGAAGAAGAAGTTCCTAATACGATCAGCAATTCTTCTTTGATGTATTTGATGAACTTCCAGACACTGAAGCCGTGCAGTCTGGAGATCGTTCCGAGAACAACAAAAATGAAGATCAGGCAGGTTGCATAGAAAGTCGCCATCAGATATCCCAACGACAACAGTGAACCAATACCGAACTTACCGATCGTGAATGCCATCGCACCAAACGCACCGAGTGGAGCTACCTTCATGATGTAACCGACGATGACGAACAGGACGTGGGACATTTTTTCGATGAAATCAAAAATCAAGGTACCGCGACCACCAAAGCGATGCAGAGCAAAACCAAAAAATACCGAGATCAGCAATACTTGCAGGATTTCGCCTTTTGCAAAGGCATCCACGACTGTCGTCGGGATAATCGCCATCACGAATTCTATCGTTGTCTGCATCTTACCTGGTGCGGTAAAAGCAGCAATGCCTTTAGTATCAAGTGTATGCACATCAATATGCATACCTGCTCCAGGCTGTACAACGTTGACAATCACCAGACCGACAATTAATGCCAAGGTACTGACAATTTCAAAATACAGCAGCGCCATGCCACCGGTTTTACCGACTTTTTTCATGTCTTCCATACCGGCGATACCCACCACCACGGTACAGAAAATAATCGGTGCAATCATCATTTTGATGAGTTTGATAAATCCGTCGCCTAATGGTTTCAACGAGGCGCCGAATTCGGGATAGTAATGTCCAAGCAAGACACCAAGAATAATCGCGGTGATGACCTGGAAATAGAGAGACTTGTAAAAGGGGGGCTTGTTCATCCTGAATCTCCGTTATAGGAATGATGTGCTGCGCGCCCAGACAGCAACGCTCAACAACGCGGAATCATTTTTCCGTCGATAGTCCCATTATGAAAAACAGCAGAAATTCCGGCAATTGTGGGTTTCCACACGCGCCTGTTAACTCACCTTTTTTTCGGATGACAAAATCGTATTTAATTTTGTAAGTCTGTGACCAGCCGCCCGAGTGTACGCATGGCTTTGTCCAGATGCGGTGAAGGAGTCGTCCCGCAATTCAGGCGGAGAAAATGATCAAAACGATTTGAATTGGAATACAACAAACCCGGAGAAACCAGAATGCCACGTTCCAGTGCCGCATCAAATACAGTCATGGAGGATACTGCCTGCGGCATCTCTACCCAGACAGAAATACCGCCATTCGGCAGGTTGAGCCGGGTGCCTTCCGGAAAATACGTGGCAATTGCCTCTACCATCGATTCTCTTTGCCTGGACAAGGTGCTGCGTAGTTGACGCAGATGACGGTCAAAGTTACTCGATTGCATAAACGCCGCCACAATCGCCTGCGACAGCTCTTCGTTGTAGCGTGTCTGCGCATATTTGAGCATGTTGACACGGGCATGCCAGCGTCCGGCAAGCATCCAGCCGATGCGCATTCCGGGAGCGAGAATTTTATGCAGTGACGTGCAATAAATCACGTTGCCAGTCCGATCCCAGTGTTTGATCGCTGTCGGTATGCTGTCGCTGTCCACAAGCGCACTGTAAGAATCATCTTCAATCAATGGAATCTGCTGTGCCTCGCATAAGGCCAGCAAGCGTTGTTTGTGCTGGTCGGGCATGATGCTGCCCAGTGGATTCTGTAAATGCGGTACTACCACGACAGCCTTGATATTGGCATACGTTTGTATCGCCAGCTCAAGCGCCTCGATCGATATGCCGGTGCTGGGGCTGGTTGGAATTTCCAGCGCTTTCATTCCCAGGCTTTCCAACGCCTGCAATAAGCCGTAAAACGTCGGCGACTCCACTGCAATGACGTCACCTGCCTGCGCAACAGCGCGTAAGGCCAGGTTCAGCGCTTCGATACAACCATTCGTCACAATCACGTCTTCTGCCACGGTACTGATACCGACATTCAATGCACGTCTGGCCACTACGGTTTTGAGTTCAGCATTACCACCGGGTGAAATCGCCTTCGTCAGCAAATAGGGATGCTGACGCAATACACTTCCCGCCAAACGACGTAAGGCCTGATGTGGATAAAGCTCAGCAGCACCGGTGGCGCGCGCAAGGTTGACGCTGACGGCACGCTGACCTTTGGCAATGATCGCTGATACCCGCTCATGAATGCCAACATATTGTGCCGGATCGATACGCGCCATTGGCTTTGGCTCCTGCGCCGGAATCAGACGCGAACGACGCGGCTGGCGGACAAAATAGCCTGAACGTGGCCTGGCTTCCAGCCAGCCTTCCATTTCAAGCTGACGGTAACATTGCAGGGCGGTCGATAGGCTGACGTGATGTATCTGCATCAGCTTACGAACCGATGGCATGCGGTCACCGGTGGCCAAGGTACCGGTTTGTATCGCGCTCAGATAATGTGCCGACAATTGCCGGTACAACGCTGGAGTCTGGGTATGCATCAAAATCACCTGTCAGAAGTCTGTGCCTGAAAACACAGGAATTGATCATCTCTGTTCGGGCCGAAGACGAACAGATACAGTTGAACATAATACTGACGATAACAGATGCAAAAATTCGTGTTTGATACGATACAGAAGCCGACATTCTGTGTCTGTCTGCGCACATCAACAATGCTTATGCTGTGGTAACACCTGCGCCCCATCGGTTTGTTCTCATCCGTTTGTTCTCATTCATTTATATCGCCAGCGCAGGTACCAAAGGAGAAACAGCATGAACAGAATCAACAACACCGCCAACCTCACTGACACCAGCAAAAGCAGCAACAGCAGTGTGAAAACCTTGCAAGCGGGGCAGCGTTACGACTGGCATGCCAGTGCTGGCAGTTTCTTGTATCTGGCATCAGGTACATTGACGATCAACAGAACCATCTGTACAACGGATGGATTCGCTGTCCCGACTACTCTGCGGCTATCGCAGGAAGACTATTATCTGATCGCAGACAGTGGCTGGTTACAGCTGGAAGCACACTCCAGTTGTAACATCAGAATAGAGGAAAATGACAAAAACTGGCTTCGGCAATGCCATCGCAGTTGGAAAGCCTTATGCCAGCTGGTTCAACGCGCTGGTACGACGAATGACCGCCAGAGTGAAGGCATCCCAAAAAGGAATGTCTCAACAGAACATACTTTAACTAAAAAACTCTTTTAACAAAAAGGCTTCCAGCTCGCTCTGATCCTGGGGTCTGGCGGACAATGTTCTGACTTGCCCCAGACGTCGTGATTCCCACTGGAAGTCACCCTGATAATGGGAGCGAATCAGCTCTATCATACGGCGTACGATGGCCAACTCAACATTGCCACCCAAACCGGCATCGACTTCGATGACCTGTCTCCAGCGGTTATTAGAATTCGGTCGCCAGCCATTGAAAGAGAATGTGGCCATACGGGTACTTTTGCTCAGTACCTGAAATACACCGTTGGTGCCATCGCGCCCCGCAGCCTGCTGCATACTACTGCGCACATTGGCCTCTGCCACTTCCTGCGGACTCATACCACGGCCAGCCTGACGACTGCTCTCGTTTTCCTGCGCCGCTTCCTGCTCGCTGACCTGACGACGTGCCCGGGCAGCATTGAGCATGCTCATCATATCTTGCTGCGGTGCTTCGGCCACCGGAGGCGGCTGTACCACCGGTGACTGAGTCGCCACGACCGGTGGAATGACAGGCGGAGTAATCGATTTCTTGGTATGCGGAATAGGAGGTGGGGGCTTAGGTTGGCTTTTTTTGGTTTCTGCCGCTGCCATTTTCTTCACCGTGGCCTTATCAATCATCAGCACGATGGGATTTGGCGTCCCGGCATTGTCACCTTGTTTTGTTGGCGCATGCATATGCAAAATGAAATAAAGCAGCACTGCATGGAGCAAAATAACCAGTACGATGCCGAAGAAATTAGCAGGGCGAAAGCGGATATGCAAATGCACCTCGCCCGGCAAGGCGACTTCGTTTTCAGGTGCTTCTATGCTCAACTTCATAGGCTACGGTCAGGTTTGGCAGAATTTTAAGCTGGCAAGCATACCTCAAAGTCCGCTTATCACCTGTAACAAATGTTGACGGCTGATCTGATATTGATATTTCAACAAAATAATACGGAGGACTAACCCAACATTGTCCCGGCAAAGCAAGTCGACAGGCGGTACGAGCTTGGAGCCAGCACGTCGCCAGAGCCGTCTTGCGTAACTCCTGATGCTGATACTGCCACTGCGATGTGAATAAGCTGCCTGTATCTGCTTCAGACCATTCCCATCACGCCCATGACAGCACCAGCAGCCAGCAGCCATAACAGATGAATGCGGGTGCGCCAGACCAGTAGCGTACAAACGGCAGTCAATACCCATAATGGCCAGTCGCGTGATACCTCGTGATGCGATGCTGCCATAATCCAGCCCGTCGCTACCAGCAGACCAATCACAATCGGTGCCATGCCCAATTTAAAACTGCGTACCGATAACAACTCGCGATTCCTGTGCCCCCAACGGGCGGCGCTATATGTCAGCGTCGCGCTGGGCAACAAGATCCCGGTCATCGTAATCATCATGCCAAACAGGCCGGTCCAGATGTTGCCGGCATTCATTCCGACGTTCCAGCCCATCAACCCGACAAACAGCACATTCGGCCCCGGTGCAGCCTGCGCAATCGCCAGTGAAGCATTAAATTGTGCATCACTGAGCCAATGCTGGTGATCAACCAGATAACGATGCATGTCAGGTAAGGTCGAAATTGCACCACCAACGGATAATAAGGACAGCATCATGTAATGCAACCATAGCTGCAACCAGTCAGTCCAATCCAAGGTCAGTTGTATCACTGGCAAATGTTCAACGCTCATGAACGCAGCTTTCTGTAAGTCCAGACACAAGCCAGGCCACCGAGCCCGAACAATACATAGGCCAATGGCAAACGCAACAGACCAACACAAATGAAACAGAGAATACTGAGCATGACTGCCGAGCGCCATCCCAGCGGATGGTATTTCAACGCTGGAGCCAGTTTCAGACCGGAGGCAATAATCAGCCCGGCAGTCACGGCACTCATGCCGCGCAAAGCGCCTGCCACACCGGGATGAGAGGCAAATTCGCCGTACAACAGTGCCAAGCCGACGACAATCACCAACGGTAAGGCCAGCATTCCCGCCAGCGCCGTCAACGCACCGGCCAGGCCAAAATAACGGCTACCGAGCATCATCGACAGGTTCATGACGTTCGGTCCCGGCATAATCTGGGCAACTGCCCAGTCTTCCAGAAATTCTTCAGGCGACAGCCAGCGTTTTCGTTCGACGATCTCGTTTTGTACGATCGCCATAACCCCGCCAAAACCTTGCAGAGCCAGCCAGGTGAACGAGAAAAATAAATCAGTCAGGGACTCAGGACGCGCCAGAGGCGCATCAGCATGAAGGGGAGCGGGATCAGTAGACATGGGGCAGCGGAACATCAGAAGAGCCCCTATTTTAAATCAGACGCCTTTTCTGTGTTGAGTGTTTATTCCTGTTGATGGCGATGGGCGCGGATTCTGGCACGCCACTCACCCAGCACCGTCAGTGCACTCTGAAATTCGCGCTCGATCAGATCTGCTTCCACATCGGTAATCACACCATCCAGCAATGCGGTCGAGACTGCCTCCGCTACATCGCCGACACGACTCATGACACGACACACTGTCTGCGATAAATCATCACCACTGGTAATCTCCGGCTCGGGAACAATAAACGCCGCCATACCATGCCTGCTCAGTAACGCGTGCAGCGGCAAATGGGCATCCTTGACGCCAGCCTGCTGACAGTGTTCGATAATCTGGGACAACTCCTCAAATGAAGGGTAGTGGGTTTCAATCCCGGGAGCGAGTTTATTGCGAAGGACATTGACCGAAATCTGCATGCGCGCTGCCAGTGCCTCCAACCCGCCGGGATAAGCGCGCGCGACCTTGTACAAAGCGTCATGCTGGTTCATGTCTGAATATCTGCGAGTCATATCGTGTCCTGATCAAGTATCCTGAAAAATGTAGAAATCAACATTTCTATCAGGCCTGTAAAGCCATACGTCGCGACAGCAATTGCATCCAGCGGTCAGCGCCGTTCACTTCGCTAATCACCTGAGAAAAATCGGTGACTGTACGTGCGGCTCTTTCCAGCAATTGAATATCGGCTTCATGCTGACGTGCCACATGGGGATCTTCCAGAAACAGGATGCGGCGGATTTGTCGATCCAGTACCAGTTCTGCCAATTGCGCATCACCTCCGAGTGGCCCGGACAAAAAAGGTTTAACCCAGTTACGTCCTGCATCCACACCTTTGATTTTTTGCGCCAGCTGATTCAGCAAGCCACCCGTTGTTCCTGTCGCATAACGAAAAGAAAAGCGATCAAGCAAATCAAAATGCTTTTCGGCCAGCTCCAGCATTCTGGTTTTCATCGCATCGTGCGCAATCAGCGCAATGCCTTCCTGCTGAGTATGAAAACTGGCATTCAGTGCTGCATTCGGTACCGCACCGGCTGCCACGGCTTCGATTTCCAGCCATTCCAGGGCACTGGCCAATGTGGATAGAAACGGTTTGCGATGAATCACGCACTGGCGCTTCAAGGCGGCTGCCTCAGGAAACACGGATGAAGGATCAACCGGATCAATCAGATAAATCACTGCATCCACCGCCCGTGCGGGATCGGTATCCACCACACGTGACACCAGTTTCATGAGACCGCCATCACGACCATAAGGAAAACGTTCAACCTGTGGACACAGTGCCATCAGGCCATGCGTGGCAATGGCATCCAAGGTACGCCCCACGACCACCAGTTCCACTTGCAGATGCGCCAATGCGTCAGCGGCGCCTCGTAATAACTGTACCAAAGCAGAATACTGGGCGTCCTGATGAGAACGGTTGGCAATCAAACCTATACGAAGTTTTTTGATCGGTGCAGCGGTCACGGGAAGAGCCTTTCTTGTGAGCAGATGTAAAAACCGGTGACGCAGTTTACCTTGTGTTGTGCAGGCTTGCCAGTTCAGCACCTACATTTTGTTACTGAAATCAACAGTAGCGACATATCTCAGGACCAAGACGTGGGTACGATGAGCAATAGATCGAAACAACTGACGGAGGTATCATGAAACACTGGCGACATCTGTTGGTAGCGCTGGCGGTGCTAGCGTCCTGCGCGGTGGCTCTGGGCGATAGCCAGGTCAGTGATCATCTGCTTGAATTACGGCAATTAGCGCTGCAAGGCAACGCCGAAGCACAAAATACTCTGGCGCTGGCAATACTGGAAGACGACAGCGCGGAATACAGTCTGGATGAAGCGATCTACTGGCTGGGTCAGGCTGCCATACAGGGACACGCCGGAGCACAAACCAATCTGGGGCTGATTTATCTGACCAGCGAAGATATCGACAGAGATGAGGAGCATGCCTTGAGCTTGTTCCGGCAGGCCGCCCAGCAAGGCATGCCCGCCGCGCAACTGGCGCTGGGTTATCTGTACGAAAACAGTTCCGATATCACACACAACGCCGCACACAACGCTGAAGCCGCAGCTTACTGGTATCAACAGGCTGCCAGACAAGCCAACAGCAGTGCGCAATACCATTTAGGTTTACTCTACGCCAGCGGGACTGGTGTCAATAAAGACGCGACGAAATCCTTTTACTGGCTGCAACAGGCAGCCGATCATGGACTCTCTGCCGCACAGTTTCAGATTGGTTTGCATTACCTGCATGGTGAGGGCGTTGAAACCAATCTGTTGCGCGGCTATCGGTACATGCTACAAGCCAGCCTGCATGCCGGCATCATGTCTTTTGATAGTCGTGATCTGGTCAGCAATGCATTAACGGCTGAACAGATTGCAGAAATTCACGACGACACGCGTTTATGGCACGCCCATTCCTGATTAACGGAGAGAAAATATTGCTCAAATTCTTCTGCCGCCAAGGCAGGAGAATACAAAAATCCCTGCAATTCATCGCATTGCATGTTGTGCAAAAACTCGCGTTGCTGGCCGGTTTCCACACCTTCGGCGATGACTCGTAACTTCAACGCATGTGCCAGATGAATGATCGCGGTCACAATCGCAACATCGCTTTCATCGTCCGGCAGCTCGTCGATAAAAGAACGATCAATTTTTAATTTATTGATCGGAAAACGTTTCAAATAACTCAGGCTCGAATAACCGGTACCAAAATCATCAATAGATAAAGTGACGCCCAGTGCTGCCAGCGATTCCAGCTTTTTAAATGCTTCTTCGACATCACGTATCAGTATCGATTCTGTCAATTCCAGCTCAATACAATTCGCATCCAAGGCATGCATACTGAGGGCTTCCGCCACACTATCCACAAAATTCGCCTGTTGAAATTGTAACGCCGAGACATTAATCGATACCCTGAGCACGTACCCCTGCTGTTTCCACAATGCCGCCTGGCGTATCGCGGTCTGCAATACCCATTGACCAATCTGCACAATCACACCAGATGCTTCTGCTACCGGAATAAACTGCGCCGGGCTGATTTCGCCGAGATCGGCATCGTGCCAGCGCAGCAATGCCTCAGCACCAATCACAGAATTCGTTTCCAAATCAATCAGAGGTTGATAATGCAAACGGAATTGCTGATGCTCCAGCGCCTGCCGCATAGCGTGATCAAGCTTCATTCTGGACAATAATCCGATATTCATCTGGCGTTGATAAAAACGGAAGCCAGAACGCCCACGTTCCTTGACGTGATACATCGCACTGTCTGCATTTTTGATCAGGTCTGCCATGTTCATTCCGTCTTCCGGATATAAGGCAATACCGATACTGGCAGTGACAGTGAAATTCATGCCATCCAGACAGAAAGGCAGAGACAATTCTTCCAGAACACGCCGAGCGCAGACTTCCGCACCGTCTGCGCTCGCTTCATGTAACAACAACACAAATTCATCACCACCAAGACGCGCTGCGGTATCGACCTGGCGTATACATTTTTTAAGACGCTCAGTCACTTCCAGCAGCACCCTGTCACCAAAAGGATGACCGAGTGAATCGTTGATTTGCTTGAAGTGATCAAGATCGAGAAAAAGCAGGGCAAAGGTGGCGTGCTGGCGGCTGGCGATGGTGATGGATTGCTTGATGCGCTCAGACAGCAACAAACGGTTGGGTAAGCCAGTCAACACATCCGAAAATGCCAGCTCTTCGATTCTTTGTTTAGCAGCGTGGGTTTCAGTCCGGTCTTTGAAAAAACCGATGTAGTGGATAGTTTCGCCTTTGTCATCCTGCACCCGCACCAGCGAAATCATGCACAGATAAGCATGCCCGTTCTTGCGATGATTCCACAGCTCGCCTTCCCAATATCCCTTCTCCTCCAGCTCTGCCAGCAAATGATTCACTTGTACGGCATTGTTTTCATTACTGAAAAAATCTTTTGCTGTCTTGCCCAGCATTTCTTCTTCGGTATAACTGCTGAGGCGTTCAAAACTGGGATTCGTGGTAATGATTTTCTGCTCAGCATCGGTGATGAAAATTGCATCCGTGCTGGATTCAAATACCTTGGCTGCCAGTTGCAGGCGCGCTTCGTCTGCCAGCCTTTGGGTGATATCACGGTAAGAATACACTCTGCCGATAGGACGTCCACGCGCATATTGCGGCAACGTGACCCGCTCCAGAATTTTGCCGGAACGCAGTACCAGCACATCGGTTGCCTCCATCAGCGGAGAACGGGTGATGATGCTCAGACGTTCGCTGTAATGATCGGCATCAACCATGCATTTATCCATCCACGCATAGATTGCGCCATCGTCCCGTTGTGTCAGCAAATCAGATGGCAATCCCCATAATTCGGCGAACAGATGGTTATAACTGCGAATGGCACCATCAAGATTAGTGACCAGAATGCCGTCCGCTGTTGATTCCAGTGTGGCACGCAATTCGGCGATCAATTTTTCCAGCTCATGCTCAACACGACGCTGATTGGTGTTGTCGCTGATCGCCACCACAAAGATCGAACTATCGTTACCGATACGCACCAGACTGACACGACGCTGCACCTGAACGATGGATTTATCCGAACGCTGCAATAAAGTCTCAGAATAAATATTTTCAGATAAACCCGCTGCGACATCTTCCCAAAAAAACACATCTTCTGGCGCAGCTAACAGATCAACAATGGCCTTCCCCGTCAAACTTCCTTCAGGTACTTGCAACAGCAGATGTGCAGTGCGGTTGGCAGCCATGATACGCAAGGGAATCGGATCGACCAGAATAACCGCTTCCAGCATACCTTCAATCAATGCCTGCCATTGATGTGGTTTCACAGTGAACCTCCGTCATCGGTATCGGTTTCTGCTTCCAGTCCGCGCTCAAAAAAGTAGCACAGTCGTTTGCGCGGCGATAAATAATCATAGGCCGCTTTGGGTAACTGTAAAGGTTTCAGGCTGCGCTGTATCGACAGCGTTTTTTCATATTCCAGATTAATCACCAGCGCTTCTTCCCGAGGGATTGATGGCTGGTGAATCACCACTTTTGGCTTGATCGGACGTGCCGAATTCACAGAAACGACCAGAGCATATCGCTCATCTGTCAGTTGTACCACGGACCCGGGTGGGTAAATTCCCATCATGCGGATAAACGCGGTCAGCGTCGGCACATGAAAGCGTGGCTTATATTGCGTAAAAATTTGCGACAAGGCTTCATGCGGAGTAATTGCCAGTGCCGGGTTAGAGGGATTGCATAAATTATCGTACTGATTTACCAAGGCCACAATACGACTGATGGGAGAGATTTTTTCACCAGGCACACGACTAGGATAGCCGCTGGCGTCAGCATGTTCATGATGTTGTGCAATCAGCAGCATGGTATTCGGCGACAAATTCATTTTTCGGGCCAGATTCACACCATGCATCACATGTTCGTTATATAGCTGCTTTTCAGATACCGTAAAGTGATCGTCGAGCCAGCGCAATCTGTCCGGCAATTCAATTTTGCCAATGTCGTGCAACATCGCGCCCACACCCAGTTCCAGCATTTCTGCTTTACCAAGCTGCAAAGCCTTTCCCAGCAACAAGGAAATTACCGTCACATTCATGGAATGCAGTGAGGTTTTTTCACCTGCCTTTTCTGACAGCAAGCGGATAGCCGCCTCTTCTTCCCCCAGAACCTGCCCCAGAAAACCTTGTATCAGTTGCTCTGTCAACTCCTTGGCCTGTGCAGGCTGCGCGTGAATAATGTCCGTGACATTTTTAAATGTCTGCGCAGCATGACTAAATTGCCGCTCACAGATTTGAAGACTGGCCTGCTGATCCGCCAGCAATTCCTTGCGCTGACGTGCGGCAATAGAGGCGGCGGACTCAGGCACAATGCTGACAACGGTTTTATCGGCATTCTTGCCGGTGGGGTCAGAAGCGTCTTGTGATTCTGGCGTACTTTTATCCGGCGCGTAACGAATCTGTTCCAGCCCCAGAGACTGCAAAGTTTCAATTTGAGATTGACTGCTGATTTTAAAATTGCTGACTGGAAATGGATGATCCATCCATCCCATATCGAGATAAATAAACATCCCAATGCGCAATTGCGCCACGTCGATAAACTGCGTGTGAATGTCAGTCATGGAACCCGCTTTCTGGAAACAGGCGTTGCAGTGGAGGTTGGTGAAGTTGTATTTTTAACATGCATTGAGTGAAAAAACCATTACTTTCGAATGGTACAACAGGTTTTCACCAGAATCGCCATATCATTAGTACAACAACGGTATTTCATAGGACTTATGCAAAATCGGCCATGCGACGCTATGCACCTGACCGGGGTAATTCATTATGTATAAGTCTTTCTCGTACGGGAATTTTTCAACGGCGTACAACATCGCCATATTGGCGGGCAATCAGGCCTGAAGAAACTTCCGTCAGTCTTGTCTGTTTTTCCGGAATGCCAGCCGGCCAGCAATGACGGTAAAGGTCGCAACAATCGCAACGATGATCCAGAAGCCGTATTCGTGCTGCGCCAAAGGAATGCCGCCAACATTCATCCCCAGCAAACCAGCGATGATATTAATAGGCAGCGCCAGCACGGTGACGATCGTCAATACATACAAAGAGCGGTTATTTTGTTCGTTCACACTGGCGGCAATTTCTTCCTGCAGCAACTTAATTCGTTCCTGCAGTGATGCCATATCGCTGAGTACGACCGCAAATTCCTCAGTCGATTGCCGCAATTCCTGAATATCACGCTCTTCAACCCAGATCGGTGGTCGCTGTAACAGACGGAACAAGGCGGCAGGCTCCGGCGCCAGTAATCGTTGCAGACGAACCAGCACCCGTCGTAACTCACCCAGATTGGCCCGCTTGTGATTGAGTCTGTCCGCTAACAAATGATCTTCAATATCATCGATTTTTTTGATCACATTCCGCACAATCCCGATCAGCACATCGGCCTGATCACGCAGCAGATGGGTGAGTAATTCAGTCGGCGAGTGGAACACTTCTCCATGATTGACGGCATTCCGCAAACGATCGACGGATTGCAGGGGCTTTCTTCTGGCACTGATCATGACGTTTCCGGTCACGTTCAGCCATAGAGTAGCAATATCAGATGCTTCAAACGCGAAGTCGTGCAAGACATCATTCACCACGGCAATCAGGCTGTGATCAGCGTGTTCAATGCGGGTGGAGCGTGAGCCCTCATGCAGGGTTTCAAAGAATTCTTCGGGTAAGTTGGCATGCTCGTGCAGCCATTTTTCTGTCGCCACATTCGAGAGATTGAAATGCAGCCAGATAAATGAATGCTGACGTTCATCTCTGTGCTGATGCAGCCAATCCAGCACGTCGCGGGTATGCAGCAACTTACCCGGCTGACTACGCTCAAAAACATAACCACAAATCAGGCCAGAGTGGTCTGAACCATACGACAAATTATCTAACACCATCTGAATTCCTGAACTGAATATGAATCAGTATTGTAAAACAGTCAGCATCCCACATTGGTGCTGACTGACATGCAATACGCATGAATGACATCATAAACATGAAATCTGACAACAGTATTTTCTTTGCAAACGTGTCTTGTCGCGCCGTAGCGCGTACAGGTATGTACTTGGGTCACTCGCGACTGTATAAAAATCTCAACATGGAGATGAAAAGCATGCCAATATCATCCTTATTGGACGTTTAACTTCTGTACGATTTCTGCATGCACAAGAGGACAAGCATGGATCAGTCTCCCCAATTTCAGATGCAATATTGCCGTGTTTGTGGCAAACAGATGCATCAAAGTGCTCAATACTGCCCTGGCTGCGGCGCTGTGCAAACGCCCGTCAGCAATACAGATAAACGTATTCTGCCTGCGATGCTGCTGTGCTTTTTTTTCGGCTTTCTGGGAGTACATCGTTTCTATGTCGGCAAAGTTGGAACGGGAATTCTGCAATTACTGACCATCGGTGGATTTGGAATATGGGCACTGATTGATTTCATCATGATCATCGCAGGTGCTTTCACCGACAAAGAAGGTAATAAACTCACGCTATGGACCTGAGTTCGCTATTGCTCAATCGCATCAAGGGTGGCGTGACAATATCCACCCGATGGCATCACCCTCATATTGTCAGCCAAACCCTTGCAGCCATTTCGCTACATCAAAAAGGACACCTATCATGAGTCAACAAGATATTCTCTCCGATTCTCACCATTCTCAGAGTCGCCGCCATTTTTTTGGCACTGCTGCTGGTGCCGCGACGTTGTTGGCATTCGGTGGATTTGCGGGGCGCACGGAAGCCGCCACCATCCATACCTTGCCACCTTTGCCTTATGCAGAAAACGCGCTGGGTCCGGTGATCTCCGCCCAGACCATGGGTTTTCACTATGGCAAGCACCACAAAGGGTATGTGGATAATCTGAACCGCATGCTGACCGGCAATGAACTGGCAGAGTTGTCACTGGAAAAACTCATCATGACCACCGCGAATCAGGCCGATAAGGCGGTGGTGTTCAATAATGCGGCGCAAATCTGGAATCACAGTTTTTACTGGAACAGTCTGAAACCGAATGGCGGCGGCGTACCGCCACTGGCATTAAAGCAAAAAATTGAAGCGTCGTTTGGCAGCGTAGAAGCGCTGAAAAAAGAATTTGCCGCTGCAGCACTGAGTCAGTTTGGCAGTGGTTGGGCTTGGCTGGTACTCGATGGCGATAAGCTGAAGGTCGTGAAAACCGGTAATGCCGATGTGCCGCAAACCAAAGGGCTAAAACCGCTGCTCACGATTGATGTCTGGGAGCATGCATACTATCTCGACTACCAGAACCGTCGTGCCGATTATGTCAATGCAGCGCTGGACAAGCTCATCAACTGGGGCTTTGCCGCCGATAATCTGGGATAACACTGAGACTGCCTGACAATCAACTCCCCCCATCTCTACCTCTCTACCCTCTCAGGCCATCCCTACATCAGCCCTTCAGCCCGGATCAGTCGTGGCAGAAGGGCTAATGTTACTTGATTTATTCGAACTACTTCGAGTTGCCTCTAGTTACGTAGAAACATGACATGTAAGCGTTATTGAAGCACGGTTGCACAATCGGGCATGTCATTCTCACATTAAATGAATGACTGCAATATATTTAACAATTATTTACATTTACAGAAACAATACCAGTCTGGCAATATCCACGCCGTGTCATGCCCCCTCTGAAACGCGTTTTACACCTTAGTCAGCAAGATTTTCGACCACCACCAAGCAATCACGCGATAGCGCTCGCCATGATGCCGCTTCAGAAAAAATTACCTCACATACCCGGCCTTACAGAACTAACGATTTTTTGCTACCGCATTGGGTTACAATGCGCAACATTACGTTACAAACAACCAGCTTACAGTGTTATTTTTTGATCAAAACCTGACGCAGGGTGCTACATATCGCAAACCTGCACCACTTCACCAGCCCACAAGATCTGCCGCACATCTTGTGGCGGATGTCGGCTGGGCATATCAGGTGATGAATCAATCACACAAAGCAGATTTGCGACAGCAAGGTAAATTCCTGTTGCGCACGCTATTGCATTTCCGTGCCAGTGCCTCGTGGTTTCGTTTTTTGCGTAATAGTTATCTGCATGATGTTGCTCATGCAGAGCCCGGGCTGATCGAAGCGATACACCGGCCTTTTTTTGATAAAAATATCTGTGCCCGGCATCGTGTACGTTTGCTGAAAGGGCATTTTGAATTGCTGCCGACATTGCTGGGCAGCCGCCAGACTGGCGATGTCATGAGTGGTAATCGGGTTCAACTCTGCAAGTTTGAAGGTAAACACGGAGAACCATGTTCTCTGATCATGCTGCGTGACAGTGCGTTTAAGCGTGAAGGTGGCATTACGCTGGCGCTGAATTTTGACGGGCAAACACTGCTGTATCTGACATTCACGATGCTCAGACAAGGGCAACAAACCGTCATCAAAGTGGGTGGCATACAATCATCGAAGCATTGCTGTCGTGACATGCTGAGAAAAGCCACGCACTCCCTGCATGGCATACAGCCTCGCTTATTGCTGATCGAGGCACTGCGCGGTATTGCTCAGCAAATGGATTGCAGCCATATTGAGTGCATCAGCAAGCTCAACCACATCTATGGTGCATGGCGCTATCGCCTGAAAAAAAACATTCATGCGGAATATGATCAACTCTGGCTGCTGGCGGGCGCTACCGTCAACAACCGCGGCAACTTTGATCTGCCTCTGTACGGCGAACAAAAACCGATAGAAAGCCGCCCTTCCAACAAGCGCAGTGAATATCGCCGCCGCAGTGCCTTACTCGAATCAATACAGCAACAACTGCTGGTGCGCTGACAGCACCTGTCTCCGCTGCCAGCAATTCAGTCATACATCAATCACATTAATCAATCACACGCATTCTGAACTGCCGCCCTTTGATATTGGTGCGGCTGAGTCGGTCTATCGTCTTGATGGCAATATGCCGGTCAAGCGCGACATAGGTGACGAATTCAGAGACATTAATTTTACCGACCTGTTCTTTTTTTAATCCGAGATCAGCCGTCAGGGCACCAAGCAAATCACCGGGACGTAATTTATCTTTTTTGCCGCCCATGATGCAGGCGGTCATCATCGGTGCCTCCAGCGTCTGCTCAGGCGCTTCTTCTATCGTACTGAAATCTGCCCATTGCACAGGTTCCCCCTGATATTCCTCGATCAGGCGAACCCATTTTTTCTCATTGGACGTTGCCAGACTCAGAGCGAGGCCTTTCTCGCCCGCACGGCCAGTACGCCCAATCCGGTGAATATGCACTTCCGTATCTTTCGAGACGTCAACATTAATTACCGCGCCTAATGTCTGAATATCCAGACCACGGGCTGCCACATCCGTAGCAACTAACACGGAACAACTTTGGTTGGCAAAGCGGATAAGCACTTCGTCCCGGTCACGCTGCTCAAGATCACCGTGCAACGCCAGCGCGCTGATACCTTGTGCCTGCAATTCTTCGGTGAGTTCCCGGCAGTGAATTTTTGTATTGCAAAATGCGATCGTTGATACAGGCTGATAGTGATGCAACAGCCGCGCTACCGCCTGGTTGCGTGCCTCGGGGCTGACCAGATAAAACAACTGCTCTATATGATTCGCCGCATGCTGGGATTCCACCTTGATTTCTTCAGGATCGCGCAACAATTGCTCACTGGCTTTACGAATATTATCCGGGTAAGTGGCTGAAAACAGCAAAGTCTGGCGGCGTGGCGAACACGCGGCAACAATGTCGTAAATATCGTCATAAAAGCCCATATCTACCATGCGATCTGCTTCATCCAGTACCAGCGTCTGCACGGTATTGAGATTAATCGTGCCACGACTGATGTGATCAATCAAACGCCCCGGCGTGCCAACAACGATATGCGCCCCATGCTCCAGAGAAGCAATCTGCGGACGCATGGCAGTACCACCGCACAAGGTCAGAATTTTCACATTCTCAATGGCTCTGGCAAGACGACGCAATTCATTGGCAACCTGATCGGCCAGTTCCCGCGTCGGACAAATCACCAGCCCCTGTACCGCAAAATAAGTCGGATTCAGCTTGGCTAATATACCAAGACCAAATGCTGCAGTTTTACCACTGCCGGTCTTGGCTTGTGCAATCAGATCCCGCTGTTGCAGGACGATAGGCAAGCTGGCAGCCTGAATCGCCGTCATGGTGGTATATCCCAGACTCTCCAGATTGGAAAGAATGGCGGCAGATAAAGGAAGGGAACTGAACGCAGTAGGGTCGGACATGGGATTTTTCTTATTCGTTTCTGTAAAGCAGGTGAAAAAATGTGCCGTGAGCCGGATGGTGGCAAAAATCCGGCTTCGGTGTTGATGCATTTGATCCGGCATCTGATGATGCACATGAAAGACACCAAGAGCGAAGCGGATCACAACACAAACAACTCACGAATTGATGAATAACTCCATCAATGGCAGTAGCAATGCCCGTATTGTAGGTCATGCCGTCTGTTCTGACGGAATTGCTTTGACACTGAGCGCAGAGTATCGAATAAAACACGTCAGGAACTCTTTTTTTGTCATCGGAAAAGAAGAAGAAAACTGGTATTTGATGTACTTCGCTTAATACAAAGAGGGTTTAAAAAAAAGACACTTTCAGTAAACATTTCCCTGAAATCAACTATTTTAGAGAACAAGCGTATTTGTTCCGGTTAAAATTAATAGCAATATCATGATAAATTAACCATCAAATGCGTCTGTGATGGTCTTTTTTTGTGAAACACTCACTGGATATCTTTGTTGAACTTGTGCATACATTACAAAAATTCTTGCTAAGCTGGTCTAAGCCCAAAGTCTATACAAGACTTTTCATTCCGGCATCTGTGATGATCGTCCTTGTCGGCTGTATACGCTACAGCCTGATGATTGAGTCAGAAACCGGTGATGCCCGCCAGCGTGCCGGTACCGAATTACGTCAATTACAACACTTTCTGCCACCGGTGCTCAGTCGCTTGTCTGATCAGGCAGATGCCTCCCGCATACGTCAATTATTGCAACAGGAAGTCAGCAGCAGTCAGGAAATCGGCGAACTCAGCTGGCAGTACGGACAACAAATCATCCAGGCAACGGAACAGCATTTAAGCCCCAACGACGCACCCGAGTGGTTTATCCGACGCCTGCCCCTCACTGTGGAAATGGTGACACAACAAATTCCTCTCAGCAACGGCGAAACAGCCACCTTCCAACTACAGACGACCACCCGCCCTTCCAGTACCCGTATCTGGAACAAAGTCAAAACACAATTAAAAATATCATTGGGCTTGATCATCGCCGTGTATTTTTTTCTTGGATTGATTTTACATTCCACCGGACAAACCCTGCGCCGGCTGGCAAATGCCAGCAATCGATTTCGCCTCGGTGAACACTCAGTCCGGATGGAGGTCGTCGGCAACACCGAGGCTCGCGCGCTGGCCACTACCTTCAATAGCATGGCAGAAGAAGTTCAGACACATCTGGCATCGCTACAGCAGAGTCAAACAGAGCTGGCGACCGAGAAAGAAAGAGCGGAAACGACACTGAGTTCGATCGGTGATGCCGTGATCAGTACCGATCTGCATGGCCGCGTTCTGACACTGAATAAAGTTGCTCAAGAGCTAACCGGCTGGGACCGCCACGATGCTTACGATCAACCATTGCAACAGATTTTTTTCTTGCCCGACCCGGTACATTCCCATACTCTGCGACGCTTTGTAGAAGCGATTGATGAGAAAACGGACTTATTACAAGCCGATAACCAGCAAATACTGTCGCGCAGCGGCAAACCGATTGATGTCAACTACACTGCCACCGCAATACGTCAACAAAATGGTGACAGCACGGGCTGTGTCCTGATTTTTCGGGATGTCAGCGAAAAACGCTTGCTGCTCAGCCAGATTTCCTGGCAGGCGGTGCATGATGTACTCACCGGACTGGAAAACCGGACCGCACTGACGGATCGCTTTACGCTGGCGATTGAGCAGGCACAGTGCCAGGGCAATAGCTTTGCCGTTTGTTTACTGGATCTCGATCATTTTCATCAACTGAATGAAAAATACGGTCAGGAATTTTCCGACAAATTATTGCAGCAGGTCGCCAGACGACTGGAGAATAATGCAGGAGAAGGAAATGCCATCGCTCGTCTTGGCGGAGACGAATTTGTCGTGCTGATGCAAAATCAGACCGACAGTCAATCCGTCGAATATAACCTGAATAAACTATTGCAAGTGTTGGCACAACCATATGCAATAGAGCAACATACAATCCATATGACAGCCAGTATCGGCGTCGCCATGTACCCTCGTGACGACATCAATCCCGATACGCTGTTGCGCTGCGCTGATCAGGCGATGTATCAGGCCAAACTGAGTGGCAGGAATAAATATCACCTGTTTGACGCACAGCAGGATCAGGAAGTCAGAACCCACCATAACCAACGGGCGAATATCCGCCAAGCCCTGCGAAATGAAGAGTTTCGCCTGTATTTCCAGCCAAAAGTCGATATGCAGCAAGGCACTGTGATCGGCATGGAAGCACTGCTACGCTGGCAGCATCCGGAGAAAGGGATCGTCGGCCCGTTGTCTTTCCTTCCGTTAGTTGAACAAACAGATCTGATTATTGATATCGGCGACTGGGTTTTGCATCAGGCACTGGCGCAGTTGCGTTGCTGGGTGACGGCAGGAAAATCATGGATCGTCAGCGTCAATATCGCTGCACGTCACTTTCAGTCCAAGGATTTTTTGCCGCGCTTGCGCAGCATACTGGAACAATATCCGGAAGTACCGGCACAACTTCTGGAAATTGAAATTCTGGAGTCCGCTGCGATACAAGATATACAGTATGTCCGCGAAGTGATGCTGGCCTGCCAGCAGCTTGGTGTCAGGTTTGCCTTAGATGATTTTGGTACAGGTTATTCTTCGCTGTCCTATCTCAAACGTCTGCCTGCCAATATTTTAAAAATTGATCAGAGCTTTGTACGGGATATGCTGGATGATCAGGAAGATCTGGCGCTGATCAGTGCGATTATCAGTCTGTCTACCGCCTTTAGGCGTGAAGTGATCGCCGAAGGCGTGGAAACACATGCGCAAGGTGAAGCCCTGATACGACTGGGCTGCACGCTGGGGCAAGGCTATGGCATCGCACGTCCTATGCCTGCTGCGCAGGTCATGGAATGGGCTGGCAACTTTACAACTCCCAAGGAATGGCAGCAGACATAGTAGCGCCTGCTCACATTCACATTGTGAGATGCTTTAAGCCAAAACGCGGGCTGGCAAGACATGCGTCTAGTCAGGGGCGTTGTCCCTTTTACTTCAAGGTTCAGATGATCGTAATCGGATGTGCATCATGGATCGAGCACGCCTTGACTTTCGCACCGAAAAAATCAGCCTGTAACTGAAACGCACGCATAATCCGCTGCCTGCCCACTTCGTCATCAGGTAAAGCAAGCACGACCTGCAAGTATTGCTGCGCACTGGCAGATGTCGACTGAACCATGTTAGTGCTCACTTCCGAAAAAGCCTTTATTGCAGGCTGGGGTGCAGCTTGGGTACCTTGCTGAAGCTGCGGTTGTGGCGGAAGTGGTGGGAGAGTTTGCAGCGACGATGTATGCGCTTCACGCTGCTGCATTTGCTGTAACTCGTGCAAAATTTCTGCCTCAGTCACCCGAATTGCATCATGTGGTTCCTGCCATTTTTTGCCCTGCGTCGCGTTTGCAGCATGCACCGCAATCCCCCCGGTTATATCAAATTCTGTCGAAGAGGCGCGTTCATAATGAAAGGCTTCCCAGCCCGCCTGAGAGCGTTTGCGCTGCGCCACCAACGCCATAGCGGTCGCAGCAGCACCGCCGCTGGCAATCATCCCAACGGGCAGCATATCGGCCAGACTGACGGGGAGTGTTTCTTCTTGCAGTTGTGTCATAGGTGTTTCTTGATGAATGTAAGTGTCTGATATCTGGAAATAAGCTGCCGTAACAGCCGCTTGTCAGGCAATGCAGGTATCTGTCTTTCTGAAAAGAGTAAGCAAAAGTGAATATCTGGCAATCAATTGAAAATCACGGGTAAAATTCACCGTCATTTTATGTCGGCTGACTCCGCCCGGCGCTGGCCAGACCCGGATTTTTAATGCTGCCATGTTTATTGAGCAGGACTTACGCAAAACTGCCCCAGCGGCATGATGGCTCCTGATGGTACGAAACTCTGTACAAGCACAGAGTACAAACTACAGCCTTCGTCGTCATGGTGTAGCCAGGGTTTCAGGCAACATGTTGCCTGCTGGCGAAACGAACATCACTTGCCAGTGATGTATTCCAAAGAACAGGAAGTTTGTTTCGCCTTGCTGTGACAATTTTGCGTAAGTCCTATTTATTTTAGTTATTTAGTTTATTTACTCGAGGAAAACTCATGTCTATGAAGTATCGCGTTGTCTTAGGTAGTGCCGTCGCCTTATTGGCATTAAGTGGCTGTAATGAGAAAGAAACCACCCAACCGGCGCCAGCATCCGCACCCGTTGCCAGCGCACCAGCCATCAGTAAGGATGATGTTGCAGCGACAGTCAATGGTACGCCTATCAGCAAAAAACAACTCGATCAGATCATGTTACAGCAAGCCTCCCAGGGCATGCCGGATAATCCTGAAACCCGCAAGCTGGTGATCGATAATCTGGCCATGCAATTGCTGGTCGCGCAGGAAGCCGTCAGCAAAGGTCTGGATAAAACGCCTGAAGTCACTGAGCAGATAGAAATGACACGTCAGTCTATTCTGGCGAATGCATTTATCCGCGACTACACAAAGACTGCCAGCGTGACAGAGGAAGCGTTGAAAGCGGAATACGATAAATTCAAAGCGCAATCCGGCGGCAATCAGTTCAAAGCGCGCCATATTCTGGTGGAAAAAGAAGACGAAGCCAAAGAAATCATCGCCAAACTCAAAAAAGACGCAAAAGCCTTTGACGGACTGGCAAAATCCAAATCCAAAGATCCAGGCTCTAAAGGCAAGGGCGGCGATCTGGGCTGGTTTGATGCACGCAACATGGTGCCTGAGTTCAGTGCCGCAGTCGCAAAACTGGAAAAAGGGAAGTTCACAGAAGAGCCAGTTAAATCACAATTCGGCTATCACGTCATTATTCTCGATGATACCCGCCCTGTGACCGTACCGTCATTTGAAGAACTGAAACCAGGTCTGACGCAGCAATTACAACAGCAAAATCTGAAAAAATTGCTTGACGATATCAAGGCAAAAGCAAAAATCGATATCACACCAACGCCAGCACCTATCGCAGCTTCTGCACCTGCTGTCAGCGCAGCGCCAGCATCAGCCACAGCAACACCAGCGGCACCTGCTGACGCTGCAAAAAAATAACGCGATGTATTCAATACGATAGCGTTGCTTCGTACGCTTGCTCGATGAAAATGTCTGGATGATACTGCTTCATTGACACTGTTTTATTGAGCAAACGCGACCAGCAATCACAAAAGCGGCTTCCTGTAACAACAGGAGCCGCTTTTTCTTCTTTGATCGCCAGAATATTTGTTGCCATTTTTGCTCAATTCTGAGAATATTATTGCAAATAAAACAATAATAATTTGACGCGTCTGATTGCATTGATCAATCCCTGACAGGGCTAATTAATGCTAATCAATGCCGGACCGCATTTTCATCTGCACAACAAAAGAGGTCGTGATGCCCAGTAATCGCTTTCAGTTCAATGGTGCTGCTCTGGCACTTGATGCACGCCCGGACCGGCTTGATTTCCGGGATCGCACCTACGCGCCGCGGGTCTGCAATTTGCCGCCGAGCTTTCCTGAGTTCAGCCATTTCAAACGCATGTTGTCCGCTTATGTGAAAGCGGGTCTGGTGTTGAACCAAGGCTCAGAAGGCGCCTGTACAGGCTTTGGTCTGGCGGCTGTCATCAATTATCTGATGTGGCACAGAAATCCCGATATTCAGCAGGCAAGCCCGCGCATGCTATATCACCTGGCACAGTTTTACGATGAATGGGCTGGCGAAGATTATGTCGGCTCCAGTTGCCGTGGCGCGCTGAAAGGCTGGCACAAGCACGGCGTTTGCAGCCGGGAACTGTGGCCTTATACCGTCAGAAAAAATAATAGTGTTCCGGTATTTGAAAAACCTAAAAAGAACTGGGCCGAAGATGCGGCAACCAGACCATTAGGTACCTACTACCGCATCAACAAAGCGTCTGTCACAGACATGCAGGCAGCCATACTGGAAATCGGTGCGATTTATGTTTCTGGAAAAGTGCATGAGGGCTGGCAATTTGATACCAGTGCGCCCAAAAAACGCAGCACACTCAGCAACTATGACAACTTGCCTGTCATCACCTGGCATCCGGAAACCTCCGGTGGCCATGCGTTTGCGCTGATTGGTTATACCGATCAGGGTTTTATTGTGCAAAATTCCTGGGGCACTGGCTGGGGACATCAGGGCTTTGCCGTTCTGACCTATGAGGACTGGGTCGCCAATGGCAGCGACGCATGGACAGTATCGCTGGGTGTTCCTGTGCAACGTGGTGCGATCGCAGCGCAGCATCGCCCCTATCACGCATGTAATTTACAGCACCCCGGTCTGGAGCATATTTCGGTTGCTCCCGCGTATCGAGCCAGCGGCTCCCTGCTGGACGTAGCCAGAACAGATACCAGCCACCGCGCAGGATTACCAAAACTCACGACCGATCAGGCATATGGCTTCACCGTGATCATGGGCAATGACGGCGGTGTTATCCAGAGAATTGTAGAGGCAAGCGATGCCGTCGCCGCTGTCGATCATGTCGTGTTAGAGGCACCATTATACTGGCTACAGCATCAACCAACGTCAACGGTCCTGCGATTAGCCGTCTATGCGCACGGCGGCCTGAATTCGGAAGAAGATTCTTTGCGCCGTATTGCTGCGATGGCACCCTATTTTTTGGCAAACGGCATTTATCCGGTATTCATCACCTGGAGAACAGGCTTGCAGGAAACGCTGATTGATATGTTGGCTGACAAAATCAACGCTAGTTTTCCAGAGCAGGAACGCACCTGGAACGCTTTGACGCCATTGAAAAATGCTGCCGCTGAAGTCGCTGACCGCACCGTCGAATCTTTGGCAGAAAATCTGGGCGGCAAGGGGCAATGGATACAGATGAAACAAAATGCGGAGCAGGGCGCTGAGGATGGTACGCCTGCGCGTGGCTTGTTTATCCTGGCAGATCGGTTGGCTCAGCTACAAAAAACACTGGGGAAAAAGAAACTGGAATTACATCTGATCGGTCATTCTGCCGGATCAATTGTACAAGGCCATTTACTCCGCCTGCTAGGTACCAGACAACTGGCCGTTGCGTCCTGTAGTCTGTACGCGCCAGCATGTACGCTGGCGTTTGCAAACCAGACATATCGTCCTGCGATTGAAAGCAATCAGCTGCCACGAGACAAGTTCCACCTGCATATGATGTCCGATGCAAGGGAGCAGGAAGACAACGTGGCTGGCATTTATCATAAATCCTTACTGTATCTGGTTGCCCGTGCTTTCGAGACACAGCACAAAACACCGTTACTGGGCATGGCAGCCAGCCTCGATGCCGCCACTTACCGCCATATTGATACCAATGACGGCATGTGGAATCCAGCAACAATCAACACGCTGAACGATTGGAATACTTTTTACTGGAATGGTCATGCGCCACAAGGATTTTCAGCAACAGGAACAGGCCTGAATCCGGATCAGGCATCACGTCTGCATATCGTCAACGATAAAACCATGAATTGCGGTACGCGCCATATCCCAACGGCTCATGGGGCATTTGATAATGATGTTGCAACAATCTCGGCAACGTTGAGCAGAATTCTGGGCTTGCCTTCGTCGGATGCTTTACCGCAGCCCGTAATTGATCTGGATTACTGAATTTACTGCCCATCAGATTCAATACCATTCAATACCAGTCATTCACAGGTCAAAAAAAAGCCTCGCCGAATCAGGACCAGGCTTTTTTTTAACAGCGTGTGAAAATATTATTTTGCTTTTGGGCCTTTGCGATGTGGCTTTGCCTGATCGCGATCTGCACGGGGTGCACGTGCAGCGCCATCTTTCTTTGCATATCCTGCGGATTTTTCCATCACGCGACGATCACCGCCGGATTTTTTTGGCCCTGCCGGAAAATCCTGAGCAATTCCACCGCTGGTGGGCTGACCTATCGGACTGATTTTGATTTGCTTGCCCGCGACCCACACGCCTTTTAACTGCGTCAGCAACTCATTCGGCATACCGACAGGCAAATCCAGTGTGCTGTAATCATCAAAAATATCGATGCGTCCGATATATTTGGCTTCCATCCCTGCTTCATTGGCAATCGCACCAACGATATTGGCAGGCGTCACCGTATCAGCCTTGCCCACTTCGATGCGATAAGTTTGCATGGGCACATTGACTTTGGCTTTTGCCTTGTCTTTTTTCGGTTTGGCTGAACGCTCACCATCATCCGGCGCGCTGAATGCGCGATCAACCACCTGATTCAAGCGGCTACCGGGTGCGCTATCAGCGATGCGGGGAGTGCGTTCGCTACGTTCTGTCCGCGACTCTGAACGATCAACACGCGGTGTACGTGCCGGCGCAGAACTTGCCGCTCCTGCTTTCTCGGCACTGATACGCAATGACTGGCCTGCCACGCGCACGGATTTCAGATGATCAATCATCTCCGTCGGCAAATTGTCAGGCAAATCGAGGATGGTGTAATCATCATAAATGTCGATACGACCAATGAATTTTGATTCAATATTGGCTTCATTCGCAATCGCACCGACGATATTGCCCGGCTTGACGCCGTGCTCATGACCAACCGCAATCCGATACGTTTGCATACCTGGCTCCGACACGCGCGGGCTATGCTCACGACGTGGACCACGCTCTTCACGCTCAAATCTGTCGCCACGATCACCACGATCGCCGCGGTCACGCGATGGACGCTCGCTGCGTTCGCCGCGTGCAGAACGCTCATCGCGCCAGCTATCGTCGGTTTTCGTTTCACGGCGGTTTTTATCGAGCAGCAGAGGCTCATCGCCGCGCGCCATCTTGGCCAGCGCCGCAGCGATTTCCAGCGCCGGAATATTGTGTTCCTGTTCGTAAGATTCGATCAGCGAAGCAAATTCTTCGAGACCGCCTTCGGCCAGCGTAGTCGAAATCTGATCCTTGAAACGAGCGATACGCACGTTATTCACGGTTTGTATCGTCGGCAGCTCTAACGGCGAGACCGGCTGGCGGGTCGCGCGCTCGATCGCTTTCAACAGATTTTTTTCGCGCGGTGTGATGAACAGAATCGCTTCACCGCTGCGGCCGGCGCGGCCGGTGCGGCCGATACGATGGGTATAGCTTTCCGGATCGTACGGCACGTCGTAGTTAATCACGTGGCTGATACGTTCGACATCCAGACCGCGTGCGGCCACATCGGTGGCAACCAGGATATCGATCTTGCCGTCTTTCAGCTGCTGTATCGTGCGTTCGCGCTGCTGCTGGTTGATGTCGCCGTTGATCGCTGCGACTGAAAAGCCGCGCGCATCGAGCTTGGCAGCCAGTTCTTCGGTGCCGAGCTTGGTGCGGGCGAAAATGATCATGCCGTCGAAAGTCTCGGCTTCGAGAATGCGCGTCAACGCATCGAGCTTGTGCATGCCGGATACCAGCCAGTAACGCTGGCGGATATTGTCGGCGGTACCGGTTTTTGCTGCAATCGTGACTTCAGCAGGATTATCCAGATAAGTCTGGGCGATACGTTTGATGGCGGACGGCATGGTTGCCGAGAACAACGCGGTCTGGCGGCTTTCCGGCGTCTCTTGCAGGATGCGTTCGACATCGTCGATAAAGCCCATGCGCAGCATTTCGTCGGCTTCGTCGAGCACCAGCGTTTTAAGCGCAGATAAATCGAGCGAACCTTTATCGAGGTGATCGATCACCCGGCCCGGCGTGCCGACCACGACGTGCACGCCGCGGCGCAACGCCGACAATTGCGGGCCGTAGCTCTGGCCGCCGTAAATCGGCAGCACGTGAAAACCGGGGATATGCCGCGCGTAAGTCTGGAACGCTTCGGCAACCTGTATCGCCAGTTCGCGCGTCGGCGCCAGCACCAAGGCTTGCGGTGTAGTCTGGCGGATGTCGATGCGCGACAGGATTGGCAGCGCAAAGGATGCGGTTTTACCGGTACCGGTTTGCGCTTGTCCAAGCACGTCGCGGTTATCCAGCAGATAAGGGATAGTCGCCGCTTGAATCGGTGACGGCGTTTCGTAACCGACGTCTTGCAAGGCGCGCAATAAAGGCGCGCTCAGTTGCAGATCGGCGAAGGTGATAGGGGAGGTGTTTTCTGACATGGCGATGCTCGCTCGTTCGCTCGTATCGCAGGATGCGACAAGATTTGGGCTGTAGTTTACTCTCCTCGCATAAATTGCGGTAAAAATCCTTCATTTATGCACAATTTGCAAGCAAATAACAGCAAAGCGAGAAGAAATTCACCGACTACCGGATTTCGATGTCTGCAATTGCTGAAAATACGTGTTTTCCATTTTTTTTGTATTCGCTTTTCCCAGTTCTGCATTGAAACGTTTTTGCAGATCGAGTCCTCGCTCGTTTTTCTGAAAGCAAATGTGCATTGAGAAATTGGTCAACTCTTTTGAATGAAATACGATCTGCTCTTTTGCTGCCTGCAAACCTGGATCTGTAAGCAATAATTGACGCAACACTTCTTTACTGATCACAATCACGTCCACTCTGCCGGCGAGTAATTTACGGAGATTGCTGATGTCCGAAGGCGCAATATCGGTCGTCAGCACATGCGCTCTGACCAAGGCATCAAAATCCTCGCCGTTGACATATTCCTGTACGATACCTATTGTCGTACCTTGCAGATCAGGCAATTTTTTCCAATGTAAAGGCTTGTCTTTCAGGTATGCAAAACCGATGATGGTGTGACCAATGACACCGGAGAAGTAACAGGTTTTTTCACGCTCTTTGGTATAAAACGCCGGAAAATAACCTGCATAAGCCGGATCGCTCGCACCCACTTGCACAACGCGACTCCAAGGGGCGAAACGGATCTGCGTCTCTAAACCGGCCTGACTGGCAACTTGCTTGACAACCGAGGCAATGACTCCCTGCTCCGGCATATCTGATGCCACATTCGGCGCCCATTCCAGCGTGGTCAGTCGCATGATTTCGCCGCTGGCAACACTGCTCTGCATGCTTAGACAACATACGAAGAAGATCAGCAGTTTGCGCAAAAAAATGGGCATGTGAGTGTTGGACGATGAATAGCCAATATAGCCAATGAAAAACAACCGCAGGAAAATAAGTAATACGGTAACGCGGGAATGAACGCCTCTGCAATTAAGTGATTCAGCGCAGATATTTATTTCTGAGTTTGTCCGCTTTGCCAGAAATCAATACCTTTTCAAAGGCCAGTCGTAATTTCGCCACCAGAGCAGGATCACTTTGTTTATTCAGTGCAAAGTAATAACTGCGTTGGTTATCCAGTAACAGTACAGGTTCCAGCTCTTCTGGTTTATGGTCCTGGGATTTCGCCAAAAACGCAGCGCTCCAGTCTTGCGACACCAGCAGGTCAATCCGGCGCATCCACAGTTTTTTCATATTGGATTCGACTGTCGGTGCGTAATCGAATGCGCTCTCTGGCAAATTACTGGCTTTGACAAACTCTTTGCTGGAAGCCATTTCCCGCACCAGACCTACCCGATAATTGGCCACATCAGCGATAGTTTTGACCTGAACTTCTTTGCGGTCACGCAATTTATACAAAAAAATCTGCCGCGAACTGATCGGGCCTATCCATTCAAACAAGGCATCACGTTCTGGCAAACGCGTCATGGAGTAGATCAGTGTGTTGGCTTGGCTCAGTGAGGTCTGATAGGCACGCGCCCAAGGCAATATTTCAATGGAAGCCTTCATGTCTGCTGTCTGTAAAACAGCTTTCAGCAATTCTGTTGAATATCCTGTGATCACGCCATTTTCTTCGTAACTCAAAGGGGGCAGACTTTCTGTCACGACCTTCAGTTCCGTTGCAGACAGTGGCAGGCTCACCATCATGGCCATCGATACGCCAGTGACCAGACACATCAATTGACTAGTCAATTGATCAATATAGTGTTTGCAATAAGAGAAGGCAGCGCGGTTTATCATCCTTAAATTCTAACCGGAAAACAATGCCGGACAGCATGAAATGCCTGTTTCTGAACCACATCTGTCCGGTATAGTTGTTTTGCCGTATCACGCTATGTGTGCCAGCCAATATCAAGATGCATATCTGAACAAACAACACATTTGGAATGCGCACCCAGATTCGCATGAATAAGCCCTTGCGAACATTTCATGACGATCCTTTTCTTTATTGCATCTTTCTGCTGACAGAGCGCCGCTTATTTAAAATCCCCTGCAAAAACCCGGATCAATTTGCTGTAAAGAATATGGCGGTTCATTGCCTCACGGATCTGTGCGGAATTCAGTGCCATGATTTTTTTCTCCATGTCAGCACTAAACTGCATATTTCTTCCAAGATACAAATTTCTTGCCAAGGCAGATGCCAGACCCGCATCCTGACTACGTTCCAGTTGTAATTGCTGAATCATGCTTTTTTTACCGTCTTCTACCTCCGCTTTGGAAAAACCCTCTTTTAACGCCCGGGCAATTTCCTCGCGCATACCGGTTTCGAGCTTGACACGGTTTTCTGGCGCATAAATAGCAGCAACAGAAAAACTACCGACATCATCGAGCGAACCCGCACTGAAGTACGAACCTCCACCGTAGCTGACGCCATCTTTCTGACGTATGCGGTTCAAGATTCTTGAATTGGCGCTGCCACCCAATAAATAATTGCCAAGTTGCAATGCAGGATAATCCGGATGTTGGATACCCAGTGGCAAGTCCATCGCGCCAAAGAAAAATGCATTCGCTTTATCCGGCGTAATGAGCTTGAGTTCCTGAGCGAC
Source organism: Undibacterium sp. SXout7W (assembly GCF_049339385.1). NCBI lineage: Bacteria > Pseudomonadati > Pseudomonadota > Betaproteobacteria > Burkholderiales > Oxalobacteraceae > Undibacterium > Undibacterium sp. SXout7W. Next base: position 207,384 of record NZ_JBMPPF010000002.1, on the reverse strand, counting down.
GGTCGCTGTATAGGACTGACGAAGACGATGAAAGCTGGTTTTCGCTTTCCAGTCACCAAACAAGCGTTGCAATTGGGTACGCAGGGCGACAGGATCAAACTCCCCAACCACCGCAAGTTGCGCCTGCGCATCATCGTTGATACCGTAAAAATCTGTCCAGAATGTCCGTACTTCTTCAAGATTGATGGTTGTTAACGCAGCAATTTGTTCGTCGATACTTTGATGATAACGAGGATCGTCTTTGGGCCAGATGTTGAGTAATTGCTGTGCTTTATCAATCGCCAGGGCCTGCGGTTCTTTACGCGACTCTTCCAGCTGCGCCAGTTGCCCATTGATGACCTGGCGGAACTCAGCCTCAGCAAAAGCAGGCTGACGCAGGGAATCCCGGACTAATTCCAGCACTGCCGGAAAATGATCGCGGATCGTTTCTACGGTCACCATCACACTGGACGCTGAACCGGCAATCAGTACCTTCGCCTTCAGTTTGTCGAGTTCTTCCGTCAATTGCTGATGCGTGAGTTTTTCTGTGCCACGATTCAACATCATCGCGGCCAGCTCACCTGCCACTGAACGACCTTTCAGACTTTGTTCATCGCCCAGATGCAGATTGAAATGCATGACCACAGTATTGCCACGCGTGGTTTTCGGCAGTAAAGCGTATTTCAGGCCATTTTCCAGCACACCGGTCTGGGTGCGTTGGTCGATATTGTCTGGTGAACTATCAAAATTTTCAGCTTGCGCCATCGCCGCGCCGGGCTTGAACTGACGCAACTCCTGTGCGACATTCGCCTTCGCCGGTGCTGGGACACGATCAGGTTTTTCTTCAGGAATAAAACTCCCGGAAGTACGATTGCTGGATTTTAACCAGGTGGTGGCAACGCGCTGAACATCGGCAACAGTGAGTGCCTTGACGCGATCACGAAACAGGAAAAACAAACGCCAGTCACCAGCAGCAACGCTGTCTGACAAGGCGACGGCCAGCTTTTCCGGATCATTGAAAATCTGTCCGATATCGGCATCCAGCCGGGATTGAGCGCGCAGAAGCTCTGCCTCTGTCACAGGATGGATGGTAAAACTCTCGATGGTTTCCAGCAGAATCTTCTTGGCGTCTGCAATATCCTGTCCATTACGCAGATTGGCACCCAGCAAAAGAAAGCCCGGCTCTTCAAGGCTTGCTGCCCACGGAAACACATCTACCGTTTTTTTCGTCTCGACCAATGCTTTATACAAACGACCATTCGGACTATCGCCCAGAATCAATGCCAGCGCTTCGGTCGCGGCATAATCAGCATGGGCAGCGGGAACAGTATGGTACAAGGCCGCAATCGCCTGCGTATCTCCCACGCGCCGGACCGTCACATCCCGCTCGCCATCTTGTGCGGGATCAAGCGTATATGTCGTTTCGATGACTCTTTTCGGCGCTGGAATGCGACCAAAGTGCTGGCTCACCTGTTGTAACACCGAAGCTGCATCAAACGCACCAGCGATGACTAAGGTGGCATTATCAGGCTGGTAATACTTACGCCAGAATGCCTGTAACCGTGGAATGCTGACGTTTTCAATATCGGTACGCGCACCGATGGTATCTTTACCGTAGTGATGCCATTGAAAAGCGCTCGACACCACTCTTTGCATCAGCATGCCGACTGAAGAGTTTTCATTCTTTTCCATTTCATTCCGCACCACGGAAAATTCCGTCTTCAGGTCATCACCGGAAATGCGCGAATTCACCATGCGATCGGCTTCCATCGCAATGGCCCATGCGAGGGTTTCTTGCTTCGCTGCAAAGGTTTCATAGTAATTGGTGCGATCCAACCAGGTGGTGCCATTAAAATTGACACCACGTTGCGACATTTCTTCCCACAAGCGTGGATGCGCCTTACTTCCCTTGAACATCAGGTGCTCAAGCAGATGTGCCATCCCGGTTTCGCCATAGTTTTCATGACGTGAACCAACACGGTAAGTGATGTTGACGGTTGTGGTCGGCTTGCTGGCATCTGGTACCAACAATACCCTCAGACCATTACGCAGGCGGTATTCGTCTATTCCCTCGACACTGCGTACAAACTGCATACCTGCGGGTAATTTGGCTGATGCGGCAGCGGTGACAGTGGCAACAGGCAAATTATCCGCCGCCATCACTATGCCCTGCGCGCCGCCCAGACAGGCAATCGCCACAGAAAAAGAGAGCACTCGACATTTAAAAGTGGAAATCATGGGTCACAAACCTTAAGCAGATGAATTCAGCGTACATTGCCAGCTAGCGAATGATAGTAGCAGAATCCAATCATGTAACGATGGCGTCCAGGACAACACCTTCAGCTGCAAAGCAGGAAGCATTCAGTATTTTTTGGAGTGGAGAAAAAAGAGAGACGAGCGGGAAACAACAAACAAGCAGGAAAATGGTGCGCCAGACACGAATCGAACGTGCGACCCCAGCCTTCGGAGGGCTGTACTCTATCCAACTGAGCTACTGGCGCATAGGGGTGACCAAGCTCGCTATTCTAACCTAAATTACCCCTTTGCTTGTGGGTCGCGCCAAGGATTTTGTCTCAGATTGGCTCAGATATTCCAACTACTTGCCTTGTACTCCGCTGTTTTCATTCCAAACAAGCTGCTTTCGCTCTATAATCCCAAGCTTTACCGCTTGCCTGTTTATTACGCAAGCCAGCAACCTGGATCTACTTAACATTTGTCACGAGGAAACCATGAGCGACGCGCACGACGAACACGAATCAGCGATTAAGACCCCTAAGCAACTCATTGTTGCTGTCATTGCCGGATTTTTGGTTCCCATCATTCTGATCGTTTTGCTGGTTCAGTTTGTATCCAATGACAAGAAAGTCGGCGCAGGCTCTGCAGCGCAAACCGCAGAAGCCACTGCCCAGCGTATCCGCCCGGTTGCTGATGAGGGGTTCACATTCAAGGACAACAGTGGTCCTAAGCAATTGCAGTCTGGCGAAGCTGTCTACAAGATGGTTTGTTCCGCATGCCATGATACTGGTGCTGCTGGCTCTCCAAAATTCGGCGATGCAGGTGCATGGGGTCCGCGTATTGCGCAAGGCTATGACAAAGTAGTTGCCAACGCGCTCGGTGGTTTGCGTGCTATGCCAGCCAAGGGTGGTAATCCTGATCTGGATGATATCGAAGTCGCGCGTGCCGTTGTACACATGGCCAACGCTGGCGGTGCTAAATTTAAAGAGCCAGAAGTCAAGGCTGCCGCAGCCTCTGCTGAAGCATCGGCAAAATAAACCTGTCAAAACAAACAAAAAGCCAGTCACATGACTGGCTTTTTTTATGCGCGCTTGAAAAATAGGATCAGATCACCGCTGGTTTGATGTGCATCAAAATAAATCATTATTTCAATCTGGGTAACAGTAAAAAACCGTACCAATGACGTATAAAAGAAAATTTTTGTGTTGCAAAAATGCTGTAACTCAAAAATTATGAAAATAATTTTTCGCACCAAATCGGTGCAACTCCCTTTGTAGTGATTAAAACTCGATTCAAAAATATCATTTTTCTTAAGAAAAATGATATTTTTGAAAATTGTTTTCTACAAATTTCCTTGCTTCATCATTGATCAGAAAAAAACTTTATTCTGTATTCTCACCGCATACAAGAATAAACATTCTCCCCGTCAAAATTCGTTGATCGATTGCACCAATTTATTGCAAAGCACAATAAAAGCACTGGTATTTTCACGCCCTTTTTTCGGCTTCAAAAAACCTGTTGTTTTTTTGTGATTTGAAAAATGGCGAGTATTGACACTCCCTCCGACTAAATGGTTCCATGCAGTATAAATATTTTTTGACAGAATAATTTACATAAATAAGTTAGAAATTTCGATCTTATTTACATAGATTTGCAATATACATACGCCAATAACAAATTTTCCTGTCAGAAATATTTGTAGATATGCCGATTATTGTCTGGATCACTTCACCCAATAGTCATCGCAAATTACTTGCTCACACGGCAAAACGAATTAATTATAAAAACGGAGGTTGTAAGTCATGGTTGAAAAAATATTGTCCCGATCAGTACGCCTGATGTTTGCGGGTACTGTTGCTATCAGTACCGGAGCCGTCGTTCAGACAGCTGTTGCACAAGAAGCACAGCGTGTTGAAATTACCGGCTCGTCGATCAAACGAGTCGACTCAGAAACAGCGTTACCAGTTCAAATCGTCACAAAAGCTGACATCGAACGGACTGGTGCGACTAGTACTCAAGAATTATTAACATCAATTTCTGCCTTATCAACTTCTGGTGCTACTTCGAATGCCAAAGGTGCAGGTACATCAACTGGTGGATTATCATCTGTATCTTTGCGTGGTTTAGGTGATGAGAGAACATTGATTCTGGTTAATGGCCGTCGTTTAGCTGCTTTTGCTGGCAGTGGCGGTGCGGCAGTCAATGTTAACGTTATACCTATCGCGGCAATTGAACGCATTGAAGTTTTGAAAGATGGCGCATCTGGTGTTTATGGCAGTGATGCAGTTGCTGGCGTTGTCAATTTTATCTTATCCAAAAAAGCAGACGGTATTAACCTATCCGCAGGTTATGGCTCACCAACCACCAGTGGCGGTGGGCAGAATCAAAAAGCATCCATTACCGGTGGTTTTGGCAATATTGAAACTGATGGATATAGCGTCGTATTATCCGGCACTTACGAAAAAGAAAAAATATTGTTTGGTCGCGACCGCTCTTATGCGTCGACATCAACTGTGCTTCCCTACTTTAATGGCACAGCAACGGGACTAGGCAACATTCAAGGCTCTTGGACACCAGGAGTGGGAGCTGATAAAGGTTTCAGCCAGGGTGGTAGTGGTTACGGTAATCCACTCGCAGCAAGTAATCAGTGTGATCTGATTAAGATGGCACGTTTAACTGGGTCGGCAAAAGGAGCACCATATTGCTACTACGATAGCGCACCAGATGTAGGCCTGATACCAGACCGTGAGTTAGCAAACTTTACCGGTAATTTTACTTTTAAAGTAAATTCAAATCATGAACTGTTTGCAGATGCATTGTATTCACAAAGTAAAGTAACGCAAACGTATCAACCATCTCCTGCTCGTGCAAGCTTCTTCTCAACAGATTCACAATTTGCAAAGCAAAATGTTGAAGCTGCACTGTTGCTATATCCAAATAACCCGGCATACCAAAATATTGCTGCGCCATTTTTAAAAAATAATGGGTTTGGCTCTTTAGTCAACGGGAATCCATTGTCAATTACATCGCGTGTATTTGATTTTGGACCACGTCAAAATGTCGATACAGCAACGCAATCTCGCATTGTCGTGGGCAGCAGAGGTACGATCGCCAATCAAGACTATGAAGTTGGTTTCAGCAGTAATGAATCAAAATTAACAAGCTCTGTAACCACAGGCTATTTCTCTCAGGTTGCTTACGCAAAAATCATTAACGATCCAAACAGCAATTGGAATCCATGGGCCGCAGGTGGCGTACAAACTGGTGCATTGGCAGGAAAAATTGCGACTGCAAAATTTAGCGGCGATTTCCTGAGTGCGACTTCCAAGAGCAACACGCTTGACGCTAAATTATCTGGCGATTTAATTAAGCTTGGAGATATACAAACTCAATACGCAGCAGGTATTCAATCACGTCGTGAAACATACACAACTGCACCAAGCGCAGCATATCAATCTGGAGATATCGCCGGTCTCGGTGGCCAACAAGTTCCAATTGACCGGAACAGAACCGTGAACTCTATGTTTGCAGAAGTCAATGTGCCGCTATTAAAAACCCTAGAGGGAACAGTTGCTGTGCGTAACGATCGTTACGATGACGTAGGTGCGTCCACTAACTACAAAGCAAATGCACGTTGGCAGCCAACTAAAGCCGTGTTGTTCCGAGCATCTGTAGGTACAGGCTTCCGTGCACCAACTCTTGTTGACTTATGGACACCACAAGTTTTGGGAACATCAGAGGCATTTAATGATCCTGCGACTAAACAAACTGGTTTGCAAGTCAGTCAGTTAAGCGGTGGTAATCCAAATTTAAAACCAGAGAAATCAAACCAATACTCTTTGGGTATGGTCTTGCAACCAACAAGCAATACGAGTGTCGGAATCGACTTTTTTAATATAAAAGTTAAAGATATTATTGCTACACCATCCGCACAAGAAGTAGTGTCTCGCTTCAGAGCTGGCGATCCTGCTTATGCTGGCTTAGTCACTTTGGCCGGAAATGACGTAACCTTGATTAAATCTGTCAATGCCAATACTGGTGAAGCAAACGTCAAAGGTGTTGATGTGTTTGCGACATGGCGTGACACCTTTAACTTTGGTCGTCTTGATGTATCTATCAACGGTACATACATGGACAAATACGATCAAACCAGCCCAGGTGGTGACTTGTCTCATAAAGTAGGGACTTTGGTCGATGGCGCTGGTAACCCTGTGATTGGCGCACAAAACGGCGGTGTTATTTTACGTTGGAAGCATCAATTAGCAGGCACCTGGACTGTTGGATCATGGGCAACAACGTTGATTCAAAATTTCAGAACAGGTTACGAAGTTGGTCATGACCTCAACGATAATCGCGTGTTTATTTCTAGTGAATCTATCTACGACGCAAACATCAGCTACAAAGGAATTAAAAACTTGGTACTGGGATTTGGCGTAAAAAATCTATTTGATAAACAACCAAACATTATCGGTACGGCTGTTACGAATCAATTCCAAGCGGGCTACGATGTATACCAATACGACCCCCGTGGTCGCTTCGTTTACGTTACGGCAAATTATCGCTTTAAGTAATATAGCAAGACTCAACTCTTAAATCTGATAGTACTAAAGCTACTCCACATCAGTTAAGATTTAATCGTCCTGCCAATGCAAATTGGCAGGATTTTTTATTTCCAGCATCGTAATGGTGTTTCATACGCAGCATTCATCCTCAGCTCTGATGCATGGGCAGCAGCGGAATCTTTATCACTCCTGGATAATGTGTTGAATCACCGATAGATACAGCTTCAATACCAGTTTCAGATAATACAACGGTGCTTTTGATTCGTTGATATTGTTGCGAATTCACACAATTTGAAAATAAATTTTCAAATAAAGAAGGAAAACTCTAAAGCGCAATTCTCCTTCTATTTATTTCTATGGTCATTTTTCACTCTCAACAAGATGAATTAGCCAAGGAAAACAGCATAAAACTTCGAAGAAAATTTCGTTACAAACTCTATTTTTCGATCATCATTAGTTGCTACTAATTTGTGCAAATAAATAGCTGCCATTTTAAAAAAATGTTTAATTTTTCATAGTAAATATATCTTCATTTACTTAAATTTCAGAACATAAATATCACTTGCCGCACAGAAAAAAACGCGTATATTTCTAGGCTTCATATCTCAATGCCACAGAGCAACTGAATCACATTCAGGATAATAGCGACCCCGTTTGCAGAGAATGAGCAGGTAAGCGAATCATTTTTCCCTCTCTTGTTTGGTGCAAAAATCAGGCATAGAAAATGCATACTTTATGAAAATAAATTTGCATAGAAATTTTTCGTCTTTTCAACCACTTTAAATCCAGTCACACACATGAATTTTTCAACAATGACAGTAAGTAAACGTCTTGGACTAGGCTTTGCTCTCGTGCTGACGCTTCTCATCGCCGTGGCAATCGTTGGTATTTTCAGGATGTCCCAAATCCAGGGGCGACTTGAAAAAATTGTCCATATCAGTAATGTCGAAACCCGGCTCGCCATCGATATGCGTGCAATCGTCTACGACCGCATGGTGTCGCTACGTAATCTGACCTTGCTCAACGATGCCGGCGATATGGAACCAGAACTCGCAAAAATTGCGGAGCAATCAAAAAAATATGCTGCGGCTGATGATGATCTGAACAAAATCGCCACTAGCGACGGCAATCTCAATGAAGAAAAGAAAACCTTGCTGGCCAAACTGAAAGAACAGGCCAATGCCGCAGCCAGTCTGCCAGCGAAAGCGCAAGAATTAGGCATGGCAAATGATGCTGAAGTTGCCACGATCACCTTGATTAAAAAACTGCGTCCGGTACAAAAAAAATGGCTCGATACCTTGGATGAATTAGTCGCTCTCGAAGACAAAAGCAATGCTGCCGTCGCAGAAGATGCCAGCGCCGCGTTTAAGGCTGCCACCGGCATGATGCTGATTCTGAGTGCGATTGCGCTTGGTACCGGAATTTATGCTGCATGGCTGATCAGCCGTAGTCTGTTACGCCAATTAGGTGGGGAACCCGATTACGCTGCCAGAATCGCCAGCCAGATTGCTGCCGGAGAACTGACAGCAGACATCAACCTCCGCCACGGCGATCAGCATAGTCTGATCGCTGAAATGAAAAACATGCGTGACAGTCTGGTCAACATCGTAACGCAGGTAAGAAATGGCACAGAAACCATCGCGACTGCGTCGAGCGAAATCGCGACAGGCAACCTTGACCTGTCTGCCCGCACGGAGCAGCAAGCAAGCTCGCTCGAAAAAACTACCTCGTCGATGAAAGAGCTGACCAGCACGGTAAAACAAAATGCCGACAATGCCCGTGAAGCCAATCAACTCGCCGCATCAGCATCCAGCGTTGCACGACAAGGCGGAGAAGTTGTGGCACAAGTGATTGATACGATGGGGTCCATCAATGAATCATCAAAGAAAATCGTTGATATCATCAGCGTCATTGATGGGATCGCTTTTCAGACCAATATTCTGGCACTGAACGCCGCAGTAGAAGCAGCCCGTGCCGGTGAACAGGGGCGAGGTTTTGCCGTAGTCGCAGCCGAAGTGCGCAATCTGGCACAACGCAGTGCAGCCGCAGCGAAAGAGATTAAAACACTGATTGATACCTCGGTCGAAAAAGTCGATATCGGTAGCAAACTTGTCGGTCAGGCGGGCATTACGATTGAGCAGGTTGTTACCAGCGTGAAGCATGTCACGGACATCATTGCCGAAATCAGTTCAGCCAGCCAGGAACAAAGCGCAGGAATAGAACAGGTGAATCACGCCATTATTGAAATGGATAGCGTCACCCAGCAAAATGCTGCGCTGGTTGAAGAAGCCGCCGCCGCCGCACAAAGTTTGCAGGATCAAGCGGCTGAACTCGCTAACGTGGTCAGTGTTTTCAAACTCAGCCATCAGGCAACGCCATTAGTAGCGGCAGTGTCTCATCTCACACCCAGCACACATAAGATAGTGAAGCGCGCAGAGCCATTACTGCATGTTGTCAAACCGACGGCACGTGTTGCTCCGCGCAAGCCTTTGCCCATCACTCAACCTGCCATCAAAAAAACAGCAGCGGCTGGCACCAAAGCCACCGATAGCACGGATGACTGGGAAGAGTTCTGATCATTGCCAAATATGATGACTCACATAAATACCAATAAAAAAGAAAGAAATACACCCATGAAATTACCCGTTACCCAACTTATTTCCAGTTTCTGTTTCGCTGTACTCAGCACTGCGGCATTGGCTGCAGAAGTCGCACCGGTGATGGATAGCAAATCCTGCGAACCGCCCAAATATCCGAAGGCAGCCCTGATGAATGAAGAAACAGGCACTGTGCATATGGGCTTCCTGATTTCTACGGAGGGTAAAGTCGTTGAATCACGGATCGATAAATCCAGCGGCTCCAAGAGTCTGGATAAAGCGGCGCTGAGTGCCCTGGGTTTATGTAAATTCAAGCCAGGAACGAAAGATGGCAAAGCCGAGCAATTATGGGCGAAAGTCGATTTCGTCTGGAAGCTGGAATAGTCTTTCTACGTCAGGCTCAATCCAGCAAAAAGGGAACACATCGTGTTCCCTTTTTTAATATTGCGATCAACACGCTAACCTACTGTCGTCATGTCGTCATGCCGTAATGCAGTACAACCACTCAACGCAGACCACGACGGATCAGTAAGGGTGTAATTTCAGGATCACGTCCACGGAACTGGCGGAACGACAACATAGGATCAACACTACCGCCACGAGACAATAATTGCTCACGGAACCAGTCACCATTCTTGCGTGTCAGTCCGCCGTGCTCTTTAAACCATTCAACAGATTCTGCATCCAGCACTTCACTCCATACATACGCATAATAACCAGCAGAATATCCGCCGCTGAATACATGCGAAAAATACGTCGTCCGATAACGCGGTGGAACAGCATCCATCTCCACGCCAGCTTCTTTCAATGCCGTCCGTTCAAACGCCAGAACATCTGTTGGAATCTGATCTGGCGTCAGTTGATGCCAGCGTTGATCCAGTAAGGCAGATGCCAGATAGGATGTCGTTGTGTAGCCCTGATTGCATTGTTGAATCTGACTCAGTTTTTCTACCAGCGCAGAAGGAATCACCTGACCGGTTTGATAATGCTTTGCATAGTGTTGCAAAACCTCTGGCCAGAGGGCCCACATTTCATTCACCTGAGAAGGATATTCTACGAAATCTCTTGGCACACTGGTACCTGAAAAACGTGGATAACGGACATTCGACAACATGCCATGCAGGGCATGTCCAAATTCATGGAACGCAGTTTTCACTTCGTCTACCGTCAGTAAGGTCGGCTGTCCTGCCGGAGGTTGTGGAATATTAAGATGGTTCGCAATCACCGGCAATTCATTCATCAGTCCGGATTGTGTGACATAGGCATTCATCCAGGCACCACCACGCTTGGTATCGCGCGCATACATGTCTGCAATAAACAATGCCAGCGGTTTTCCGTTAGCGTCCGATACCTCAAAAATCCTGACACTAGGGTGATACACAGGCAAATCTTTGCGCTCTTTAAATGTGACGCCATACAATTTAGTCGCTGCATAAAACACGCCATCTTCCAGCACGTGGCGCAGTTCAAAATAAGGACGCAACTGTGCATCATCAAATGCGTATTTCTCTTTGCGTACCTGTTCTGAATAGTACGGCCAATCCCAGGCTGCCAGTGGAAAGTGACTGGAACTGGCATCAATCAATTTCTGTAATTCGGCAGCTTCACGTTTAGCATTCGCCACTGCTGCCGGCGCTAAACCTGCCAGCATCTTGTTAACGGCCGTCGTCGTTTTGGCAGTCTCATCATCCAGGCGATAGGCCGCATGATTCGGGTAGCCGAGCAACTGCGCCCGCTCAGCGCGCAAACGTGCAAGTCGCAGCACAATATCGCGGTTATCAAATTCGCCGCCATGGTTACCCCGGGCAACTGCCAGTTCATGCAGACGCTGGCGTACTGCACGATGCGTCAATACGGCCTGATACGCTTGTCCCGTGGTATTGACCAAAGGAATTACAAATTTCCCTTCGAGTCCACGCGCTTTGGCTGCAGCGGCTGCCGTGTCAATTTCTGCATCCGTCAATCCACTCAGATCAGCGCGCTGATCCACGATCAATGCCGCTGCATTGGTTTCTTTTAAACCATTCTGATTAAACCGGTTTGCCAAACTTGCCAGCTCCGCATTCATGCTGCGAAGTGTATTTTTATCGGCCGCACTCAATTGTGCGCCAGCACGAATGAAGTCGGTATGGTAGCGCTCAAGCAGTCGCAAGGATTCAGGATCAAGCGATAAACTGGCACGCTGCCGGAACACCGTATCCACACGTTGAAACAAAGAAGCGTTCAAAAAAATCTGATCCTGATGCGCTGACATTTGGGGCGCCAGATCGCGCGCCAATGTCTCCATGACAGGGTTCGTGTTGGTGGCATTCTGGTTAAAAAACACAGCGCTCACGCGTGCCAACAAACGTCCTGAGCGCTCCATCGCGACAATCGTATTGTCAAATGTCGGCGCTGCGGCGCTGTCTGCAATCGCATTGATTTCGGCAAGATGCTGCTCCATCGCCAACTGGAATGCAGGGGCATAATGTTCGTTACGGATTTTGTCAAAAGCGGGCAAGCCAAATGCCAGAGTAGACGGCGATAATAAAGGATTGGTGGCGACGGCGGCTTCAATGGTGGCGACGGTTGCATTGCCAGAAGGTGGAAGTGATTCTGCTGCCAGGCTGGCTTGAATTACCAGCGTTGAACACAGCAGCATGAGCGTGGATTTGGTCATGGTGAATGATGAAAATAAATAGAGTGAAAGAGCAGGTGATGCATCTGCTCTGACATCAGATTATGTTAAAAATTCACTGTCCCTCCGATTATTTTATGTATCGACGATCAATCTATTGCAGCAAGCGCATCCACCAACACTCAGCACATCACAAAGCGATTCGCCAGATCGACGATGAACGCTGGTTGCAGATACGCCATAAATGCCACGACCAAGACGGCGATCAGCACAATGGCCAGTAACACGTTACGCAGTAAAAGGCGGGGAAACATCATGATGCAGCAGCAACCTGATGGCGCTGTATCGCTTGCTCATTGATCGGCAAATTCACCAATGCGGCAAAGATGCCCAATGCGAGTGTAATGCCCCAGACGATATCGTAGTTGCCCGTTCTGGTGTAGATATAGCCACCGAGCCAGACACCAAGAAAGCTGCCGACCTGATGAGAGAAAAACACAAAACCAGACAGCATGGATAAATATTTCAAACCAAAAATTCCCGCAATCACACCATTGGTAAGCGGTACGGTGGACAGCCATAACACGCCCATGCCAGCAGCAAAAATATAGACTGAATAGGACGACAACGGTGCCAGCAAAAACAGGCTGATGACGACACTGCGGGAAATATAAATCGACGATAACAAATATCGTTTAGGGAATATGCCGCCTAGCTTGCCAGCATAGTAAGAACCAAAAATATTAAACAAACCGATTAATGCCAGTGCGAATACAGCGACGTTCGGATCCATAATGCCTTTGTCTTTCAGATAGGCGGGCATGTGCACACCGATGAACACAACCTGGAATCCGCAGACAAAATAACCGGCGACGAGTAATAAAAATGGCTTGTGTCCAAAGGCTTCGCGTATCGCCTCCGTAATACTTTGCTGATGTCCGCCGCTATGATCCACAGGCGGCTCGCGCAAACGCCACGCCATTGGCACCATGACCAGCAACACCAACGTTGCCAGGACATAGAAAGCATTTTGCCAGCCAGTATGCGAAATCAGTTGCTGCTCTATCGGCATCATCACAAACTGACCAAAAGAACTGGCTGCGGAAGAAATACCAAAGGCCCAGGAGCGTTTTTCCATCGGCGCACTACGGCCGATAATGCCACTGACTGCGCCAAACGACGTGCAAGATAAAGCAGCGCCGATCAACACACCGGAACCGACAATAAATAATAGAGGCTGATCAATCATCGCCATCCACAACAAACCGGCAGCATACAAGACCGCACCAACCATGATTGCACGCGAAGTACCGAATTTGTCGACGGCCATACCGGCAAACGGGCCAAACAGCCCCCACATGAGATTCTGTACGGCATTGGCCATCGAATAGGTTTCGCGGGTCCAGCCATGCGCTTGCGAAATTGGCTGCAACCAGAACCCAAAACCGTGGCGCACACCCATAGCCAGAGTCAGGACAAAGCCGCTGGCAATCAGCACGGTTTTAAGGTCAGGAGAACGTTGAATGCTCATGTTATGCTTTCTGCTTATATCGATCATTGATTACTGAGCTTAGTGTAGTGCAAACTCAGAAATCATGTGGACTGCCGGTTTGACCATGACACTCAGCATCATCCGGCGAAACCAATCTGCGGGCAGGCCACAGCGAGAGCGACATTTACCAGGTATCGATAAAACCATCCTTCTTTTTTGCCACCGACCCGGCTGCTGCCAAACCACGCACCAGCCATGCACGGGTGTCAGCTGGATCAATCACCGCATCGATTTCCAGCGTCGATGCCATGCTAATGGCAGCACCGTTGGCGATCTGCTGACTCAGTAATTGTTTGAACAGCATGTCACGCTCTTCACCTTCGGCAACAGCTTCCAGCTCTTTGCGGAAACCCAGTCTGACAGCGCCTTCCAGCCCCATTGCGCCGAATTCGCCAGTGGGCCAGGAAACCGTGAATACCGGCGCATCAAACCCACCAGCTGTCATGGCCTGCGCCCCCAGTCCATACCCTTTACGCAATACCACACTGAAAAACGGTACTTGTAGATGCGAGGCGATCATGAACATGCGACAGACATGCCGCACTTGCGCCTGCGCTTCCATGTCTGGCCCGACCATAAATCCCGGCGTATCGGTCAATGACACAAGTGGCAGCCCATGCGCATTGCACAACTGCATGAAGCGTGCAGCTTTATCGGCTGCAGGGGCATCAATTGCGCCTCCGAGATGATGCGGATTGTTCGCGATGATACCAACCGGACGTCCCTCGATACGCGCCAGCGCCGTGATGATGCCAAGCCCGAATCCGCTACGTAATTCCAATACGCTGTGTTGATCCGCCAGCAGTTCCAGCACCGTGCGCACATCATAAACACGCAGGCGATTCTCTGGTACAGCATGACGCAACAAACGCTGATCAGCGCAGCCCCAATCACTGACAACGCCCTGAAAAAATGACAGATAATGTTGTGCAGCCCTAACTGCTGCAGCTTCATCCGGTACCAGAATATCAATCACACCATTAGCAGATTGCACATCGCTGGGGCCGATCTGTTCTGGTGAAAAACGCCCCAGTCCGCCACCTTCTATCATGGCCGGGCCACTCATCCCGATGTTGCTGTTTTCTGTCGCGATGATGACATCGGCACAACCGAGCAGTGCCGCGTTACCGGCAAAGCAGCGACCATGCACAATCCCAATGACAGGCACCTTGCCTGACAAGGCAGCAAACTGGCTGAAAGTATGATTGTTCAAGCCCGCAATGATCGGCATATCCGTGTCGCCGGGCCGTCCGCCGCCACCTTCTGCGAACAGCACCACCGGCACTTGCAGCTGATGCGCAACGGCTAAGACGCGATCAGTTTTCTGATGATTGCGTATGCCCTGAGTTCCGGCCAGTACCGTGTAATCGTAGGCCAATACTGCACAACTGCTCTGTTCGCGTCCAAACAATGTGGCGTTGACGGTGGCAATGCCTGTTAACATGCCATCAGCAGGCGTATTCATGACCAGATCTTCCAGGCTGCGACGACGAGTCTGCGCTGCAATCGCGAGCGCGCCATACTCAATAAAGCTGCCTTCGTCACACAGGTCAGCGATATTTTCTCGGGCTGTACGTCCTCCCTGCGCATGCCGCTTAGCGACAGCCGCCGAACGGTTTTCATCCAGCGTGAAGGCCAGGCGAGTTTGCAATTGTTGCAAGTCAGGGCGAATATGATCCGGATTCCATTGTTCTGCCATGACTTTGCAAGCGGCAACTGCATCAGCGGCCTCCACGATCAGCAATACTTGCCCGGGCTGCAGCAGTTCTTTTGCTGCGACATGAACATCTACGATACGACAATCCTCTTCCGCCGCCAGCACATGTTCCATTTTCATGGCTTCAATAATCAGCAACGGACTACCTGCGGATACTATCTGTCCGACAGATACACATATCTCAGCCAGTCGTGCGGGCATAGGCGCACATATCGCCCGCTGACCGGGTGCCAGCGTCAGCGCTGGTTGACGTGTGCTACCAGACACGCCACTGGCGTTGATGCCCGGCACGGTCGCGGCAACGTTGCTGACAGGTATTTGATACTGTAATGCAGCGTGCAATAATTCAGCCAGATGTCGTTCGACAAACCGAGTATCAATCTGATGCGGGATAAATTCTGATCGCTGTATCAATGCCTGTAGCAAACCCAGATTCGTCGGAAGCCCTTCAATGCGACATTCTTGCAACGCCCTCAATGCGCGCCTGCTCAAAGCGGCGAAATCAGGTGTCCGGATGCTGATAATCAGTTTACCCAACAAGGTGTCGTAATGTGGTGATGGGGTATAACCGTGATACGCATGCGTATCAACGCGTATTCCCGGTCCGTTCGGCAAATCCAGCGTGCTCAGTTGACCATAACCCGGCATGGATTGCCCCTGCACATCCAGCGTCTCAGCATTGATACGCAATTGCAACGCATAACCTTGTGCCTGCGGCGGCGCCGAGACATCCAATCCGCAATCCTGCAAACTGTGACCCGCTGCCAGACGTATTTGTAATTGCACCAGATCAATGCCGAAAACTTCTTCAGTAATGGTGTGCTCGACCTGTAAGCGCGGATTAGCTTCGATAAATACAAAAGGCAATTCTGTCGACTGTTCGTCAACCAGAAATTCAAACGTACCCACATTGCGATAGCCCACTTGTTGCGCCATGCGCAGCGCAGCCTCGGTAATACGCTGGCGCAATCCCGCTGACAGACTGGGACTCGGCGCAACTTCAATCATTTTCTGAAAACGTCGCTGCAATGTACATTCGCGCTCACCCAGCGCCATCACGTGCCTGCCATCCCCCACGATCTGGATTTCGATGTGACGCGCGCGGGCGATCAGGCGCTCCAGATAAACGCCATCAACACCAAATGCCGCCCGGGCTTCCGACACGCAACGTGCATAGGCATCCGCCAGCATCTCTGCCTGCATCACTACACGCATTCCGCGCCCGCCACCACCGCCAATTGCCTTGATCACCACGCCTTGTTCCTGAGTCGAAAAAAACACCTGCGCCTGCTCCAGCGTCACCGCACCTGTTCCAGGAACGAGTGCAACCTGACATTGCTGCGCCAGTTCACGCGCCTGCGCTTTGTCGCCAAACAAACGTAAATGACGGCTATCAGGACCGATAAAGCAAATACCGGCTGCCTGACAAGCATCGGCAAAATCTGCACGCTCACTCAGAAATCCATAACCGGGATGAATCGCGTCGCATCCATACTCCTGCGCAATCCGTAGCAGGTGTTCCCCATTCAGGTAGGCCGCAGCACCGCTGTCGTTCAATGCAACGCTTTGGCTTGCCTGTCTTACATGCAGCGATTGTGCGTCGTCAGCAGCGTATACCGCGACGCTGGGAATACCGAGATCATGCGTTGCCCGGGCAATGCGCACGGCTATTTCGCCACGATTGGCGATCAGAATTTTGTTAAACATAGCGATACCTGTGTAGCGTTGATATGAGTGGCGGTTGATATACATGGCGCTCAATCCATTTGTCCGATGTGTCCGGTGTCCGCGGACTGGCGGGTATTATTTCAACAGCCGTCGCAACACTTTGCCCGCACCGGTACTCGGCAGACTGCTGAGAATTTCAACCATTTTCGGGACTTTATAATTCGCCATATGGTCACGTGACCATTGACTGATCTCTTGCGGTGTCACACTATGGCCGGGCTTTAGCACGACGCAGGCTTTGATGATTTCTCCCTTGTCAGGATCAGGCAGCCCGATCACGGCTACCTGCATCAGCGCCGGGTGCCGTATCAATATGCTTTCTACTTCCTCCGGAAACACACTGTAACCGGATACCTTGATCATTTCCTTGAAGCGCCCGAGAAATGTCAGATAGCCCTCTTCGTCCAACTTGCCAATATCGCCGGTATACACCCAGCCATCGCGTAAGGTTTGTGCGCTCGCCTGGGGATTATTCCAGTAACCATGAAATACGCCCTGACTGCGCAAAACGATTTCTCCGGCTTCGTTGACAGCACAAGGCAGCCCTGTGTCTGCATGCAGGATACGGATCTCATTACCCTCCACTGGTTTGCCATGCGTCCCCCAGCGTATGGCATCCAGCGGCATGATGGTATCGACAGTATGTGTTTCGCTCAGCCCATACGATGCCTCGCAGGCAATGCAGTTGGGAGCAAAGATTTTCCAGCGAGCGGCAATCTCTTGCGTGAACTGTATTCCAAAGCTGGTCACCGGATTAAAACGCAAACTCGATAAATCATATTCGCGCGCTACCGGTAGCTGCATGATCGCCATATTCATCGGCGCAATGCTGTACCACCAACTGACCCGATAGTGACTGATTGCCTGCAACACCGCCAAAGGATCAAAACGATATAGCAAGACGCAACTGGCACCGGTATGCAAAATAATATTCATCCCCATCACCATGCCTGCGATGTGATACAGCGGTGCTACTGCCAGCAATACATCGTCCTTGCCGCCACGACTGGCGGCAGCGGCCATCGCCGTTTTATAGCTGGCGTTGCGGTAACTGAGCATGGCTCCTTTTGGCAAGCCCGTTGTCCCTGAGGTGTACGTCATTAGAGCAATATCGTCCAGCGCGATATCCACCGTCAAAGGTGTCGCGTCGCCGCTGATGGCGACCAGAAAATCATCAACAGATTCCGGCAGCTCGCTTGGCTGAGTCATCATTGCCAGCAATTCAGCCGGAATATCAATCACCGGATGAGCGGGTAAAAAATCGGTATAACGCACTGCCAGCACATGCTCCAATGCTGTACGCTCGCGCACCTTGGCAACGATGGGTAATAAGTTGCTGGCAGCAATGATCATGCGTGCCTTCATGTCATTCAGTTGATATTCAAGCTCATGTTCCTTATTCAACGGCCCGCATGGACAAACAATACCGCCCATTTTCTGAATGCCGATATGTGCCATCATGTACTGAGGACAATTATTCATAAACAAGGCAACTGGTTCCCCCTGCTGTATACCCGCGGCCTGCAAATAGGCGGCGAAGGCATCGCTGGCGCGATCCAGCTCGGCATAACTGATGGCAGTGCCATACCAGATCAGGGCAGGTTTGTTACCCTGCGTGCGGGCATGTTGACGTAATTGTTCGTGCAAAGTTTGCATGATGTGTCTCGGCGTTTTTTATAAGAAGGAGGAGTGATCCGGTCATATTATACCGATTGGTATAACTAGTATACTAGTCGGTATAATGCGTGGTAGCAATGTTACAATCGGGCGCAAAGATACCGCCGGATATCCGGCGAAGATAGGGTCGTGCCATGTGTATGATCAGAAAAGGACATGAACGCCATATGAGTAGCAGCACAAATACCGTCGCCAAAACAATCAAAACAACACGCGGCAGACAAAAAAATATCACTGTTGGCACAGACGAAAAACGTGAACGGATACTGGTAACAGCCGAGCGTCTTTTTTTTGAGCAGGGCTATGCAAAAACCACGATGGATCAGATCGTGGGCGAGCTTGGCGTGACCAAACCTTTTGTTTACTACTACTTTCGCAATAAGCAGGAAATTTTCGAGACTCTGTCATGGCGCCCGACAGAAGCCTGCCTGACGGCGATGGATTTTCCGGATGACGATACGCGACCTGCGGACGCAAAAATTGCTGATGGCATACAACGCCTGATTCATTCAACGATCAGTCATTATCCTTCGGCATTTTTCGGTTATCGTGAGCCGCAGGTCTATAGCGCCGCCTACCTGCGTAAGCAAAACAAATTAGCGAAACATTTTTATGATCAGCTGTGTATTTTGCTGGAGCAGGGGAAAAAGGAAGGCACACTGAATTTCAACGAAACCCGCATTACGGCGCTCGCCGCATGCAGCCTGCCTGGCTTCATGTACACCTGGTATCGTCCCGATGGTCGCCTGAATCAGGAGCAAATGGTGCAGGAATTGTCTCGCCTGAGCTGGCGTGTACTGGGCTTGCGGGATGCAGACAGCAGACCCATATCAAACCTTGATCGGTAATAGCAACGTAAAGCGGCAACCTTTGCCCGGCGTGCTCTGCACATCAATCTTGCCACCCATAATGCTTGAGACCAGTGTATGTACGATGCTGAGTCCCAGACCGCTGCCGCCACGTCCGAGTTTGGTTGTAAAAAACGGATCGAAAATACGTCGCAGGTTTTCAGGGGGAATACCACAGCCGTTATCCACAAAAATGACCTGCACCCGATCGTTCATGATTTTTTTAGCGCCGATTTGCATCTCTCCGTGAGACATGTTTTCAAATCCATGCAACATCGCGTTTTGTATCAGATTAGTGACAATCTGCCCATAGGGTCCGGGATAGCTGTCCATCACAATATCCTCAGGAATATCGATGATCAGGCTATGTCCCAGCTTATGTATTTTGTTATGCAGGGTACGCACCACTTCATGCGTGGTCTGCGCCAGAGGAAACACCCGCCGTTGCTGACTGGTCTGGTCAACCGAAACCTGTTTGAAGCTACTGACCAGATCGCAGGCATTCGTCAGATTGCGCATCAGTAATTCATTGGCCTCGTTGACCACAGAAGCAAAGGAGTTCAGATCCGAGCGACGTAGCGAATTCGCACTCATTTTCTGCATGAAACTATGCGACTCTTCATTCAGCGTGCTGGCTGTCAGCAGGCTGTTACCGATAGGCGTATTCAGTTCATGTGCAATACCGGCAACCAGTGAGCCAAGCGCAGCCAGTTTTTCCTGCGAGATCAGAATCTGCTGGGCGTTTGCCAGTTGCTGGTAAGTATCGGCGTTGTCAACGGCAATCGCTGTGTAGGCGGCCAGTGTCATCGCCATATCCAGATGCATGCGCTGGAAAGCATTTTTTTTTGTGCTTTGTATCGCGATCAATCCTGTGGTGCGTTGCTTGATGACCATGGGTACATAAATGTGCGACAACGGGAAGATACTGGCTTTTCCATCTGGATACGCGCTATCCACGGTCAGCGTTGCCAAACCAGCGGCATCCATGTACTGCGGGTACTCGTCTTCAATATTATTGATAAAAATTTCCTGCTGATGCGTGATACACCAGACTGACAATAAATTGGAGTCATGAATATTACGTGTATACGGTTGCATATGTTCGCCACGCATGATGTTGCAGGGAAAGTCGATGATCTGCTGTTCCGGCCGATACAAACCTACGGCAAATACCTCTGCACCCATCAGCTTGTGCACATGGCGATAGACAACTTCCATAATCACGGCACGGTCAAGGCTGGAAGTGATTTCGCGACCGATTTCACTGAGCATTGAGATGTTTCTTTGCGCCTCTTCGAGCTGCTGCTTTTGTTGTTGCAATTCGGCCGTGCGGCGTTCAACCTGCTCTTCTAATACGTGCTGGAGGCTGGTATGCATATCTCGCAGCAGGATTTGCTGAATCAGATAGGCAATGTAACGGCCCCCTACCTGGTCCTGAAATGACCAGTTTCTCTGTCGGTGCGTCGTTCCTGAAAACAGGACTCCGGCAAGTCTTCCCTGAATCCGCAGAGGAATACCCATTAACGAGCAAACTTGCTGCTGCGGCTGCTGAAACGCCACGGTCCCAAGTTGCTGTAAAGGATATTGCGCCAGATCGTCTGCAATCAGTATGCCGCGCTCATCATCAAAACACGCCAGCAGACTTGCCTGCACATCTGGCGCCATCGTTGGACAATCAGGCGACACTGCATGGCCGTTTATCGACTGGCAATACAAGCGGGAACTGCCTGCAGGGAGCAACCAGATTGCACTGCAATCAATACTCAGTACATCCAGCGCGGCATCCACCAGATGCTGCAATACCTCCGCTTGAGTCCCTTCTTCCAGAATACGGCTGACAGACAGGCCGAGCAGGGCTTTGAATGGTGTTGCAGGAAGCGCAGCATTGGCGACATCCAGCACATGAAGTACGTCGGGAATATCGTGCAGGCTGTGACGCAGGGCGTCCAGCAACGTCTGTGCGTCAGATGGAGCCGATGACTGAATGAATGGCAAATCAGATTGCCGCAACAACAGCATCGCCAGTTGTGGATGGCGACGTGCGATAGTAAGAATGCGCTCCAGACGACTGTTCACATGCATCTTCCGGTGAAAAGCAGATGACAGCCTGACAATGACACCCAGGCATCATCCCATCCGCCACAACTTATCCGTCCGAAAATGGCCAGAGCCAGCAAACATAGTGGCGTATAACGTTCATCACAGAAAACAGCAAAGTCATCCTGACTGATCTGCAGCCTCAAGGAATACGCTGTGATGTTCTGTTTAAATCATAGTAAAGTAAATCCTGCCGGACGGGTGACGGCAAATTCACTATTTAACTGTCCGTTGCAATTCAAATGACATCATGCCAGCTACTGATCCTCTCCGCGCCACCACCAAATCACATTCTGCTCAGGAAGATGAGCGCGATCAGCGCTATTTCCATGCGCTGGCAGCCCGCGACAGCCGTTTTGACGGCGTGTTTTTTACCGGCGTGACCACCACCGGCATTTATTGCCGTCCTGTCTGCCCGGCAAAAACGCCACGCGCTTCCTCCTGTCATTTTTTCAGTACCGCAGCGGCGGCAGAAGCAGCCGGTTTTCGACCCTGCTTGCGCTGTCGTCCGGAACTGGCACCGTACGCAATACAACAAAATCTGGCGCATGCAGTCTGGCAAAAAATTGCAGACGGTGCCTTGAATGAAGGCAACTTGGAAACATTGGCGGCGCAGGTTGGCCTATCTTCGCGCCAGCTAAGACGCGTAGTGTTGCAAGAATTTGGTGTAACGCCGGTCACACTTGCGCAAACCCAGCGCCTGCTGTTTGCCAAACGATTATTGCAAGAAACCAGTCTGAGTATGACCGACATCGCTTACGCCTCCGGCTTTGGCAGCGTACGGCGCTTCAATGCGCTGTTTGCCGACGCGTATCAACTCACGCCCGGATCATTACGCCGCATTTCAGCCCAGACCAGCGACAGCATACAGCTACGGCTAGCCTACCGACCACCGTTTGCCTGGGATGCGCTGATCAGCTATCTGGCAGGACGTGCCATGCCGGGACTGGAGGCCATCCTTCACGACAAGGGGCAAGCATCCTATGTGCGCAGCGTGACGCTCGACGGCAGGCAAGGCTGGATCAAAATCAGCCATCTACCTGAGCGCCAGCAGTTAGCGCTGCACATCGCGCCAGAACTGACGCCGGTGTTGATGCCACTCATGGCCAGAGTACGGCAGCAGTTTGATCTGGAAGCCAATCCTGCTGTGATACAAAGCATCCTGCAAGCATCGGCAATGCTGAATCCGCAGATACAGCGGACGCCGGGACTGCGCGTACCGGGTGCCTTTGACGGCTTTGAACTGGCTATCCGCGCCGTGCTGGGGCAACAGGTCAGCGTGGCGGGTGCCACCACCGTTTCCGGCAGGCTGGTGCAACGCTTCGGGGAAGCCTTCCAGACGCCCTTCGCCAACGTCACGCATCACTTCCCGACGCCTGCTGTTATTGCGGCACTGCCACTGGATCAACTGGCTGGCATAGGCGTACCCGGTGCCAGAGCTGCCACGTTGCAACATCTGGCGCGCTTTACGCTGGAAGGAGGCTTGCAACGCCAT
The DNA here is from genome assembly GCF_049339385.1 of Undibacterium sp. SXout7W. Lineage (NCBI taxonomy): Bacteria > Pseudomonadati > Pseudomonadota > Betaproteobacteria > Burkholderiales > Oxalobacteraceae > Undibacterium > Undibacterium sp. SXout7W. Next base: position 184,280 of record NZ_JBMPPF010000002.1, on the reverse strand, counting down.
CCGGGCGCGAGTGTGGAAGAAGCCGTGGCGCAGCTGAAAACCGTCAAAGGCATAGGAGAATGGACAGCGCAATACATTGCCATGCGCGCTCTGCGTTATCCGAACGCGTTTCCGGCAGGTGATCTGGGACTGCAAAAAGCCGCTGCCCAGCTCAGTACCCCGACCATGACAAGACTGACCGAAAAACAATTGCTAACCGAGGCACAAGCATGGGCACCGTGGCGATCGTATGCCGCCGTCTTACTCTGGCAATCTTTGTCTGTTCATTCATCTGTGGCACATCTGCCCTGATTCTTTTTCTGATTAACGAGGTCACCTCATGCAATTCACCGAAATCGACAGCCCGCTTGGTCGCTTATTACTGGCTGCCAGTACACAGGGAATCAGCGGCGTGTATTTTGAGCAACATCGCCACTTTAAGGGCAGCACGGGCTGGAAACGAAGGGACGATCATCCCGTATTGCTAGCTGCCAGCCAGCAGTTAAGCGAATACTTCGAAGGGCAACGCCAGGAATTTACACTGCCTCTCGATTTATCTGCCGGTACGGTATTTCAGCAAACGGTCTGGCAGGCATTGCTGAAAATCCCTTACGCCAGCACAGAAAGTTATAGCGGACTGGCAAACCAGATCGGCAATCCACGCGCCGTCCGTGCGGTAGGTGCGGCAAATGGTCGCAATCCAGTCTCGATTATCGTGCCCTGCCATCGGGTCATCGCTGCCAACGGTGCTCTGACTGGCTATGCTGGCGGCATGCAACATAAACAAGCACTGCTGAACTTGGAAAGACGCTGACTCTGCACTATTATTCAGCAACTTTACGCACTGATGCCAACCATCAGCAGGTAAATCTACACACTCCTCAAACACAGAAACAGCAACGACAGACGAATACTGAATTTTCAAAAAAATATCATTTAGTACATTTTGTTGCGATGCACAAAAAAAGCTTGATCTTTTATTTGAAGCGTGTAGAATTCAAATTGTTGCGGTGCACCATTCAAGAAATCCGATGGAAGGCGCTGCCGATTCCTTAATTCCATTTACGGAGAATGTCATGACTACAAATACACCAGAACAATTCATCGCTTCCACAAAAGCTAACCTGGAATCTCAATTCGCTTCCCTGACTTCGTTCAACAAAAAAGCATTTGAAGGTCTGGAGCAATTGTTTGCACTGAACCTGAATGCAGCAAAAGCGAGCATCGAAGAAGGTACAGCAACAGCAAAACAATTGTTGGCAGCGAAAGATCCACAAGAATTCTTCACCCTGACAGCAGCGCAGGCTCAGCCTACAGCAGAAAAAGCCCTGGCTTATGGCCGTCACCTGGCAAGCATCACTTCTGCAACACAGCAAGAATTCACTAAAGCTGTTGAAGCACACATCGCAGAAACAAACACTAAAGTTGTTTCCCTGATCGACGAAGTGACTAAAAATGCTCCTGCTGGTTCCGAGCAAGCAGTTGTTGCACTGAAATCCGTTGTTGGTAACATCAACGCAGGTTACGAGCAACTGTCTAAAACAACAAAACAAGCTGTGCAGACTCTGGAAGAAAATCTTTCCAAAGCAACTCAACAGTTCACTCAAGCTGCTGAAAAAGCAGCTGCAGCAAAGAAAAAATAAGCTGACTCCTGATCGAATCCTGATTCAGTGAATTAGCGTACCAAAAAGCCCCCGTCAACATGCGGGGGTTTTTTTTCGCCTGACAATACCCAAAACGATCAGAAAGTATCAGAATGCATCAGCAAGCACTGACAAGCTGGTGTAATCTCTACGCCTGTCTGTTGTCTATTTCATTCCGTGTCCCGGGGACGCCTTAACCATAGGAGCATTCATATGCAAGATGTAGTAATCGTAGCTGCAGGCCGCACTGCAGTAGGTAAATTTGGTGGCTCACTGGCAAAAATCGCCGCTTCTGATCTGGGTGCGCTGGTCATCAAAGGTCTGCTGGCAAAAACAGGACTCAGTGGCGATATCATCAATGAAGTCATCCTTGGTCAGGTTCTGACTGCTGGCGTCGGTCAGAACGCAGCGCGTCAAGCGGTGATCAAAGCCGGTTTGCCAAACATGGTTCCGGCCTTCACGATCAATAAAGTCTGCGGCAGCGGCTTGAAAGCCACTCATCTGGCAGCACAAGCCATCAAAGCTGGTGACGCCGACATCATCATCGCGGGCGGCCAGGAAAACATGAGTGCTTCCCCGCACGTACTCAACGGTTCACGCGATGGTTTCCGCATGGGCGACACCAAGCTGGTTGATACCATGATCGTGGACGGTCTGTGGGATGTGTATAACCAGTATCACATGGGTATTACCGCTGAAAACGTCGCTAAAAAATACAGCGTGACACGTGAAGAACAGGATTTGTTCGCACTGGCTTCGCAAAACAAAGCAGAAGCAGCACAAAAAGCGGGCAAATTCAAAGATGAAATCATTCCTGTCGAACTGGTTTCCAAAAAAGGCACGACCGTGTTTGATACTGACGAATTTATCAAACATGGCGCGACACTGGAATCTCTGGCTGGCCTGCGTCCGGCGTTCGACAAAAACGGTACCGTCACTGCCGGTAATGCTTCCGGCCTGAACGATGGTGCAGCTGCTGTCATCATGATGTCTGCCAAAAAAGCCGAAGAACTCGGCCTGCCAGTATTGGCACGCATCAAAGCCTACTCCTCTGCCGGTATCGATCCGACCATCATGGGTATGGGGCCTGTACCTGCAGCACAACTGTGCCTGAAAAAAGCTGGTTGGACACATCAGGATCTGGATCTGATGGAAATCAACGAAGCGTTTGCAGCACAAGCGATTGGCGTGAACAAGGAAATGGGCTGGGATACCAGCAAGATCAACGTCAACGGCGGCGCAATTGCGATTGGCCATCCTATCGGTGCATCCGGTTGCCGCATCCTGGTCAGCCTGATTCACGAAATGATCCGTCGCGATGCAAAAAAAGGTCTGGCGAGTCTGTGTATCGGTGGTGGCATGGGCGTGGCGCTGGCAATTGAGCGCTAATCTGCGCAACGCAGTTCTGTCTTAAAAAAAATCCCCGCAAGTTAATCTTGCGGGGATTTTTTCATTATGCAGATGGCCTAATTAATGTCAGAAAATCTGCAACGTGATGGCGACCTCAGCATTAATGCGGTTGCCGTACTACTACAAAGTCAGTCAACATGATTAACATTGCTAATTACCCATGGCAAAGAACTGTATGCTCACTCAGACAATACACTATTTCGCAGCTCATCTAGCTCTGCGGAACCCAATCCTAGCTCCTGAATGCAACTTAAAAAGTGTTCTCTTGCATCTGAAGTAACATCAGTTATTACATCTTTCATTAAACAAGATTGATTTTCATCTTTTTCTGATGCAAATTTAACAAAGTCTTCGGAGTCTAGCCCTAGATTTTTAAAACCAGTAAGAAATGCCGCTACTGTATCCTGATAATCCAGAGTTATCGCATACCGCAACCCTGTAGTACCATCTCCACTCTTCGCCAGTAACAATGTATGCAGATTTTCCTTACTCAAGCCCAATTCCTTGATTCCCTCAAGGATTGCTGCTACGTGCTCTGCTTTTCCTTCGGTAAGCATGATGCTGCAGAGTAATGCGGAACCACAGTGATCCCTTGACAACAACTCAACTAAATCAGATTGATCTAATCTCATCTCTTTGATTCCTACAAGGAAAGTTTTCAATACCTCCGGATTACTTCTCGTAAATAATCTGATGAATTTTGAATTACCTTCGGAATCGTTTTCCTTCAAAATTTGTTTTTTCTCCTCCATGTCAATGCCTTGCATTTCAACCAATTGCTCTCGTAGTACTCCAGAAAGATTACTCATTCCAGCATGCCACATGACCGCAGAGGATTTTTTTTGACGCAACGATGTCGGAAAAAATTTTGTTGTGCGCTCACGACTATCGTTTGCCCATAATGGTTCATCCATAGAATGCGCATCCAGATTTTCTGGTGCTTTGATGAACAAACTACAATCCTCATAAGCAACTTGTTCCTCTGATTCCATGTCGTCATCATCATCTACGTCACCACCCACGTCCGCCGCACCATACTCCTTGTAATATGTGGCTTGCGTATCTTCCTCCATAAAATTATCTCTTGTCCAAGCACTGACATTTTGCAGATTGGTTTCTACCAAACGGACATGTGTTAATGTCAGATTAGGATCAAAAAATTCTGCCACATACTCAGTAAACCCTTTCTGATTTTTGACTTTGAGCAGCAAAGCCATTGCGTGGCTTCCACTCTGGACTATGATGCGTTGCGTCTGGTTACTTTTCATCTGAGTAAACTGATCATGCATAAAACCTCCCCATGCATCATGACCAACCAGATAATTTTCTTTACCCTGCCATGCTATCTCATGAAAACGGGCATCTATGCTCGCTGGAATGTTTTGTGCGATATCATTTTGCGCACCCATTTTCGTTACGATATTGGTCAGCAATCGCTCACCTATATTTTTAGGTTGCCATAACCAGTAAGTAGCCAAATGGCAACACTTAATACTCTGCTCCATTCCTTCTAGAGAATTATAAGGAAATTTCGCCTCCCCATTCAGGTTTGCCTTTCTATTCCAGTCATCAACCCGCATTGCAATTGCTGTAGAAGATAATTTAGCACCACGATACTGCGCATAATAAGAACGACCTGCCAAAGTTTGCTGACGAAGCGGTTTGTCATCCTTGCCATAAATATCAATCTTAATCACAATATCCTTCGGGCTGGGGGCGTGCCCAGAAGGAAGAACCTGGATATTTTCATACACAATAATATTGGCAGATTGCTTGGTGCTAATATGAATCAAGTTAAGATTAGGGCATTTTTGTTTTAAATCTCTAAAATCGAGGGTATAGTCGGAATGAGACGGATGATCAAGATGCTCGGTGATATCTGAAATATCTATATCTGAAATGTCCAACGCCCCAATATCCGGTAGATCGATATCCAATAGCTCGGCACCAGACAAGTCCAATGCCTTTGGGACATCAACATCCGGCATCTTGAGTGATGTAAGATGTGGCATTTTTTCGAGCCAAGAAGGAATTGCTTTCAGATTTTCTGGCAAGTGTATTTCTGTAACCCCCGATGTCTGGAGTCTTGCAATAATTCCCGGTGATTTTTCCTCAAGACCTCTCACGTCATTTTCATGACAACCAGACATATTTAAAAAAGAGTGATTCTCACCAAAAAGAGTGTCCTCAATGGTCGCAATGAGCTCCTCGTCATAATGGCCGAATTTGTTGTTATGGTACTCATTCACTAAACGCTTCCATTGAGCATCTTTTTGAAACTTGGGGGAACTAATACTGCTGTGAGAATTTCTGCCAGGGGTTCTTGTGATAGCGGATGTTGGCATCATGGTTTAGTTACCTTATTTGAGTGAAGGAATGGGACTTATCCTTTAAGTCGCACAAAACCAATCAAAGTTCGGTGAAAACTAAAAATAATTTGCTTCACTATGAGAATCGTGTATGTGCCACCCAAGATTTGTCGTGGTGGCACATAACATGAAGTACCGCAATCAAGCGGTTCAAAGCTCAATATAAGGAAATTGAAATTCAGTCGCCATGAGTACGCAGCCGTTTTGTGTTGATGAGAACTGACACAAAACTACCTCAGCGACGTTACGTAAGTCCTATTAGAGAATGATGAGCACTCCCTTAGTCTTAGTGGATGCCATGCATTTTCTTTTCCATCCACTTGTTCAGGCTCATCAGTACCAGACCAGCGACGATAGGAATGATGGTGAAAATCAGGAAAAACGTGGACAAAGAATATATTTCCGAAATATGGTCAATATAGCTGCCAGTCATGCCTGCCAGCTTGTTGGCAATCGCTGTATTCAGAAACCAGACGCCAAACATCAGCCCCAGCAAGCGCGATGGTGCCAGCTTACTGATGTACGACAGTCCGACAGGGGACAGACATAGCTCACCCATCGTATGAAAAAAGTAAGCGGCGATCAGGAAAATCATGCTGACCGATGCGGTTTTAGCACCAGCAGGAATACTGGAAGCGCCATAAGATAAAGCAGCAAAGCCCAGACCCAACAAAATCAGACCAACGCCAAATTTAATCGGCCCGCTGGGGTTCCAGTGTTTTTCCCAGAGAGAAGAAAACATCGGCGCCAGTATCACCAAGAAAAAGGAATTCAAAATGCTGAACCAGGTTGCCGGTACACTCGATTTGTCCATCGAGAATTCGCGTCCCAGCATCCAGATGACCAAGGCCCAGATAGCGCCGATACAGACGATCAGCAAGATATTCGACAGCAGATAGCGTTTTGCTGTGCCGACAAACAGTTTCAGCAACAACCACGACAGAATCGCTGTCGGAATCACGGTCATCAGGCTATTGACGATCTTAAAAATCAAACCGCTGGTGCCGACCAGTTCCCGGTCGGTATAGTCGGAAGCGAAGATGGTCATCGAGCCGCCCGCCTGCTCGAACGCAAACCAGAAAAAAATCGTGAAGAAAGAAAAGACACAGATCGCCTTCAGACGATCGGCCACAATATGTGCTGGCGGCTCTTCTTCGGCCACCACTTGCTTACCTGTTTGTTGCGATTTTGACAGACCGATATCGCCAAAAATGCCCTGACCGAAATAAAACTGTATCGCACCCAGAATCATGAAAGCGCCTGCCAGACCGAAGCCATACGACCAGGAAATTTTTTCGCCGATATAACCGCACAGAGAAATACCAAAGAATGCGCCTGCATTCACACCCATGTAGAACAGGGTATAACCACCGTCGCGGCCGCTTTCATTGTCTTTGTTGTACAACTGCCCGACGATGGCGGAGATATTCGGTTTAAATAAGCCCGTGCCAAACACCACCAGCGATAAGCCCAGATAAAACATCGGCGGCGTATCAAACAGCAGACAGGCATGTCCGGAAGCAATCACGAATCCACCCAGAACAACGGAGCGACGGCTACCCAGCAAACGATCGGCAATATAGCCGCCCAGTATCGGCGTCAGATACACCAGGCCGGTATACCAGCCATACAGATTGGTCGCATCAGCCCGCGTCCAGCCCCAGCCACCCTTGGCAGTCTGGGTGACCAGAAACAGCACCAGAAGGGCACGCATGCCGTAATAAGAAAATCGTTCCCACATTTCTGTAAAGAACAACACAAACAGGCTATCGGGGTGTCCGAGAATAGTGTGTGCACCCGGTGTTTGAATTTTGTTCAAAGTGCTCTCCGTTAATTATTTTGGGTAAAATAGTCTTGTCGCAAAAAAATTTTCATCGACAGACAGAAAATGATATGAATTAAGTCAATTCGGAGCGTAGCTTACCACGATGAAAAGCAAAATTTGAACCAGTTGTCATGCAATGCAACAAGAAAACCAGAGGTTCTCATCTACTTTTCATCATCGCCACTTTCCTGATTCCGACCAGTAAAACGGTCGCGGCCAGCGCAGCAACTCAACACCGGAAACCTGTGGCAACAGGATTGACGGAACAAATGCAACTGGGCAATATGCGTGTTTTGCATCAAAAAGTGGCACAGGAGAAATTGCTGCACTGCCGCTGGACAGAAAACGCCACAGAAAATACTCTTCTGTCTGATCCACGGAAGAGTTTTTGTCGTCATGTGTCGAAGAATGGGCGAGGTAAGTTCTGGCTGGAATTTCTGACCAAAATACCATCTCGGTTCTGAAAGCGACATGCCCCACGCATGGTTGTGATCATTCTGCGCTGTCACCGATCATCGTCCGTTCGCCGCTACTCTGGGCGATTTTTCTTTTCTATTCAGTACATGCCGTTGTCTTTTCAATCTTATCGTCCGATGATCCAAACACGTCAAACACGCCAAATACATCCCAGGCACCCATTCAAGCCGCTGTTTCCGTTGTTGATTGCCGCCACGCTGAGTTTGCTGAATGTGGTGACACCGGCAGGCAGCAGTCTGGCGGCGACGTCTGGCACTGACAATGGCTATCATTTGCCTGTACCGGAATTGCAAGCGGTGGTGGATGCGCCACGCGGCCCTTTGTTCAGACTCGGGCCACAACGCAAGACCGCCTTGCTGATTCAGTTGCCCGGTCTGCCGGGTATTGCCGAAGTTGCGCAACCCGAACTGAAACTGGCAGGACTCAGAATCAATCCGCGCACCCGCGCTGCCAGCCATTTCGACTTTGGTACGGGGCTCAGCCTGCTCGATGTTGCCACCGGAAAAACCCGCGAAGTCAGCGGCCTGCCTACTAAAACCAGAATTGCCGATACTGCCTGGTCACCGGATGAGCAATGGCTGGCCTTCAGTCTGTGGACCGATAACGGTGTGGAACTGTGGCTGCTGGATGTCAAAAAAGCCCGTGCCCAACGGCTGATTGCCGACAAACTCAATGCCACAATCAGCCCGGGCTTTGCCTGGAGCAATGGTTCAGAGCAATTGCTGGTGCGCCTGCTGCCCCTGCATCAAGCCAACCCTCCCGTTGCCAGAGACATTCCCGGCGGACCGAATACGCAGGAAACCAAAGGCGGTAAAGTCGCGCAAAACCGCACCTATCCCGATATGCTGAAAACGCCACACGACGCCGACCTGCTGGACTGGCATCTGCAAACCCAGCTCGGCTTTGTACAGATCAATGGCAATCTGCAACGCATCGGCCCTGTCATGACACTCAGCAAGGCACTGGCCTCGCCGGATGGCAAACTGATCCTGACGACGCAGTTACGCCGCCCCTATTCCACGATGCTGCAGATAGATCGCTTCGGGCAACTGATCGAAGTCTGGGATAACCAGGGTCATAAAATCAAAACGATCGCTGAGCGCCCCATGCGCGAACGCTTGCCAAGCGGGAACGATGCCGTACAGGCCGGACCGCGTGATTTTGGTTGGCGGCATGACAAGGCGGCCACGCTGTACTGGCTGGAGGCGCAGGCGGGCGGCGACCCGGAAGCCCATTCCCGGGTGCACGATGTGTTGTTACAGCAAGCAGCGCCATTCGATTCTGCACCACAGAAGTTGATGGATCTGGCCTGGCGTTTTTCCGGAGTGCAGTGGGCCAACGATGGTTTGGCACTGGTGACAGAAAGCTGGTGGAAAAGTCGTGACACCCGTACCTGGCGCATACAACCGGGCTTGCCTGAAAGTAAGCCGGAACTGTTATTCAGTCGGAAATCCGAAGATCAGTATGCCAATCCGGGCACGCCCGCCATGACATTGAATCCATTTGGCAAACCCGTGTTGCGAACAACGCAGGAAGGCCAAGCGCTGTTCCTGACGGGGACTGGCGCCACTGTGGACGGAGATCGTCCGTTTCTGGACAAATTCGATTTGCTGAACAAGCAGGTCACCCATCTCTGGCGCTCACAGGCGCCTTATTATGAAGAAGTGGTGGGGATACTGGATGACAAGGCGCGCCGCATTATCACCAGCCGGGAAGCAGCGGAAGAACGTCCGAATTACTATGTCCGCGACCTGAGCGGCACCGATGCCTTACGTGCGCTGACACAGTTCCCACATCCGACGCCGCAACTCAAAGGCATACAGAAACAGCAGATACGCTATAAACGTGATGACGGCGTTGATCTGAGTGCCACGCTGTATCTGCCGCCCGGCTATGAGCCAAAACGTGATGGCCCGCGCCCCATGCTGATGTGGGCCTACCCGCGCGAATTCAAGACAGCAGAAGCGGCCGGACAAGTCAGCGGCTCGCCTTACCGCTTTAACCGGATTCCCTATAACAGCCCTCTGGTGATGCTGGCACGCGGCTATACGGTGCTGGATGGCCCCAGCATGCCGATCATTGGCGAAGGAAAACGTGAACCCAATGATACGTATATCGAACAATTGAAAATGGATGCGGAAGCCGCTGTGGATGAAGTCGTGCGTCTGGGTGTGGCAGACCGCAACCGGATCGCGATTGGCGGCCACAGCTATGGTGCCTTCATGACCGCCAATCTGTTGACGCATACCCGCCTGTTCCGCGCTGGGATTGCCCGCTCCGGCGCCTATAACCGGACGCTGACGCCGTTTGGTTTCCAGTCCGAAGACCGTAATTTCTGGCAAGCGCGCAAGACGTATCAGGAGATGTCACCGTTTAATTTTGCCAACCAGATCAAGGATCCTATCTTGTTCATTCATGGCGAGCAGGACAATAATCCCGGCACCTTCCCGGTACAGAGCGAACGCATGTATCAGGCATTGCAAGGGCTGGGTTCTGTGACGCGCCTGGTGATGCTGCCCAATGAAAGTCACGGCTACCGCGCCCGCGAATCCATCATGCACATGCTGTGGGAACAGGATCGCTGGCTGGAAACGTATGTCAAAAATGCCCGAGGTGAAGCCGGCACGAAGGACTGAGCCTATTGATGTGGGCTGGTTGTCTGATCGTTTGTTGATTGTTTTTTGATTGTTTTTTGATTGGATGTTGAATGGATGTTGAATGTTGACAGCCTGTGACTGGCAGGAGAATCTCCTCTATCGCCTGCCAGCAACAGCGCGCTTATGTCTGCTGGTGGTCAGCTGATTGGTCAGCTAATTTGTTAGCTGATTTGTTCTCTGACCATTCAGCGTTTTTTTACCTGCCATTATTTTTTTGCATTACTATGCAAATTACTCATCCGTTACCGGACTCCCATGCTTAAAGCCGTCATTCTGGACGCCAATGCTGTCGCCCGCAATTTACTGACCTCGGTTCTCATCAACGGCGGCCACGAAGTCGTGGGTGATGCCAATCTGAGTCCGGCCAGTATCGCCAAAATCGTGAATTTGAAACCACAGATCATTTGCATCGATATCGGTGAAGTCAATAACGAGGGCTTGCAACTGCTCGACCATTTACGTGCCTCACTGCCCAAATCGCTGTTGTTCATGGTGTCGTCCAAAATCGATGCCGCGACCCTGCAAGCGGCGCAGCAACGCGGTGTGCATGGCTTTATTGTGAAGCCATTCAACTCGGTGGCGGTACTCAATTCCATCCGCAATACCATCCTCCGCATTGCCAAACAATCACGCCCGGTCGATGCCGGAGCTGCTGCAACCACCGCAGCCGCTGCGACAGATCAGCCTGCAGGCGATACCAGCAGCAGTTGATCCGCAAGCGCCTATCGTGCCTTAGTGCCCTAAGTACCTTCTTGCCTCCTTGCCTTCGCACATGGTCAACGGCCGACCATCTGCTGTCTGAAAGCGGCCAGCGCTGCATTGCCTGATTTGTTACACTGCGTGCTCTTGACGGATTCGTCCTTGATTCATTCCTACCGGAGCCACTATGCGCAGCAGTGATTTTTTCCGACTCGTTTCTCTGGCCGCTATCTGGGGCGCATCGTTCCTGTTCATGCGCGTCATAGCACCCGTACTGGGAGCCATCTGGACTGCCGAAGTGCGCGTCACACTGGCGGGGATCGCCTTACTGTTGCTGATGCTGGTCACTAAAAGAGCGATGCAGTTTGGTCAGCACTGGCGCGCTTATCTGGTGCTGGGACTGGTCAATTCAGCGCTGCCGTTTGCCCTGTATTCCTATGCGGCGCTGACTATTCCGGCGGGTTATTCTGCGATTGTGAACGCCACCAGTCCGCTCTGGGGCGCACTCATGGGCCGTGTTTTTCTGGGTGAACAACTGACGATCCGGAAGATGCTGGGCATGGCGGTCGGTGTGGCAGGCGTGGCGCTGCTAGTACGACTGGGACCAGTGGCATGGAGCCACGAGTTATTTCTGGCCGTATTGGCTTGCGTCGGCGCCACCGTGTGTTATGCGCTGGCAGGTATTTACTCGAAAAAAGTCTCCGGTAAGCTCAGTGCCATGCAAATGGCGACGGGTTCGCAATGTGGCGCCAGCTTGGTATTGCTGCCACTGCTCTCGGTAGCACCGGTGCAGGGCGAGATCACGAGCACCATCATGATCGTGGCCGCGGCACTGGCATTGCTATGCAGCGCGGTCGCGTATCTGATTTACTTCCGTTTGATGGCCGATGTTGGCCCGACCAAAGCGCTGACGGTGACCTTCCTGATCCCCTTGTTTGCCTTGCTGTGGGGCTTTGTGTTCCTGCATGAAACGATTACGCTCAGCACGCTGGCGGGTTGCGTGGGCGTGGTGCTGGCAACCTGGCTGGTGGTAGTGCAACCCCGACAGACCTGACATTCACCAGAAATTGAGCTGCACCCAAACTGAAATCAAGTGAAAACCAAAGCAAAAATCAGCCCAAATCAGCTCAAATCAGCTCAAATCGGCTGATTTGAGCTCTTAATATACTGGCGGGAGTATTATTCAACACGCCTTTGTTTATGCCGACAATATGCCTATTTTGGCTGATACTCCCCTGATTTTGCTATTTTTCAATCGCTATCAATCATCGTCCGCCGGATTGTAATCTGGCAACGGCGGTTCAATTTGCTGAATCTGATCTGCTCCTTTTGTCCTGGCAGTAAGCAGAGCGCCGGTCGTGCGTTGCAGCATCAGATCGGCGGTGTCCTTGATCGCATTGGTGGTGATTCCGCAGGAAAACGTGATCCTCAGCCCCGGTGCCACGGCTTCCCAATCAAGCGTGGCGATGCGCGCTTTGAGGCGGGCGATGGCCTTCAGACTCTGATCCAGCCAGGTGGTCGGCATCACGATGGCAAACTCATTCGCGGCAACGCGGCCAAATGAATCAAGAGTGCGCAACATATCCAGCGCCTCTTTTGCCACCATCTGCAACACCTGACGCGCAACAGCCTGACCATGTTGTTCCAGAATACGCTCCAGACCATCGACACTGATCACCACCAGCGAAAAAGTGTGCCCCGTACGAAACGAACGTGCCAGTTCACCTTCCAGCATGCTGAGCAGGGTACGGCGGTTGAGTGCGCCGGTCAGGTGGTCGTTCTGCACCATGCTTTCCAGCTGATTCAATACCGTTTCCAGCGTCGGCAACAAGTTGTCTTGCTGCCCATGATCTTTCAATTGCTTGATCAATTGGCTCAGCTGCAGCCTGGCATTCATCAGCGGTTGATGGGAATCTGAGGACATGTTCTCTCCGGCGGGTATGGAAGCAAGCGATACAATGGCACTTTACCATTTTGTAAGCAGTTTCCGCCAAGCATGTTGTTCAGTACCTCCCCCTCTGCCTGTCAGCCGCTCAGTTCGGCACTGTTTCCCGGAATGTCCTTATGGATCAAGCGCGACGACCAGCTGCATCCACTGGTATCCGGCAATAAATTCCGCAAACTCAAATATCCGCTACAGGCCATTCAGGCACAGTGCTTATCCGACGACGCACTGCCGCATTCGCCACCGGCCCCGCATCTGGTGTCGATGGGCGGCATCTGGTCAAACCACCTGCACGCGCTGGCACACGCCGCCGCCCTCAGCGGATTACCCGCAACAGCGCTGGTGCGCGGCGCAGAAGGAATGCGCAGCGCCATGCTGGATGACTGCCGGCAGATGGGCATGCAGATACGCTTCGTCACACGCGAGGCATACCGGCAATTGCGACAATTGCGACAAGACCCTGCGCACTGGCAGCAATATATTGCTCCGGACGACCCGCAAGCGTATGTCTGGCTGCCCGAAGGCGGTAGCAGCCCGGAAGCACTGCATGGTGTGGCAGAACTGGTTGAGGAATTGCCGTTCATCCCGGACACGATCGTGCTGGCCTGTGGCACCGGCGCCACATTGGCGGGCATTCTGGCCGGATTACGTGGACGCAGTCGCGTTATCGGCATCCCGGTAGTCAGCCAGCCCGCTTACCTGCATCAGGACATCGCGCGCCTGTTACAGCAGGCAAACTATCCGGCGTATGACAATTATCAATTGTCAGATGGATTTCAGCACGGTGGTTACGCCAAAACCAGTCCGGAGTTGCTACAATTTTGTGCAGAATTTATTCACGATACGGGTATCGCCATCGAACCCGTTTACACTGGAAAAATGTTATTCGCTGTCCGGCAATTATGGCTTGACGGTTTTTTTCACCCGCAAGAACGTGTCGTGGCTATCCACACAGGTGGATTGCAAGGAGCACGCGGATTTGCGCCATTGCCATCGCCATCCGCAGCGACTGTTACAGAAATGATGAAGTAAACCATGTTTTCCTTGTTGCCCCTGCTTTTGTTGCTTTTGCTACTTTCACCGCTGCTGCCACTGATACCACTGATACAAGCGTCCCGAGCACGCCTGTCTGGTAAATGTCACCACGATGTTGCCCGTTCCGCCCGCAGAGAACGCCGGTTATTGCACGTCAGCACCGGCCTTCTGCTGTCACTGCCGATAGCGCATAGCCATGCCCAAAGTGCCACCACGACAACAACCGCACAGACTCACCAGACCGCTCCCGTATTGCGGATTGCTATTTTTGAAAATCTCGATTATCCGCTCAGTATCTATGACGCGCAGCACCAGTTGATTGGCGGCGTGCAAAAGGAATTTGCCGACCGCATCGCCAGAAGCATCGGTGCCGATGCCATCTACCTGCCGTATTCGCGCCGCCGTATCGAGCAAGTCATCATCAGCGGCGAAGCCGATTTACTCTGCTACACCAGCCCGCAATGGTCAGACAAACCAGACGCCATGCAATGGAGCATTCCCTCCCTGCCGCAACTGGAACGTGTGGTGGTGCTGGCAAGCCAGCCTGTGCCAGAACAATTTGCCAGAGATTTACCAGGAAAAAGAATGGCGGTACAGATCGGCTATCACTATCCGACACTCACCGCATTGTTCGACTCAGGGCAAACCACCCGTGTCGACATGACCGACGTACCCAGTATGTTCCGTATGCTGGAGCGCGGCGGCGCAGATGCCTTGATCAGCTCCGAAAGCGAGATCGAGGGATTTTTCAAACGCTTTCCGGAAAAACGCACACTGTTCAAAATTTCGCATCAGACTTTCTCACTCATGCAAACACAATGCGCCTTGTCGAAAAAGTCTGGCTGGAAAATAGACGCCATCAACCAAGCCATCCGTCGCATGCAAAACAATGGCGAACTCACCCGCATGATGCGACGCTATGGCCTGTCTGATCATTGATGCGGAGGCGTTACAACACTGCAAACGCACACCAGCAAACATCTTCACACCCATACGCCAGACAACCCGGATAGGTTCTTGCCATCATCCGGTGTAAGCAACAAGCCTTAGTAAGCTTTAGTAAGACTCCGTAAGATTCAACAGAAATCGGTCACAGAATTCAGGCCAATATCAAAACAAATTATGCTGGGTATAACTCTGTGTGCTGGCTGGCGTATTGCGGGGAGTCAGGGCGCTGGCTTTCACGCCCAGCAAACGCAGACGCAGATCGAGTGGCACGCGGCGCAGACACTCTCCGGCGGCTCTGCGGATGGCCTGTGCATCGCCTACCGGCACCGGCAAGCTCAGATCCCGCGTGACGGTATGAAAATCGGTAAAGCGCAATTTGATGCCGATGGTTTTAGCGAGATATTGCTTACGTTCCAGATCCTGCGCCAGACGCGTACACAAGTCGGTAAAAATCACGGATAGAGCCTCGCGGTCATGCCTGGCATGCAGATCACGTTCAAAGGTGGTTTCCCTGCTGACCGATTTGGGTTCAGAACTGGTGACGACAGGTCGCTCATCAATTCCACGCGCCACACGCTGCAACCATGCTGCATAGGTGGAACCGAAATGGGTCTGCAACAGATCCGGTGCAGCGGCCGCCAGTTCGCCAATGGTGGCAATACCTAACGCCGATAATTTTTCTGTGGCTTTCGGGCCTATGCCGTTGACCTTGCGCACCGCCAGCGGCCAAATGCGGTGCGGTATATCGTCACAGGCCAGCAAGGTCAGACCATCCGGCTTTTCCAGATCAGAGCAGATTTTTGCCAGCAGCTTATTTGGTGCCACGCCTATCGAACACGATAATCCCGTCGTATCGCGCACTGCATCTTTGATTTGTTGCGCCAGTTGCCTGCTATCGCCATCATGCTCTGTCAGATCAAGATAAATTTCGTCGATACCACGGTCTTCAATCAGCGGCGCAATCTGGCTGACTGCCTGTTTGAACAGGCGTGAATAATAGCGGTAAGAATCAAAATCCGCTGGCAACAGTATTGCTTCCGGTGCCATTTGCGCTGCCTTCATCAGACCCATCGCAGAAAATACGCCCAGCGCCCTCGCTTCGTAAGTGGAGGTGGTGACCACACCACGACCGGCATAGTCACGCAGGCGTGCATAACTACGCGTACCGTCGGCATGATCTGTGGGCTGATGAACACGGCGGCCACCAATCACCACCGGTTGCCCGCGTAATTCCGGGTATTTCAGTAATTCCACAGAGGCATAAAACGCATCCATATCCAGATGCGCAATCCGGCGCAAGCGACCCGTCATTAGCAACCCCCAGCACACGGGCCCGCCATGAGGCATCGGTGTCCGCATGAGTATGTGCAAGTGCAAGTGTTCGCCGCCCCACCGGAGGTGTACATCGATAGCGGCACGATGAGCAGGCCAAAGTCAGTTTTATACATGTGAATCATTGCCCTTCTGACGGTATGACCGGGGGCGGTAAAGTGTGATGTTGTTAATCCTGTCTATGTATGAATAACACAATGAATCGCCAGTGACGGCTGCAAAAAGCGATCCGATATCCAACACAAACGGCTTGGTGGAATTTTACTCCGTTTTTACTATAAAACTGTATATATATACAGCATTGATCTGATTCAATCTTCTTGTATGTTTTTGTGCAACATGACAAACCTGTTCTTTTCGGTCACTATCTCAAGGTGTTTATTTTCTTTCTGATTCATGATGAAAAAACGTCTCCGTTTGCTTTGTGCGCTGATCTTCAGTGCTGCGTTGTTACCGGCAATCGCGGTATCTGCGGCGTCAGCAACTCCGGCGCAACCCTACGATGAAACCGCCGATGCACAAGCCGCTGTCACCAAAGCGCTGTCACAGGCAAAAAGCAGCAACAAGAAAGTACTGATTCTGTTCGGTGCCAACTGGTGCAAGGATTGTCTGGAGCTGGATAAATCCCTGCAAGGTCAGAGCGCCGCATTGATTGCCAGCAAATTCGTGTTGGTGAAGGTGGATGTCGGCCAGTTTGATAAAAATCTGACACTGGTCAACCATTACGATAATCCGATCAAAAAGGGTATTCCTGCGGCCGTTGTGGTCAATGCCGACAACACGCTGCTGTATGCGTCCAAAGGTGGAGAATTATCCAATGCACGTCGAATGAGCGAACAAGGGGTGTATGATTTTTTCAGTCATGTTCTTACGCAACATCCTTAGCAACCTTAGCAGCGTTCATCAGAGTCAGGTTTGCCAATGACAGAAAAGCACGAACTCACGGCCGCAGCCATTACCACGCCGGTGCTGATAGATGCAGCAGAACTGGAGCAGCTGCGGCGGAGTCACGCGCTGCTGTCGAACTTTTCACGATGTCTGCCGGGGATGTTTTATCAGTTCCGGCGCTATCCTGATGGCCGTTTCTGTTTTCCATATACCAGCGAAGCAGTGTTGCAGTTTTTTGGTCTTCGGGCAGAAGAATTACAGAACGATGCCAGTATTCTGTTCAGCAAAATTCATCCGGATGATATCCCCGCGCTGACAACTGCCGTGCGCCATTCTGCTGAAACAATGACGGTCTGGCGCTGCGAATACCGGATACTGCCACAGCAATCCGGCAACCAGAGCGGTACCGAAGGACACGCCGCGCCCGCCGAACGCTGGGTGCTGGGAGATTCCACACCAGAAGCGCAGCCAGACGGTAGCGTGCTCTGGCATGGCTATCTTTCTGATATCACCGCGCGCAAACAGGCAGAACAACAACTGCTGGCAGCCGAACGCCAGAGTCGGCTGGTACTCAAGGCATCGAATCAGGGTTTGTACGATATCAACCTGACGACCGGCGAAGGCCATTTCAACCACGATTATCTGCAAATGCTGGGCTACACGCCGGATGACTTTGCCGACAATGCCAGCTTCTGGCGTTATTTCTGGTCAGAAGGCGTGCATCCCGATGACATCGGACGCATGCAGCAGGCTTACCGCACCCATTTTAAGTCGCATGGTGAGAGTGATTACATTGTCGAATTCCGGCAAAAAAACAAGGCGGGGGAATGGCGCTGGATACTGTCGCAAGGATGTGTCGTTGAATGGGATAACAATGGTCGCGCGTTGCGGATGCTCGGTACGCATGTGGATATTACCGACCGTAAACAGACAGAATCCATTTTGCAACAGAATCAGGAGCAACTGGAAACCAGCAACAACCGCTACAAGGAACTGGCGCGTGAGCTGGAAATCCTGATCACCAACACGCCGGTTGGCATCATGTTTGTCAGCGACGGTGTGATTGTGCGCGCCAACAAGGCATTGGCAGAACTTTGTCATTTTCCGGATGCGGCGATGATGATCGGCGTACAGACGACGTTTCTGTATCGGGATATGGATGATTACCGCGCCTTTGGTCAGCAGGTGATTCCGGTCTTGCTCAAAGATGAACTGGTCGAACTGGAATGGCGTCTGCGACGTGCTACCGGAGAGCCGTTCACTGCGCGGGTCGTGGGGCGGGCGTTGCCAAACGAGCGCTACCAGC
Source organism: Undibacterium sp. SXout7W (assembly GCF_049339385.1). Taxonomy (NCBI): domain Bacteria; kingdom Pseudomonadati; phylum Pseudomonadota; class Betaproteobacteria; order Burkholderiales; family Oxalobacteraceae; genus Undibacterium; species Undibacterium sp. SXout7W. Next base: position 165,767 of record NZ_JBMPPF010000002.1, on the reverse strand, counting down.
GCTGTGCAGTCTGGATGGTGGAAGACATCACCGAACAGCGCCGCACGTTGGACTCATTACGCCAAAGCGAACATCGGCTGCAAAGGCTGATGAACCATAGTCTGATCGGCATTGTGCAAGGGCGTGGCAGCAAGTATTTGCTGGATGTGAACAATATGTTTGTGCAACTCAGTGGTTATACCCGCGAGGAGTTGCTGGGCAACGAAACAAGCTGGACTTGCCTGCTGTCAGAATCCGATCAGCTACTTTGCCGCCAGTCGTATACCGCCTTGCTGGAACATGGCAGCACCGCACCGGTAGAAATCATGCTGATCCATCGTGATGGTCACCAGATACCGATGCTGGTCGGCCTGAGTCTGCTGGAAAACTCGCGGGCAGAATGGGTGGCCTTCATCATGGATATCAGCGAGCGTTTGCGTATGACTCAATTGAAGACTGAATTTATCTCGGTCGTCAGCCATGAACTTCGGACGCCGCTGACCTCTATCCGCGGCTCCCTGAGTCTGCTCGAATCCGGTGTCGCGGGTCAGCTGTCTGAGCAAGGAAAACATCTGGTCAAAATTGCGCATAACAACAGCAAGCGCCTGATCACGCTGGTCAATGACATTCTGGACATGGATAAACTGGCCAGTGGCAAGATGACGTTCAAATCCGAACCGGTTGATCTGGTCGCGTTGGTACACAACGCGATCGAAGCTAACCTGACGTATGCGAGCTCCCTGAAAGTCCGGCTGGTGCTACGCCAGCATCCGCCAAGTGCCTGGATCATGGCGGACTATGACAGGCTGATGCAGGTGATGGCGAATTTACTGTCCAATGCTGCTAAATTTTCTGACGAAGGCAGCAATGTCCATCTGCAAATCTGGACCTGTGGCAATCGCTACCGGGTAGAGGTCTGTGATACCGGGCCCGGTATCACGCTGGAATTCCAGAATCGTCTGTTTGAACCATTCACTCAGGCTGATGGCACCAATACACGGCAGCAGGGCGGCACAGGCTTAGGCTTGTCCATCACCAAAGTGATGGTAGAAAAAATGCACGGCAATATCGGTTTTGACAGCGAAGTCGGCAAAGGATCAACATTCTGGTTTGAATTTGACAGCCACAGCAATCAGCAACTGGTTTGATGCACGGCACGTTCGTTCAAATCAACACATGAAGACGGATGCACCAGCACGCCAACAAGGCTGGGCGAGCCTCCTGTATTTTGGGAAACATCATGCGCCGGGGAAGTATCGCGTCAGTCCTGCTGCTTATTGCGGCTGACTCCGCATCTGCAGACGATAATCTCCGGGACTAAGATGCGTCCAGCGCCGGAAAGCGCGGCGAAAACTGCGGCTGTCTGAATAACCCAGCTCGACGGCGATATCGTCCAGACTGCGGCTGCCCTGCAACAAGCGTTTGGCACGTGTTATCCGTATATTTTCTGTGATGTTGGCATACGAGGTGCCTTCGCGGGCCAGTAAACGATGCAAGGTACGCGGGCTCATCCCCAGCACTGTTGCCATGTCCTGTACCGGGTGCTGCTCACACTGCAGCGTCACCAGTTTGCGTAGCAGGCTTTGCCGACCCAGTACACCGACTGCCGCCAATTCCTGTTCACATGCCAGCCGTGCACGCAGGATCAGGTCGGGATCGGCCTGTGCTGCGGCCTGTGATGTGGCATGGTGCAGGCGAATATCAAGCATCGCCGGAGAAAACACCAGGCGACTGACATCAGCGCGATCAACCACAGGGCAGCCAAAAAATGCTTCCGCCATCGAGCGCCCACCCGGGCAACTGCCACGCAATTCCACTTTGTGTAGCGACAATGGCTGACCGCACAGCTGGCGCGCCGCATTCAGTGCAGTTGCCAAATGATCGGCATCCAGAAAATCCTGTAATTCCGGATCATCAAACAGACCATGCGCCACCAGCGCCATCTGCGCGCCGTCCTGCTCCAGACTCAGTTGCACCATAGAGCCGGCAATCAGCTGATATTCCAGCCCGAACCGGAGCGCCTCGCCCAGAGACACCTGCGCCCGCATGCCGTACTCCATTTGCCCCAGTTGCGGTAAAAATTTGCGAGCACCGGACAACAACGCCAATCCGTCGACACCCTGCTGACGGGCCTGCAATAACCCCGCTCTGGCCTGAACGTAGCTGATACGCTGACCGGAATCAGCAGCGGAACGTGAATCCGGCTCAGAATGGGCGCAGGCAAGCGCAGCGGCACCTGTCTGTGCAGGCAAGGAAGAAGCATGCTCCGCAAATGCCTGAAACATCTCCTGCACGCGCCACTGCTGCTCGCGAGCTATCGCCAGCACACCGCTGAACGGATGCGCCGGAAATACCGCATCCTGCACCGATAACACGGTGGCAGATACCCGTTGCTTATCTACAGTCGTCATTGGCGTTCATCATTTGCGTTATTGACGTTGATGGTTCACGTTGATGGTTCATGTTCATGCTTCAGATCCCGGTCTTCAGCGCGCTCATCCGCTCCCACATCCACTCCCGACCTGTTTTGACCTGTTTTGAACTATTGTGGCTTGTTCTGAGCTGATGGAGCCAAGTCTGCAAAGTGGCAGTAAATGTCCTTACTTATCGCCCCGGGACGCACTACTATCGACCGTAACGTACACCTGAAATCCGGATTCGGCAACATAGCAGAACCATTGTGTGTATCTGATCAACCTTATGGAAGAGACAAATATGACTGACATCAGTGATTACATCGTCGTCGGCGGCGGTTCTGGCGGCTGCGCCGTGGCAGGACGACTGACGGAAGACCCCGGCATCCACGTGACGGTACTTGAAGCCGGCAACCGGGGTGACAGCTGGGTCGTGAATACGCCGATCGGTGTGGTGGCAATGTTACCCACCAAGCTCAATAACTGGGCGTTTGAAACCGTACCACAACCGGGCCTGAACGGTCGCCGCGGCTATCAACCGCGCGGCAAAATGCTGGGCGGCTCCTCGGGACTGAATGCAATGGTGTATATCCGTGGTCATCGTTCTGATTACGATCACTGGGCTGCACTGGGCAACACCGGCTGGTCGTATGAGGAGGTATTGCCTTACTTTATCCGTTCAGAAAACAACGAGAGTCTGGGCGGGCAGTATCACGGTCAGTCCGGCCCCTTGCGCGTCAGCCATCTGCGCACCGACAACCCTTATCAGCAGCGGTATCTGGAAGCAGCGCGACAAGCGGGTTTTCCGATCAACGATGATTTTAACGGGGCAGAACAAGAAGGCATCGGCATCTATCAGGTCACGCAACATCAGGGAGAGCGCTGGACAGCCGCGCGTGGCTACCTGCATCCGCATATCGGCAAACGCGCCAATCTGCGGGTAGAAACCGGCTGTCAGGTAACGCGTGTGGTGTTTGAAGGAAAACGTGCTGTCGCCGTCGAATATCGTCAGAACGGTGTGCAAAAAACCTTACACGCACGTTGCGAAATCCTGCTGGCTGCTGGCGCTTTCCAGACGCCGCAATTACTGATGCTGTCCGGCGTGGGCGATGGTGCCGCTTTGCAAAAAATGGGGATTCCGGTGGTACACGATGCGCCGGGTGTCGGACAACATTTACAGGATCATCCGGATTTTGTTTTCAAATACCGGGCCAACAGTCTGGACTTACTTGGTATTTCCGCCGGTGGCAGCGTGCGCATGATGCGGGAATTCAGCCGTTATCAGCGCCAGCGACGCGGCATGCTGACCTCGAATGGTGCCGAGGGAGGCGGATTTTTGAAAACCGATCCGTCGTTGCCAGCGCCGGATATCCAGCTGCACTTTGTCATGGCGATGCTCGATGACCATGCCCGCAAACTGCATCTGGGTCACGGCTATTCCTGTCACGTCTGTTTGCTGCGCCCGAAAAGCAGCGGCGAAGTCACGCTCGCCAGCCCCGACCCGTTCAGCGCACCGCTGATTAACCCGCGCTTTCTGGAGCATCCTGATGATCTGGAAAACATGCTCAAAGGTTTTAAACTCACCCGTCGCCTGCTCAATGCCCCGGCGCTGGCGCAGGCACGCAGCAGCGAATTCCAGACCGCAGATATCCAGATCGACGACCAGATCCGCGCCGTGTTAAGGGAAAAAACGGATACCGTTTATCATCCAATCGGCACCTGCAAAATGGGTACCGATGACATGGCGGTGGTCGATCCGGAACTCAGGGTGCATGGCATACAGGGCTTGCGCGTGGTGGATGCCTCGATCATGCCAACACTGATCGGTGGCAATACCAATGCCCCTACGATGATGATCGGTGAAAAAGCCGCCGACCTGCTACGCGCCGCTCACCGCCAGGGATGATGCCGGGGGTGCCGAGGATGACTTCGGTATGAAAAGTGCTGGCCGTATTCGTCGCATACGGTCAGCAGGGAAGACATCGCACGTCAAACATCAAACGTCATGACAGAACAACATGCTGCCTGACTGCCCTGCCTGGTTGGTCAGAACGGCAACGCTTGCTTGGTGATGGCAACTGCCACGATATAGGCAAAAACAGCCAGCGCCGCGATCATGGCGCTCAGACGCGTGCCGGCAGTGCGTCCACGCTTGATCGCGATGGTTCCCAGCAGAATATACGCCAACAACGCCAGCAATTTGGCCGTCAGCCAGCTTTGCTCAAACGGATACTGACCGCTCAGTACAGCAAGCGTCACGGCACTGGCCAGTAAGATGGTATCAATCACGTGCGGCAGCACTTTGACCCAGGTTTTTTGCAGCATACCGGCGCCCCGTACGGCCCAGATGCCACGCAGGACAAACAACAACCCGCTCAGACCGGCGCAGGTGATGTGCAGATGTTTGACGGCAATATAGCTGATCGACATAAAGAAAATATCCTGATTAATCATTCACAATAGGTATGCCGCATCCTACCTGAAATCGGCGCAGTACCACTTCTGGCATCGCGATCAATAGCGCGGCTTGGCTTAGAATAGTCGTTCTGTGTGTTCTACAACATATTCACCGAAAGAAATTCCCGCATGACTGATCTCATTCTGACCGCCAGTGATGGCGCTGCTGTCCGTATCGCCAGCCAGGGCGCACATGTCTGCTCCTGGATACCCGCCGGTGGCACAGAACAATTATTTTTGAGCAAAACATCCGGTTTTGCGCCGGGCGTCGCCATCCGTGGCGGTGTACCTGTTATTTTTCCGCAATTCGCTGGTCTGGGTACCTTGCCTAAACATGGTTTTGCCCGCACATCTGAATGGCGGCTGTTGCAGTCCGGCCTGCTGGCGGATGGCAGCGCAGAAGCAGTGTATGAACTGCGTGAAAACATCGCCCGGCTGACGATCTGGCCGCATGTGTTCCGGGCAACATTCAAAGTCACGGTCGGTGCGGCTCGTCTGCAGATGGCGCTGGCGATCGACAATACCGGAGATACGACGTTTCAGTTCACCAGTGCGCTGCATACCTATCTGGCGGTGGATGATCTCCGTCAGGCACGGGTACAAGGCTTGCAGGGTTTGCAGTACCGCGACAGCGTGAGCGGCGCGCAGCATTGCACCGAACATGCCGCGCTGTTGCAGATTGAAGGTGAAACAGATCGTATTTACGGCGCAGTGCCAGAGATACTCGAATTACAACAGCCACATCAGACGCTGCGCATTCATGCCCGCGGCTTTGCGGATGCCGTGATCTGGAATCCCGGCCAGAGCGCCGGCAAGCTCAGTGATCTGGACAGCGGCGGGGAACAACGCATGTTGTGCATTGAAGCTGCAACTATTTTACAGCCCGTCTGTCTGACACCTGGAGCACAATGGAGCGGCAGCCAGACGCTGGAAGTGTTCCCCACGGCAAGCTGATGCCAGGCCGTGATGTCGGTATGAAATCATGTTGGCCTGAAATCAGGCTGGTCTGCAAGCGAAGGGGAGCCGTCAGGGGTCAGATAAAGCCTGATTGCGACGGAATCCGGCATACTCCCCCTGATTTTTTGTAATATCGACCGCTTGTCAGCATAAAATAAGGCATGCTGTAGCATACTCCCGTGAGTATTATTAAGCCGTATTTTGCTTCCGCCAGGCCCGTATTTGCCTGAACCAGTTTGCATGAAGTTGTTTGTCTGATTTTTATGTGAATTTCTTCTCTGTATTGTTTAACTGAATGAGGACTGACACAACAGTACCCCGGCAAGGCCAGACAAGCTTTCTGCGCTGAGACAATAACTGGCAATAAGGCCGGTAATAACACTTGTCATAGGCGCTTGTCATCAATTCTTGTCAGGCTGGTACCGATGTTGTACCTCGCTTGTATCGCTTGTATATCAAGAAACCAACATGCCGCTGGGGTGGTTGATGTCAGTCTTGTCCATATTGCCCGATCATCCGTAAAGGAAATCTATGTCACACCGTCCCTTCCTGCCTCTGTCCCTGACGCCTGTGCTGCGTGCGCTGGTCTTAGGCGGGGTGTTCATGTTTACCGAACCACCGGCGCTGGCAGATAATTTGCCGCATGGAATGAGCCAGATCACCAGTGTCGAAGGCATTACCGAATACCGACTGGCGAATGGCCTGCGTGTGCTGTTGTTACCGGACGCCAGCAAACCCACCGTAACGGTCAATATGACGTATCTGGTCGGCTCGCGGCACGAGAATTACGGCGAAACCGGCATGGCGCATTTGTTAGAACATCTGATGTTCAAAGGCACGCCGACCAACCCCAGAATTGATGACGAATTCAACAAGCGCGGCATGCGCATGAACGGCACCACATCGCTGGACCGCACCAATTACTACGAACTGTTTCAGGCCAGCGACGACAATCTGAAATGGGCACTCGAAATGGAAGCCGATCGCATGGTCAATTCGCATATCGCGAAAAAAGACCTGGATACCGAGATGACGGTCGTGCGCAATGAGTTTGAAAAGGGCGAAAACTCTCCGGGCGGCGTGTTGATGAAACGCCTGCAAAGCGTGGCGTACGACTGGCACAATTATGGACATTCGACGATAGGTAACCGCTCGGATATCGAAAACGTCAGGATCGAGAATCTGCAAGCGTTTTATCGTACTTACTACCAACCCGACAATGCGGTTCTGCTGGTCGCAGGCAAATTTAATCCGTCCAGCACATTGCAATGGATCAGCCATGCATTTGGCCGCATTCCCAAACCCAGCCGCACCTTACCCAGCTTCTGGACGACAGAACCGGTACAGGATGGTGAACGCAGTGTGATTGTCCGCCGTCAGGGCGATGTGCAATTGCTGATGATAGGGTACAAAATCCCTGCCGATCTGCATCCCGACAGCGACGATATCGGTTATGCCAGCAACCTGCTGACAAGCGCGCCACACGGGCGTCTGCATAAGCAACTGGTCGAAACCGGCAAAGTCGTGCAGGTGTTTTCGACCAGCGTCGGCCATGCTGCGCCGGGGCTGGCGATCATTGGCGCTGTGGTCAAAAAAGGTGAGTCGATAGAAGCGGCACGACAAGCGTTGCTGGACGGTATCGACGATTTTATGGCGCATCCCCCCACCGCCGAGGAAATCGAACGCCTGAAGCGCGAAGAAAGCAACCAATACGAAAAACTGTTGAACAACCATGAAACCGTGGGCATCAGCTTGTCCGAATACATCGCCATGGGCGACTGGCGCTATCTGTTCAAAGAAAGAGACGCGATCGCCCAGATCAACGCGGCCCAGATCAACGCTACGGCCAAACGCTATTTCGTGCGTGACAACCGCACGGTCGGCATGTTTATTCCGGAAGACAAACCGCAGCGTGCAGAGATTCCGGCTGCGCCTGCCATCGCAACGGTGATGCAGGGATTTGTTCCGAAAGCCGCGTATCTGACCGGAGAGGAATTCGATGCCACTCCTGCCAACATTGACCGACGCACACAGATCAGCCAGATCGACGGTTTACAAGTCGCGCTGCTGCCCAAGAAAAATCGCGGAGCAACCGTGAATGTGGCGATGTTATTACGCTGGGGTGATGAAAAAACCCTGTTCGGCAAACAGACTATCGCCAACTTTACACGCAGCTTGCTGACAACGGGCACCAGCAGGTACAGCCGCGCACAACTGGCCGATGAAATGTCGCGCCTGAAAATCAGCGGCAATGTTTATAACTTCCAGACCACACGCGAACATTTACCGGCCGCCATTGCCCTGATGGCGCATGTACTGCGCGAAGCGAATTTCCCGGAAAGCGAATTTATCCAGGCCAAAGAAAAAGCATTGGTCGGACTGGAATCGAGCCGCAACGAACCCGGCGCCATCGCCGCCCGCGCGATGGCCGCCCATTTTAATCACTATCCCAAAGGCGATTTCCGCTATGCACCCACACTGGAGGAGTCGCTGGCAGCTCTGCGCGCGCTGACACTGGCCGACATTCACACTTATCACCAGCAAATGTATGGTGCTTCTCAGGGTGAATTGTCTATCGTCGGCGACTTCGATGCTGATGCAGCCAAACAGGCGATCAGCGCTGCGTTCAGCGGCTGGCACAGCCATTTGCCCTATACGCGGCTGAATACGCAATATGCCGACATCGCACCGGTACGGCAGATATTCAATACGCCTGAAAAAGAAAACGGCAGTTATCTGGCACGGCTGAATCTGAATTTGCGCGAAGACGATGCCGATACCGTGGCCTTAAGAGTCGCCAATTACATCTTCGGCGGCGGCTCCGGCCTCAATTCGCGCCTGCTGGAACGTATACGACAAAAAGATGGCTTGTCCTATGGCGGCGGTTCCAGCCTCAGCGTCAGCGAACTCGATCGTGACGGTAGTTTCAGCATCAGCGCCATTGCCGCCCCACAAAACCTGCAAAAGCTCGATCAGGCGATACAGGAAGAACTGGCACGTGCCCTGAAAGAAGGCTTTACCGCCGAAGAATTAGCCAAAGCCAAATCGGGTCTGCTGCAACAACGCGCACAGAGCCGCAGCAATGACAATACGCTGGCAGGTACCTGGAACGGCAATCTGTATCTGAAGCGTACCTTTGCCTGGTCACAAAGTATCGACGACAAAATACAGGCGGTGACGCTGGAGCAGGTGAATCAGGCATTCCGCCGGTATATTCATCCAGCCAGCATGAGTATTTTTATTGCAGGAGATCAAGCCCGGTTTCAGTCACCTGTCGATAAAGCCGCCCAGCAATAACCATTTGCGCAACAGACATACTGAATCAGCGTTGCTGGCGGCAATGATCAGCCTTTCCAGCTGCGCTGCAAGCCGGTATCAGTATGAATCCAGCCGCCATTGGCAGAAGGGCGATAATAAAAGCCGACGCCGCCCTGACGGAAACTGCGGATCAGTTCTCCCAGCACTTCCTCATGCAACTGCGCGATCCGGATATCAGCGGCCTTGCCTTCCATGTGCAGAGATTTGCGGGCAGCGGGAACGCCTTGTTCTATCAGGCGACGATTGGATTCCGGCGTGCGGTAGCCGGATAAAATTTCGAGTGGCCGCGTCATACCAAAACGTGCAACATAGGCTTGGGTTGCCCACAGGGTTTCGAGTAATTTGGGGTCAATGGCTGCCGCCTGTTTCCCATTCACGTCGCGTAACAAATGGCATAGTTCCTGATAGGCGGAGTCAATCATTTCGCCATCTTTCCAGTACAGTAATTTGCTACGTTCACCGCTGGCTGGACGAACCAGATCAAGTGTTCTGGGCTTGACCCAGAATTCGATATCCAGCGCCTGGGAATCAAACAGGTCCGGTGGCGGTTCCAGTTGTCCGGTTTTTTTGGGTTCGCCGGACTGCGCCAGCGAAGTACCGGCAAACAAACCAGCAGCGGTGAGTAAAATACTTTTCTTTAATACATGGCGACGCGTTGGCATGGAGTATCAATCTGTTCAACAATAAGGGACAAGCTTAGTGTAACGCCGATTAACGAATCTTCAAGTGCTGGCGCCACATTCTGTCAGCGAGATTGGCATTTGATGCCGTACTTTTTGCCGTTCGTCGTTTTCACAGGCCACGGTGTTCAAAACGGCACTACACTCACATGCTTAGAAAACTGCCATCATGACCGTTGTTTCCATTGACACTGTTCATTGTCCATTGACTACTATGCGAAATTTATTCCCTCCATTATTTCCTTCATCCATGCGCCTGCTGGTGTTACCGGCATTGATTCTCAGCCTGAATGCCTGTGACATCAATGTCCATTCGGAACAACTCGCAGGCAATGGTCACATGGTGACGCAGGCGCGGACCATCGGCTCATTCGATGCCATCAGCAATGACAGCTCACAGGATATTCTGATCGTCAGCGGAGAAAATCCGGGCGTTGATGTCAGTGGTGATGAAAACCTGCTCGCAGAAATAGATACCATCGTCGAAAACAATACGCTGATCATCCGCAACAAGCATAAAGGACTGAAACTGGGCTGGAGCCAGCCGCACATCGCGGTCAAAATTACGGCAACCCGGTTTTCTACCTTGAATAGTCAGGGCAGCGGCAATATCGATCTGCGTGCCTTCGATGGCAAACAGTTGCGCGTCAATAGCAATGGTTCTGGCGACCTGGTGCTGGCAGGCCGCACCGAGGAACTGACGATTAACATCCGTGGCAGTGGCGACCTGCGCGGATCACAGCTCCAGAGTCAGCAATTAACGCTCAACATACACGGTTCGGGCGACGTACACTTGCAAAATGTCGGACAAACGGCAAACATCAATGTGAATGGCAGCGGTGACGTCGAGCTGAGTCAGCTGGCGCAAACGAAAGTGAAGCTGACCGTCAACGGCTCGGGCAATACTGAGCTCAATGGCGATATCCGCGATCTGAACATCGAGGTACATGGCTCCGGCGACGTTGAGGTCGCGGGTCTGCATTCGCAGCAGGTTCAACTGCGCATACAAGGCTCTGGCGATGTGAAACTGGCAGGAGAAACTGCTCAACTCATCATCAATGCCCACGGTTCCGGTGATCTGAATGCCGCGCATTTACAGGTTGCCAGCGCACAAATCAGCAACAATGGTCCCTCCAATCTGTCGGAGTTACACATCATGCAAACGCTCAAGGCAGACATCAGTGGCTCGGGCGATCTGAGCGCCATTTCAGACTCGAACGCGACGTTCGATCTGACGATGTCCGGCCCTGGCAATGTCAATCTGAGCGGAAAAGCCAAGAGCCTGCAAGCCAGACTCAGCGGTTCCGGTGATTTGCATGCCAAGCAGCTGTTACTCGACAATGCCAGCATTAAGGTCACCGGCGCGGGCGAAGCAGAGGTCAATGTCAAAAAAGCGGACGGTTCACGCGTTGTCAGAATTGATCGTAACGGCGTCGTCAGTTAATACTCTTCCGCGACTTCTGGCGCCATGCACATCAGGCAGGGCGTTTGTATTCATGCCTGAGCACCAGTCGGCTTGACGCAATCAGACTGTTCAGGCCAAAGATCAGTTGCACCAGCACATGTCCGGGCAACATCCAGTATTGCCCGCGTGGCGCTGACTGACTGGTGACCGCGGTAATCAGTGGAATCACCCACGCTGCTTCGGACGTGACATCCAGCATCACATCACCGTCCTGATTGGTATGCAGATAGACCTCTCCACCATGCAACAGGGAAAAACAAATACCCTGACCGACGCTATGCGCAGTCCCGATCGCCTCCTGTAATTCGCGGTTATACAACTCCATCCAGGATTCGACTTCCAGTACTGATTCCAAGGGAGTCCAGGGATGCTCGGATAAAACGGGAGATGGGTTCATGAAGGGTCACTATTTTTCTAGAAGTCTCAGAAAAGCTGAACTAAGATAATCCAAGGCACCAGGCCAGGATGTGTCAGAGCAGCGGTATCACGGGATCAACAATAAGCGTGAGAGGGGGCGAAAGCTTACGCTTGAAACGCCGCCAGAAATTGCTTGCAAGTATGGTCTATGCCCGACACAACATCAAGATTGAGTTACCAGCTTGAGCCATGGCGCTATCACGCCATGATTCAGGACTGCATTGATACAACTGCATTCCTTGCATGAATGCCCCAGAGTCACCTTCAGGTTGCCTTAGAGTTGCCTTAGAGTCATATTAAAACCATCTTACGACTATCTTACGAGCATCGCGTATCGTTATATTAACTACAACAACAGAAGGAATTCATCATGCCTGATACCGTCTCCACTCAAAAAGAAACGCTGATTGTCAACGCTTACAGCGGCGATTATCGCATTGATGTTTTATTACCCTCGGCAACTGCACGCTGGAACAATGGCAAATCCGTAGGTACCTCAGCAGAAGTGACATTCAGTTTCATGTCAAATGCGCCGACCTACAGTCAGGATTCTGATAAAAAAGGGTTCAGCAGCTTTACGGATGAACAAAAAGTAGCCACGCGCGCCATCCTTGATCTGATTTCTCAGCAAATCGGCATCACGTTCAAGGAAGTCACTGATACCGACGCGAGCTACGGCACCATGCGTTTTGGCAATAACGCACAGGGAGCGACGAGTGCTGGCTACGCAACGTATCCGGACACCAGCGACCTCAATACCTCAGGTGACGTCTACATCAACAATCAAGATGCCAGTAATCTGAGCAATGTCGTTCCCGGCACCAATAGCTGGGCAACACTGGTACATGAGATCGGCCATGCTATCGGTCTCAAGCATCCTGGTAACTACAATGCGGGCGAACCTGCATCGACAACGCCGGATAATTTCCTGGCCGCTGCGGAAGATAGCGAAGCCAATACCATCATGTCTTACATCAAGGCGCCGCAACAGCAGGAACGGGATTTCTTTGCCAAATACGATCTGTTGGCGCTGAAATATCTGTACGGTGGCAAAGCCTATAACGCCGACAACACGACCTACAGTTATTCGGATGCCGATGGCAAAATCCTCAAGCTGATCAACGATACCGGCGGAACCGATACCATCGATGCATCCGCTGTAACGATCGGTGTCAGCATCAGCCTTGTCGCAGGCAGCAGCAGCTCAGTTGGAAAAATCGCCGATGGCAGCGCCGCGGTTAATAACCTGTCGATTGCTTACGATGCCGTGATCGAAAACCTGATCGGCACCAAATTCAGCGACACGCTGATCGGTAATGCGATCAATAACCGGATCGTCAGCGGTGGTGGTAGCGATACTGTCGATGGCGGTGCAGGCTTTGATACGCTGGTTGTCAATGGCAGCAAGGCCAGCTTTGCCATACAAAAAAATGGCGATCTGGTGACTGCCAAAAATGCAGCTTCTGGCGACAATCTGACGATCACCAATGTCGAACGGGTGCAGTTCAGCGATAGCGTCGTAGGCTTTGATATCAGCGGCAATGCCGGGCAAACCTATCGTCTGTATCAGGCCGCATTTGACCGCAAACCTGATCTGACGGGGCTAGGCTACTGGATCAATGAAATGGATAAAGGGGCGAGTCTGCAAAAAGTTGCGACTGGTTTTACACAGTCTGCGGAGTTCCAAACGCTGTACGGGAATAACCCAACCAACGCCACTTTGCTCACCAATATATACAAAAATGTATTGCACAGGGAGGCAGATCCAAGTGGTTATGACTATTGGTTTAAAGAATTAAGCGCAGGAAGAATCTCCGCAGCAGATACCTTGGCCAGCTTTGCTGACAGTCCAGAAAATCAGGCACAAGTCATCGGCTCCATACAAAACGGTATCGAATTCACACCGTGGCTGGGATAAACGTAACAACAATAACGGCAGCTCCGCCGCCTCGCGATACAGTAGTGAGTGGTGGTGATTAGTGGCGGGAGATTGCCGGTAATTCTGTCATTGCGGATAATCGACCGCAATGACAGATAGCTTGAAGTAAGTGAGTCATTTCAGATCAACACCGCCCACCTCTGCGCTGCCCCGATCAGGGCTGACGCAGAGGCAGGAACAACTGCTCCGGCGAACCTGACTGGCGTAGCTGGCGCAGTTGATAACCCTGACGTTGCAATAAATCTGTAATGCTGTTTTTGCCTGCGATATGTCCGGCACCGACAACGACAAAGATTTTCTTGCCAGCATGTATCGCCGCTGCCATCTGTGCCGCCATATGTGGATTACGGTCATCCAGCAAAAGCTTCATCATCTTGCGTGAGCCCTTGTCCTTATCCGCCGTTTGCTCCAGTATGCGCACCAGCGTCTCTGCATCTCCTTCCTGCCATGCCCGTACCATCTGCTCAGTCTCACGCACGGCCTCGCCACTTTGCAAGGCTTCCAGCGTCTGAAGTAATAAGGCATCGCCATCTTCATCATCAAGCCCACCTAATACCTGCGCCTGAAACTCCATGCTTTCCAGTTCAACGACAGGCTTATGTGCAGCATGTGCGCGACGGATAAAATGCAGATCAACTCCCTCTGCGGCATCGTATCCCTGTGCAGTAAATATCCCCAGACTGAGGCTGGTCGCGACAATCGCCGGTTTCAGCTGGCTGACCTGTGCCACGGAATTTCCTAACATGGCTTGTAATTTTTTCCAGGTGGCAGTACGCAGATGTCTTTTTAAATTGTCCGGCGTCGTATAACTTAACCAGGGCATCGCTTTTTTCCCGGCCTCTGCATCGCTGCCGTCAATTTCCACCATCAGCACATCAGCCTGCTGAAACGCCTGCTGTACTGCATCGGGCAAGGGGTAGAAACTCGCTTTGGCCAGATGAATAGAACCAAACAAATACGCTGTGTTCATCGTCGATTTTACTTCCCACAGGATGCCGTTGGCAGGCGTTTCATCACCCGCCTGTGCGAGGCCGTGGAACGCAATAGCGACACCTGCCAGCATATTGAATGCGTGTTTAAGTAAAGGATACGGGGGATGAAGAAGGGGAATCATTATTTTTCTCTTATTCGGATTTTGGTTTTCCATGAATGACAAGACTGCAGGCGGAGTAATGTCAGCCAAACGAGAAAATGGGGATGGTAATAATTACATTTATCAATAAATACCTAATTCCTCAGAAATTGTTGGTTATTGTTGCATCAATAATTTTCAGTTTCAGAGCTTCACTGTAGTCAGCTTCAATCAATATAGATTCAATAATTTCAGCCAATAAATTTTTATCAATTTGATTGTCTGCCACCCAAACCGCAATGTTTTCCATTTCAAAAACAAAGCGCGTAATTACATAATCATAGCCATTGAGTTTTAAAAAATAAGCACCAAGAGCGATACTGGAACGTTTATTCCCATCGTTAAATGCGTGGTTTTTGTTAATAGCAAAAACTAGGTGCGTTAATTTATCCTGAAACTCAGGATAGTAAAGATCATTCTGAATGTGAGCTAAAGGACTTTCCAGGTTGCCAAGATTCAATATTCCAATCCGTCCACCAGAATTTTCTATAATCCAGTCGTGAACATCAATTGCATGATCTACATCGAAGTAGAAGGTCGGCAGTTTATTATCCATTGCTGTCTTTAGCGATCTTTGAGTCGTTTAAATACTGCTAAGGTCTCTGGATCATTTAATTGCTCCTCTAACGATTTGCTTGTTTCTCCTAAAAACCGTTCAAAATCAGCTTCCGGTACCGACTTTACATAGGCGCTTAACTTCTCATGCAAAGCATCACGAAAGCACAAGTCACGGCTCGCCATCTTTGTCCTGGCGTCAAGAATTAGTGGAATAAATAATGGATGGGCTTCAAACTTACTAAATAATTCCTCTGTCTCTTTTTGAGTCAATTTTCTATTAAGTTGTTTTGATGCCCGCTCTAACTCGTGAGCTATACCTGCCTCATAACTGGCAATCAGCGTCAGCACCTCAGAATATAAAGTTTCGCGAATACTGTCACTCTCCGCTAATTTGAGAACGCGTCGATATTCAGTGGCATTTTCATGAAAAATACTTTGATAAATTAGATTGGTAAAACGCGAATACTTCCAGTGATTAGCATCAACGTACTGATCCAAAGCATCGGTAAATTGCTTACGGTAACCCTGTTCTTGAAAAGCAGCGAGTAAATATTGATTATCGCGTTGATTGATATATTTAGTTTTGCCGCCAGAGCGTGCCGCTACAGTGTCAATTACAATATCTAGCAAACGGCTGCGAATGAGCTTAGCTTTTTCACTTTCAGTTAATAACATCGCTAAATTTAAAACCGAGCGGAAAGTAAATAATCCTAATATCGGTGCCTTGTTACCCTCATCCATGAGGGTAACATTGCTTAAGCTCTTGAATTCTTTGAGTTTTTTCCCACGCAACAACATGTAACCATTAGATTTTAGTTCCTCATTGTGTGCAGAAAGATAACGCTCAATCGTGGCATCGCTGACATCGAACATTGCCATGACATGCTGCTTAGTGAACACACATTCACCATCAAAAAACACTCCGCCAAGAGCTAGATGATGTTCTGCCTGCGATAAGGCATAACGATTATTCAGTACATTTTGTCTATCTACTAAAGAATTAGTTAGGTCGTTTGCCATAAATGATCTTTCTCTAATAGTGGAGCCGTTGGTTTTTTAATCTAAAAACGATTGAAATCGAAGAAGGTTTTGAGTGATTTTTTCTTGCAGTATCACCCGCATGGTTCGCTGACTAAGCACACGTTGTACATTGCATCTCTTTCAGAAAATTGGCACAAGATTATCATTTAAAGTACATAAAAAAATAGCCAAATAATCTTTTATGTAAGCTGATTCTCTATTCAGGTTTAGGCTGACTCAGTAAGGCTTTCAGATTCGCCAGCCGTTCTTTCGGTGTCAAGGTTTCTGCTTCGCTCGGCACGGCGTCGCCTTCATCGAGTTTCATTTCCTTGATAAAGCGGGAAACATCACAATGCACTGGTGCACCGGCGCGTTTTCGCTTCTTGCACCAAGTGATATGCAAGCTGCGCTGAGCGCGCGTGATGCCGACATACATCAGTCGCCGCTCTTCTTCGATACGCGCGGCGAGCGTTTCTATCGGTGCATCAGGATCGCCTTTATGCGGCAAAATACCCTCTTCAACACCCACCAGAAACACATGCGGATATTCGAGACCTTTTGATGCGTGCAGGGTAGACATGCGCACCGCATCTGGCTCTTCATCCTTACCTTCCATCATCGTCATCAACGCCACCATCTGCGTCAGATCGAGCAGGCTGCGATGATCGTCGGTACCGTCTTTACCACCGCTGCCCTTGGTCTTTAACCATTGCGTGAAATCCAGTACGTTCTGCCATTTGTTTTGCGCCGCACGGTCATCGAAGCTGTCATACAGATAGGCTTCGTAATTAATTTCTTTCATCAGATCATCCAGCAATTGCTCGGCATGACTTTCGCGATGCGCATGCGCTTCGACCTGATTGATAAAGGTGCAGAATTCACGCAATGGCCGCAATTGCCGGTCCGTGAGTTTTGCTTCGATACCGCCTTTGAATACGGCAGCAAATAACGAGCATTGCCATTGGCCGGCAAACGCGCCCAGCACTTCCAGCGTCGCCTGACCAACACCGCGCTTAGGTGTCGTAATCGCGCGGATGAACGCCGGATCATCATCTTCATTGGCGATCAGACGTAGGTAAGCGATGATGTCTTTGATTTCGGCGCGGTCAAAGAAACTCTGACCACCAGAAATCGTGTAGGGAATACGCTCCTTACGCAAGGCCTGTTCGATCACACGCGCCTGGTGATTGCCGCGATACAGGATCGCGTAATCAGAATACTTGGCACGCCGCTCAAAGCGATGCGCAGAGATCATGATGGCGACTTGTTCCGCCTCTTGTTCATCGTCCTGCATACCGAGCACTTTGACCGGATCTCCAAGGCCATGCTCAGACCACAGCGATTTTTCAAACAGCTTGGGATTATTACCGATCACCGCATTCGCCGCCTGCAAGATGCGCGTGCTGGAACGGTAGTTTTGTTCGAGCTTGATGATTTCCAGATTTGGGAAATCGACTTGCAAAGTCTTCAGATTTTCAATCGTAGCACCACGCCAGGCGTAGATCGCCTGATCGTCGTCACCCACGGCAGTAAACATCGGCTTTTTGCCTACGCCGGTGACCAATAATTTCACCAGTTCATACTGGCAGGTGTTGGTGTCCTGATATTCATCGACCAGCAGATAACGCAAACGGCGCTGCCATTTGTCGCGCACTTGCTCGTTATTGCGGAACAGCTCGACTGGCAGCCGGATCAGATCATCGAAATCGACCGCCTGATACGCCGATAACGTGGCGACATAACTCGCATAAATACGCGCAGCAATCGCTTCTTCTTCGTCCTGCGCCTGCTGCAATGCCTGTTCCGGCGTGATCAGCGCATTTTTCCAGAGCGACATGGCAGTCTGTATACGGCGGATTAATTGCTTATCGGTGGTGATGGCCAGATCCTGTACCAGCGAAAAACAATCGTCGCTGTCCATGATCGAGAAGCGGTCTTTCAGGCCCAGCGCCTGCGCTTCCTGCCGCAGAATTTTCACGCCCAGCGAGTGAAACGTCGATACCGTTAGTTGTTTGGCCTGACGCGGCTCGGCCAGCAGTTTGCCTATCCGCTCCTGCATTTCCAGTGCCGCCTTATTGGTGAATGTCAGCGCGGCAATATGTCTGGGCTCGTAACCGTGGATTTCGATCAGATTGACGATTTTCTGCGTGATCACACGGGTTTTGCCCGAACCCGCCCCCGCCAGAACCAGACAAGGGCCATCCATATAGTTGACGGCATTACGTTGGGGAGTATTCAGACCGTGGGACATAGCGCTTAGAAAATCGGAGTAAGCGCTATTGTAGCCCTATCGTCAAGGCTGGCGGGATTTCCCCCTGCTGTCAGCAAGAAGAGTAAACTATGGCTCATTCAAAAATGAGGCGACATCATGAAATTTGAGCATCTGGTAGAAATTAATGACATCCTGAATCCCATGGCCGACTTCATCAGCCGTGAACAACTGTGGCGCGGACTGGTGCTACGAGCGGAATCACCGAAATTATTTGTCCCGTATCTGGATGCAGCCAACATCGTTGACCGTACAGAAGCCAGCATGACACGCACGCTGAAATATGGCGATCTGTCGGTGACTGATACCGTGCGTTTTGTGCATCTTGAACATGTGCATTACGACGTGGCAGCACAGGGTGACATACCGCCTTCGTCACTGCGCATGATGATTGAAGAACCACAACCCGGGCATCTGTTCGTACGCTTTCTCTACGAAAACAGTACCTCGGCTGCTCAGGATGAAGAGAACAAGATGTACAACGAATATCGCAAATCAGCGTATGAAGAAGCCGATATTGATACCATCAAGGTCATCCGCGAACTGGCAGAAAGCGGCCGGCTGGATGCCTTACCTTCCTGATTTCAGGCTGGTAACAGTTCACCACGCCACAGTAATAACATCGTACGCACACTCAAAAAAAGCACCAGAGCGCTGACCAGCAAAACCGCTGTCAGCGCTACTTCTGCAGGCCAATGTCCACGTTGTACCGCTTCCACCACACAGGATGCCATTGCGCCTAAAGGAAATGAAAAAGACCAGAAACCCGCATTAAACGGCGTTTCCAACAGCCAGTGCCAGCGTGTCATGACGGCGAAGAGTAAGCCGCTCGAAATACCAATTCCTATCATCAGAAAATCTGCTGACAATTCCGGCCATAATGTCATCACCGTCAACGTACCCACTGTTGCTGGCGCTACTTCGATGCCCAGTGTAGTGCGCAGGGTCACAGGTAAAGGACCAGAGAAAAGGCGGTTCAGGATTTTAAATTCCAGCAACGCCCACCCCGCCAGACCTACGCCGAACAGCAACATGGCAAATCCTGGCAAACCCACGGTCTTCATTGCCATCGCACCGACAAATCCGCCCGGAACAATCGGTAAATACAAGGCAGGACTGATCAGATCAGCAGGCATTCTGCCCGTCGATAACTGTGACACGATATGCCATGCGATTAACAACTGAGACAATAGCGCAACTGCAACCAATATCCGCGCCTCGGTCAGCCATTCCATGTGAGCAGGCAACAGCAGAATGACGATAAACAAGCAGCATGTCGGGGCAATGGCCAACATGGCGCCCTGCACGGGATGGCGTAATTCCGTCATGAGCGTCGACGGATAACGTATCAGCTTCAATACGCTCAACAGCGCCAGCAATGCAAATACCACCAGCCCAGCCATCTGCACCAGATCAGCGACCACGCCAGCGCCCTGAATCTCAAATACCTGCAATCTGCGCCATCCGGATGACAAAGACAACAGACCCAATACAATCCCAAACAAACCGGCAGGCAAACGGACTAACCACGGACGCAATGCTGAAACAGAATTCACTCTTGACTCCAAAAGACGGAATATGCAAAGGCAACATGATGCCATGCCATCTGCATGCTATGTCATGCTCAACTCCTTTGAGGCCACATAAAATTATGGCACTCACTATCATTCGTCCCGGTGTTGTCAGCTCATACCATATCGGTGATAACAGAAGTCTGGGATAATGCGCGTTGTTCCAGTTGATCCAGGTCCTCTCCTTTATAAGGCATACCATGTCCAAGCTCACTAAAAGCGCCCCTGCAAGCGTCCCTGATGCACCTGAACCATTTCAAGCAACGCGCTTGAAACGCAAACAATTCTCCAGCACTGGCGATGTCCATATTCAGGGCGACGTGACGATCACGACACAACTGATCGTCGGCGGTGACTTGTTAATTGACGGTGACCTGATTGCAGAAGAGGTCTTCTGTCTTGGTAAGCTGACGGTGACGGGTGATGTGCAGGTGCAATCGCTGTATATCGGCCAGACACTGGATGCAGGCGGCAATATCGACGTGGAATTCCTCGTCAAAACCGGCTGCAATGCCGAATGGATGGCGCGCGTACTCGAACTCGATCAGCGCAAACTCAAAGAAGGTGAGAGTTTTATCGATCTGCTGGTGCATCCGGCGATACTCGACCGCCATCAGCATAACGATGTGTTCGGCGGCTTTGGTGATATTCAGGGACTCGGTTATTTATCCTGCGCAGATCTGGATTGTCATGGCAACCTGCAACTCGATGACGACCTTGAAGCTACCGAAGTGCAATTCGTTGGCGGCCATCTGAGTGCCAGCGCAATCCACGTCGCGGGTGATTGCAATTGCCAGGGTGAAGTATTCAGCGAAACCAATATCGAAGTCGAAGGCAGCCTGTTTGCTGGTGAAATTGTTTGTCAGGGCAATGTCTCCGCAGGTGCGATCGGTAGCCAGGGTGACATCAGTGCCTGGGGCAGCATCCGCGCCAAAGGTGAACTCAGCAGTCTGTTTGGCGAAATTCACGCAGGCCGCTGGATCGCCACGGCAGCGACTTTATACGCAGCAAAATACATCAAGGCCGGTGAATCTGTGGTCGGAGAAAAAGGCATTCACTGCGGTAAAGACTATGGCATTTTTGCTGGCTCCACCTTGCCACGTTCCGCATGGGCAACGCAAGGCTTGATCTCTGCCGACAGCAAACCACGTCTGATTTTGTCGGGAGAATTTGTCGCCGATAAAAAACTGCGTCACATCGATGCGCTGGAAAAAAAACGTGACAAAGAACTCGATTGGGAAATCGCCCGCAGAGTGAAGCGTGAAATGCTGGCAGAATAATCAGTAGCCCTCATCAGCGTCATCAGGCGAAGAACTTCTGTGACAGATTGTCTTCGCCTCATTCACATACGTCTTTGCTACATCCTGTTTATTTTTTCTCAGAACGTGTTCACGCCCTGACAGTAAGATCGTGAGCACGTTCTAAAAAATCGGCAATTCAATTTGACGAGAATTTTTATGAAAAAATTACATCTTCTATTTCAACAGCGTTACGTTTAACCGCACTGACCACCGTGCTGGCATTGGTCGGCTGCGGTGGCGGTAGAACTTCGACTACGGGGACAACACCCGTTCATCATTGTGTTGGGTAAATTGGTTAATCTGGCGCAAGCTGGCGATGCTGATTTCGCAGGCGGGCAGAGCTGGTTCAAAAACATGGCGCGTGGTTTTGTAAGCAAAGATTTTGTGCTCGCGCAGGATCACCTGATAGATTTTGGCAATCGAAAATGGTTCGCCGCTGTCCCAGTGTAATACCGAGACGCCGGGTGTATTGTAATCGAGCAAAATGCAGGGCAAATGCGACAACCCCAACAGCCGAGCTGCGCGCAAGCGGTGGTTACCATCCATGATGATGCCGGTATGGCGTTCCACAGGTACAGGCATGATCCACATGCCCCGGTCGGCAATTTGTTGGGCTAAGTTTTGCACATCATGGTAATCGACTTCTTCTGAAGCCAGGAAAAAATCGATGGACTCAAGTACCACCGGATAGCTGGATAAGATGGACATGTGTCACCTTCAAGAAAGACGATTGGAATGAAAAAATCAAGCGTCCAGTAAGATATCGTTCTGGTCGTCGATTAAACGCAAATACGCCATCACTTCGCGATACTGGGCTGGGTAGTGACCACGTAGGCGGTTTTGCAGCTACGTGACAAGCGCTATCGGTCGGCAGCGAAGTTGACCGAGGGGGCCTTCCCTGGACCAATGGTGTAAAAGTACGTGGCAATGCCAAGGTTGGCCAAGGTGCCAATCAGCAACAGGAAGAACAAACCACGGTAACCATGCTCTTGCACCGCCACAGCACCGAGATAGGGAAACAGGTAGCGCGCCACCAGATAAGACAAACTAAAGGCGATCAATGCCTGTGCTCGCATCGCAGAAGGAGCATGGTTCACAGCCTGCGCCTGGATCAATGGATACAGAAGTCCATAGCTCACACCTAACAGCAAGGCTCCCATGGCATAGACCACGACGGACAAATCCGCGTATAGCAGCAAGGTGAGTGCAATCACCATCAACAAAGCAAGTGCCGCGATCACAAAACCAGGGGAGAACTTCGCAATAGATTTACTCAAACCGAAGCGAGCACTGACCACCGCCAACGTATAAAAACTAAAGAAAATGGTGTAATCGATTCCTATGGAGGTCGCGAAGGTTGCTTGAAAATTCATCATGCTTGTATAGACGCAGGCGCAGATCACTACCATCGTCAAGAAAAATGCGCTTGGAAGTCGCATGATGGTACCAATGCCCTGAGAGCTCGCGCCCGCCTCATTTTGCCCCACCGTTGCATACAGCTTATTTCTGTTGGCAGCCTTGCTGGAGAGAAGAAAAGCGACAAAACTCGTCACGCATGCCAGCGTGTAGAGATTGCTGTAGTTCATTCCCAAATATTTCAACGCCAGACTACAAAAGATGGGTGCCAGGCCGATCCCCATCGTGTTGTAAGCACCATAAATCGTAAAATAATAAGAACGCTCCTTGTCCTCCAATGTGGACGACATGCACAAAGGCCCCTGAGTGAGAAAAATTCCCCATCCCATCCCATGCAACAAAGAAGCTAGATAAAGTAGCGGCTCGGAAGGCATTACACTGCGGGACTCAAGCAGGAAAATTATGCTACCGATGAAAAACAGCAGGCTTCCCGCTGGGGCAAAACGACTCAGTCCGAATCGTTTCAGCAACCAGTGACTGGACAGTACGCAAACAAGAGCGCCGACAGCACCTACTGCAAATACTTGCCCGAAAAATAATTCGTTACGACCAAAGGATTGGAACCACAGTGGAAGTGTGAGAAATATACCGACCGCAAAGGTGACAAAAAAATTCTCTGCGTACAATAAACTGCGTATTTTGTATTTTTCCATAATCGACTTTCAATATTCTTGATGAGAAATGGCGGCAGCAAGCTCAGCACAATCGACCGGCCTATCCATATCAACCTCTAGCATTGGATTGCGAAGATTTGTATCAATCTCGATGCCATGTTGCGCGAGCCACTCGTCGGAATAAATGGTGTCGAGATATTTTTCGCCGCTGTCGGGTAACACGCAAAGCATGCTGCTTCCTAGTGTAGGCAAAATCCGCTGTGCCTCATGTAATACAGCTCCGGCCGATCCACCGAGCAGCATGCCCTCCTGCATCGCCATGCGACGGCACATATTGAACGCATCCGTATCAGATATCTTTGCGCCTATGTCGATATAGTCGTGACTGAGATTTTTTGGGGTAAAGTAATTTCCCGGACCTTGCTGCAGATAAGGCCCTTTTTGGCCTCCGAACAGCGTCGAGCCTACTGGTTCCACACCTATCACCTGAATCGTGGGATCGTACTCTTTGATACGCCGCGAGACTCCGGTGATCGTACCTCCGGTGCCGACACTTACTAATACTGCCTTGATTGGTATCGCGCTAGTTTGGATAAATTCCACAATTTCGGCACCAGTGCCACGGTAATGCGCATCGGGCGCATCCGGGTTTTCATATTGATTGGGCACGAACATCCCATCGACATGGCTGCGCAGTTCGTCGATAAGTTTAATCCGCGACTGTGTCAGGTCGGCTCCCACGGTTGCTCTGCTTTTTAGCATCAAAATCGTCGCGCCCAGCGCTCGCAGTAGCTTCAGCTTTTCCACCGGACAGTTCTGATCCACCACTACCACATTACGATAGCCTTTAACACGACAAACGATGCTGAGTCCGATGCCAGTGTTGCCGGATGAAGATTCAATTACCATCGCATCGGGTTGCAGTGCGCCGCTCTGTTCAGCACGCTCAATGATATTGAGGGCGATCCGGTCTTTAACGCTGCGACCAGGATTGAAAAATTCCAATTTGGCAAAAATGGCGTGTTCGGAATTGCCGGCAAGGCTATTGATCCGTACTACCGGCGTATTGCCGACTGTGCCAAGAAAATTGTTGTAGTACATGTTATCTTTAATGTTGCGTTAGGGAATTACCAGCGGGCGGTATCCGGGAAAAATCCTTCAATGGGACAAGCCAGCTTGTGGAGGCATGCGCGTTCCAGCAAGTAATGGCCGAGTGCGACATCCAAAACGCCAAGTCCAAATGGCGAAAAAATGATGGGTTTATCATCATCGATATCAAGATTTCCTGATATCACATCCGCCAGCGTCCCCGCTACAAAATCACGATTGCCCGTAAGCTGCTCCGCCAAATGTGGCGAAGTTGATGCCTTCATGCAGTGTTCCACGTCATCAAAAATATTGGTAGAACCAATCAAAATCTCAGGCGCCAAATCGCGCAAGGAAATATTGAGAATGATCTGGCGAGGAGTAAGCCAGCTTGAATTGTGGATATAGGGCTGAACCGCAGTGGTGGCAAAAACTACATGGGAGGCACCTTGCAACGCCTCATCCAGCGATGCGGCCACCACCGCCGATGCGCATAGCGGCTCAGCAGCTCTGGCCAAATGCGAGGCATCAGTTTGATTTAGGTCGTGCACAACGAGTGATTCCACCGACCATGAATTCGCATGAAAGTATTCGATAATGGTTCTCGCAATGACGCCTGCACCGACCACCGCTAAGCGCTTTGCATGTTTACCATTGCCTAGCACCTCAGCTCCTAATACGGCTGAGGCGGCGGTACGCGCCGCACTGATCTGTGACGCCTCCAAAAATGCAATGGGATAGCCGGTTTCGTAATCGTTGAGGATCAGCGTCGCAGAAGCGCGTTGCAGATTGACGCGGATATTCGACGGATAACTGGCAATCCATTTAATGCCAGAGACCGCTCGATCACCTTTCAAGGCAGCAGGCAATGCAATAATGCGAGCTTCCGGCTTGTCGTCAAAGCGCAAGAAATAACTGTCTGGATTGATGGTCTGTGCCGCACCGTGCGCCAAATAGGTATCTCGTACCACACCGATAACATTTGCATGCGATTTGGAGAGTAGATCGGCAATTGCTCTACCGGGAACAACAAATAAAGTGCTTGGGGATATCATGGATTGTTGACTTAGTTCGCCATTTCTGGCACAGATTCGCGTAGTAGGTTCGGGAAGCGGGTATTAACCCACTCGTCGTTGTAAATGGTATCGGCATAGCGGTCACCGAGATCAGGCGAGATAGCGACCACGCAGGCACCGGCATGAATCAGATCGGCGTAACGACCTACACCAGCCAGTACGGTGCCGGTAGAACCACCAAGCAAAATGCCCTGGCGTACGAGGCGGCGACACATGACTATCGTTTCGACTTCTGGAATCATCAGCATCTTGTCGAAACTCGAATGCCGGCGGATGGGTGGTGGCGTGCTCGTGCCAAGCCCGGGAATGTACCGCTTCCCCGCCAGACCGCCGAAGGTCACAGAGCCGACAGAATCCACGGCGATAATGCGGGCGTTGGGCGCCCGCTCGCGCAGCTCGCTGGAGACGCCGCCAAGAGTGCCGGTCGTGCCAGCGCCGACAAAGATAAAATCCGGATTCGGGAAATGCTTCAGAATGCTGGTGGCTGTCGTGAGCCGGTGCGCTCTGACGTTCTCGATATTTTCGTATTGATTAATCCATACCAGCCGACTGTCCAGCTTGATCATAGACTTGATCAGTTCAATACGGGTTTCCAGGTAGCCGCCATTCACATCACGCTTGTTCACGATGATGAGTTCAGCACCATAGGCCTTAATCAGGCTTTCAGTGAGCGGCGAGATATTTGGGTCGCTGACACAGGTGAAGGCATACCCCTTGGCGGCGCAAATCATGCTCAACGCCAGGCCGAGATTTCCGGACGAGCTTTCGATGATTCGCGAACCAGGCCGCAATGTGCCAGCTGCCTCCAGAGCCTGGATCATATGCGCCCCTGCCTTGACCTTGATGGAGCCTGTAACAGAAAAACCTTCAAGCTTTAGGTTGACGGCAAAGTGCGGCGCGATGCTGCGCAACGCCAAAAAGCAATCATCATGCACCAGTTCAGTAGGGCATTGAGCAATCATAAAATCTATTCCCCCATCAAGTGGAAGTTACCATCGAAAACATAACGCGCTGGTCCCGTCATAAGTATCCGGCCGTCGCTGGAACGCTCGATCAGCAGCTCGCCGAGTGCGACTTCCACGGTGACCTGAGGCCCAGTCAAACTTAATTCGTTGGCCGCTACCACTGTGGCGCAGGCACCGCTGCCGCAAGCGAGAACCAATCCCGCACCACGTTCCCAGGTGTGTAGGCGAACCCGATCCTTACCGATATGTTGGGCAAAATTGACATTGATACCTTCCGGAAAAAATGCATGGCGCTCAATGAAGGCTCCGACTTCAGCGACATTGACTTGGTCCAATGTATCCAAGAAGATCACCGCATGCGGGACCGAAACCCGCAGCGCATGGCCATTCCAGGAAGACCCTGCGTATTCGATCGAAAATGGGGGTAAATTTTCCAAAGCAAGCTGGGCGGGGATATCGTTGGTATTCAGCACAGGAACACCCATATCAATGCTGACACCGACTACATCATCGGAGACCAGCCGCAGAGAAATCTGCATGCGCCCCGCCAAGGTATGAACGGCGAATTCTCGATACCGGCAAATTCCGCGACCATAGGCATAATGAGCTACGCAACGTATGCCGTTGCCACACATGGATGATTCGCTACCGTCAGGATTGAAAATCCTCATCGACACGGCTCTCGGCTCAGAGGATGCCCCTAAAACCAGCAGACCATCGGCACCCACACCGGTGCGGCGATTGCACATAATCGTGGCGAGTTGGCCGAGATTTTCGTTTCGCACATGATCTTCCTCAACAAGTAAAAAATCGTTGCCGAGACCGTGCATTTTGGTGAATTTAATTTTTCGTTCCATAGCACACTTTTAGATCGCTTGCAGTCTGCGCAGATAGACTCGCTGCAACCAACGCCGGTCTTCCGGTGCAATATCTACCTTTGGGATAGAAACTCGACCGTGGCAATTTTTACGGTTATCGAACAGCAATACATCGCCCGGCTCCATGAGCAAACTCAGGCAATTGCGTAGTTGACCGTCTTCCGTCACACAATGTTTGAAGAGTTTGTCGAGCAACCGTTGCGCTTCTTCATCCGCGCCAGTCATGGATGTCAGGTCGAGTCGCAGCTTCATCTCGCCGAGCTCGTTGCGCTCCAGAATCGGGTAATTGAAAGTCTCACGCACACCCCAGCTTTCTCCCATTTCTACACAAAATCGCGGCTGAAATGCGATGTCAAGTTCCTGCGGAGTCATCACCTCCAGAAACACCTCCAGTGGCCAGATCGCTGTTGGCCCCTTCTCCTCATTTTTGAGATAGGTGATCATGATGAGATCGGGCGGCTCGGGGAGATGAGGGGCTTCCATATGCGCCTCAAAAAGATTAGCACCTTCATTACTGCGACTTTCTTCACGGCCTGCCACGGGAATCACCTGATGGATGTACTCCCCCTTTTTCTCGCCAGGATAGCCCAAAATATCGCAGCCAATCGACGAGGCTAGGCGCAAAATAGCCCATTCCAGGCCCCATTCGCTTCTTTCAGGACGGTCGCCACTCGCCCCTGTTGGCGGTAACGTGCTCAGGAACTCCTTCATGATTCCACGCACTATTCCGTAGCCGCTGATTCCTGCCACGACTTGCGCTAACGCAAGCGGGGGAACTTGCGTTCTACCGAAGATCGATGGGATTTTTCCTTGGCGTCTTTGAATCCATTCGTAGGCATTTAGCTTGGCTAGATTTTGTAAAATTTGAGTCATGTGTCCCTGCTTTTAATCTGCAATTTCTCCGGAGCATCACTACACGCCAAAGAATTTTTTTAAATGATGCCGCTCATCAAAAGTTATATTTTTATCTATTTATTATAATAATATTTATAGGGAATTTTGAAATGTTTCCATTCATTTCTGTTGTTTCATTTTCAATGATTAAATGTAAACAAATTTACATTTAATCGTGTTAATAACTAATGGGCGTTATGTCTAATTATCTTGTCTTTAGGGAGTATCCTCATTTCAATTTCATCCAGATAAAAGCACATGCCATAGAGAGCATGACTTTGAAATTTCGCGCCAATTTCTCAAAGCAAGTCGCAATACTGCGGAAATGCTTCAATCTGGCAAAAAAATTTCAACCAGATGGCGTTGCTTGTATAGACGTGCATCGAATTCCGGATTGGCTTTAGTGTTGTTGGTTCTTCTGGAAATCTACCTTGTCACAATCGACGGGCATGGTTACATGCGTTCCACATCAAATGCGGGGGCAAGAGTTTGATTTCCGCCTAACCGCCACTGCCGTCGATATTCTTCAAAAGAGTAAATGCATCACAACTCATATTCGCAGTTATGAACGTGGAAAATTCACTGTGCACAAGCAGCATAGAACGGAAGCGCACGCAGCGATTGCTGAATGGAGTCTAGAAAAATCATTGGAATGAACGTTAAATTGCCAATCCAAGTATCGGCGAAATTCCGTTCGAACAAAGAATTCGTATTCTTGTAGATCAGGAGGCCACATCCCGAAACAGCAAGCGTATGCAAATGTTGCTAAAAAAAGCGAAACTACAAATGCAAGCATCCGTCGAAAACATTGACTACCGTGCTCCACGCGTTGTCGACAAATCTCAGATATTGTCGCTGACTACTTTGGAATGGATGCAGCAAAATCTTAATCTGGTATTGACAAGACTAACAGGCACAAGAAAAACCTGGCTTGCGTGCGCGCTGGGAAATCAAGCTTGCAAAAACGGACTTCCTACATTTTTTATTCGCGTCCCGACGCTAATGTTGGAACTGACTTCTGCACGGGCATTGAATTTATTTCAGTAAAGATTACAGCAGCTAGAAGAATTTGATTTTCTTATCCTAGATGATTGAGGTACTGAACCTTTTAATCAACGTGCTCAACATGACTTACTTGAGTTAATTGATGCACGTGCAGGAAAGAAGTCCGCAATTATCACAAGTCATTTTCCTATGAGCGCGTGGCATGATACGCTGCCAAACAAAACAGTGGCAGATGCTATCTTGAACCGAGTTGTCTACAGTTCTTACGCTGTCAAGTTGTCTGGTGAATCACTAAGGAAAAAGACGAGGCAAAAAATAAAATAGTCAAAAATCGACTTCAGCACTGAGCCATCTGTGAATAAAAGCGCAGGTGGCTTTTTTGATGCGACTTGGTGGTACAGGTGAAATGCGAATGAGTAGCTTTTTTGAATGCCATTTGATGGTTTATTTGACGCGAATTCGCAGCAGGGCAGCATGACCTTAACAAGGCCAGATTTCGCTTATCCATCGCCAGTATAAAATCAAAGCGGATGAAGTCTTCCTGATTCACCTGACGCGCGCGTTGTGCAGACAAATCTATCCCGCACTTGAATGCAAATTCCTGTGAACGCAGATCCGGTGGTTTACCAATATGATCAGCATGCGTTCCCGCTGAACCGATAGACAACACCGAAGCCAACCCTGCCACGTTAGCCTTGTGACGAAATACGCCTTCTGCTGTTGGTGAGCGGCAGATGTTACCCATACAGACAAATAGAATAGAAGTCGTTTTATTATTAATGATCCGGACTCAGATTATTTCAACGTAATGTAATGTGATTCAGTTACTGCCAAAGTATCATAAAACACATCTGCGATGCCCAAGCAGAAAATAGTGAATGCGTCGTTATGTTGCGCCGAAAAATATCAAGTAACAATTCGCAACACATTCTGTGTCAACACAAATGCAACGGGCAGCGTTCTTGGCATACGTAGATTGACTACGTAAAACAAATCAACCAAAGAACAGGATTTCAAATGAACAAGCTGATCGCCTCCCTCGTTGCTGCTACCTTCGCTATGGGTACAGCGTTCGCACAAACACCAGCTACTGCTGCAAAAACAGTCGCACCCGCTACACCAGCGGTAGCAGCGCAAGCCGCAGCAAGCACAGCTAAAACTTCTGTCGCGGCATCTGCCGCAGACGCGAAAGCCGCAACACCAGCAGCATCAGTCGCAGCCACAACTGGCGATGCAAAATCTGTCGCTCCGGCAGCAGAGAAAAAAGTCAGCAAACATGTAAAACATGCCAAACAAAAAACAGAAGCGCTGGCGGATACAAAAATAGAAGCAAAGACTGACGTAAAAGCAGACGCTAAAACAGATGCGAAAGCAGCGGCTAAATCAGAGGTAAAAGCAAACGTAAAAACCGATTTAAAAACACATCCGGTTGCAGAACCAAAAGCAGAAACAACGAAACAAGCTCCTGCAAAATAAACTGACAATTGAATGGCTGATATCGACGATATCAGTCTAAATGAAAATCGGCAGACATTAAAAAATGTCTGCCGATTTTCATTTTATTTTAAGAAAAATATGACGAAATTTTTAATCATTATTTTCTTCAGATCATTGTTTATTTTTTGATGAAAAAAATTTTTTGAAAAACAAAAACATCATGATTTTTTAAAAAATTTCACTGCTTAAAAATGAAAAAATAATCGCGTCAACAATTACAATTCGCAACAAATTTCATGTCAACAGAAATCATGTTGAACACGTTTTTAGCTTACGTAGATTGACTACGCTAACCAGATTAAAACAGAACAGGATTTATCATGAACAAGATCATCGCTTCCATCATCGCCACTACTTTTGCTATGGGCACTGCATTTGCTCAAACACCAGCAACTCCAGCGAAAGCGGCTACTCCTGCCAGCACCAGCGCTACGGCTCCAGCGTCAGCACCCGTAGCAGAAAATAAAACAGCGACTCCTGCTGGTGAGAAAAAAGCACATAAACATCACAAACATGCAGCTGCAAAAAAAGAGGCAAAAGAAAGTGCCAATACAGAACCTAAAGCCGAACAAACAAAAACTGCACCAGCTAAATAATCTGACTGGATGACAAATCCAACAGCGCAATTCGCTGTCGATCTAATCAATAAAAAAGAAGCACCTGTTCAAAAAACAGGTGCTTCTTTTTATGTATGGGCTGACAAAAAATATCCCAACATTGCATGACGAAAATAATACGAGCTTGTACGAAATTTACACTGAACTTATACAACAAAAGCTATCACTCTAACGAGACAACATTTCCTCAATTCTGAAAATTCTCAATGATGTCTGATTGGATACAGATCACTTCAAATAAGAAAATCAGATTGATTGTTCCAGTACTCGCGATGTGTGCAATAGTACCGGAACAAAATAGAGGATTTAAGGCTTTTTATCGCCGCTCATAGAACCATGACCATGCATATGGTCAGACATGCGTTCATGCATATTTTTTTCCATGCGACGATGACTGTCATCAAATATTTTTTGCTGTTCTGGTGTCAGGATGGCGTAAAAAGTTTTTAACGCGGACAGACGTGTCTGCATCTGTGCCAAATGTTCTTTAGCACGATCCAGGCCTTTTTCCAGACGTTCCGGCGTCGTCATTTTTTCCAGCTCTTTATGATCTGGACGTGCTGGCATCGCGCCAGGATTCATTGCGTCAGTAAAGGTTTTCCATGCAGGTTCCTGAGCTGCGGTAATTTTCAATTTATCGTGTAGCTCGGCCTGATGCTTCGCCATGCGATCTTTCATTTTTTCGGCCCATTTTGCCTTGTCACCGGGTGCTTCGTGGTGTCCTGCGTGTGCATCTGGCGCTGGCGGTGCCGGAGGTGTACTTTGTGCATAAACACTGCCAGCGATGGCAAGAGTCATTGCTGTCAAACCAATGTACAATTTCATTTTCAGAATTTTCATGATTTTTATCTCGTTGAGTTGAACAGTTCATACCCGTCTCCGAATTCATTGCAGATTAATCACTGTCATCAGCACTGACCGGGTTGCGGCAAGTATTGGCGGTGAAGGATCAGGAATGAAAAAAAACTGACGGTATAAACGCAATGGCTGATCTGCGATCAA
Source organism: Undibacterium sp. SXout7W (assembly GCF_049339385.1). NCBI lineage: Bacteria > Pseudomonadati > Pseudomonadota > Betaproteobacteria > Burkholderiales > Oxalobacteraceae > Undibacterium > Undibacterium sp. SXout7W. Next base: position 133,240 of record NZ_JBMPPF010000002.1, on the reverse strand, counting down.
ACATCTTCGCTTCAGTCATAGCCTGTATCTTGGGTCATAGATGTAACTATCAAATGTCAGACAGCTTCTGGTTTGTATCCCTGTGTAACAGTCTCGATGAGAAAGAGAGATATGCAGGGAAAAAATACACGATTCAGCAGGCAAAATATGACCTGAAAGACAGCGCAAGGCGTGGAATTCATGTGACGCTAACTTGCCTCTGGTATGGCTTTGTTTGACCTAAGTATGACCTTATTATGACTTTAATCAGCTCTGAGCCTGAGTAAGAACAGCAAATAGCAACATCAGGTGTGTCAGATGTATAAAGCAAAATAATCAACAAATACACTGGGGAATGTTGCCGGGCGAATACCTGAATCATGTCTGAATAACGATGAAATTCTGATCATTGACGATAACAAGCCGATACAAAATCACCGCCTCCAATTCCTCCGCCGGAGTCATAATGAAAAGCATGGATACATTAAATAAAATTCTCATCGTTGATGATGACCGCGACATCCGCAGTTTGCTGGCTGATTATCTGGATAATAACGGCTATGCCACTGTCACAGCCGGTGAAGGCAATGCGATGTGGGCGGCGCTGCAGGAGCATCAGATTGATCTGGTGGTGCTGGACTTAAATCTGCCCGGCGATGACGGCCTGACACTGTGCCGAACGCTCAGGAGCAAATCATCGCTGCCCGTCATTATGCTGACAGCAAGGGGCGAGCCACTCGACCGGATTCTTGGTCTGGAAATGGGCGCAGATGATTATCTGCCAAAACCTTTTGAACCTCGCGAACTGCTGGCGCGTGTCCGCAGTGTTTTACGACGGACGCAATCGAGTCATCACAATCAACATGGCGAAGCCTTACAAAAATTAAAATTTGCAGGCTGGGCACTGGATATGACTGCACGTCATCTGCTAAGCCCTGAAGGGATGATCGTGTCGCTGTCTGGTGCAGAATTCAGGATGTTGAGTATTTTTCTGGATCATCCCAACCGTATCCTGAACCGGGATCAGTTATTGAATATGACGCACGGTCGTGATGCTGACCCGTTTGACCGGTCTATCGATATTCAAATCAGTCGTCTGCGCCAGAAATTACGGGAAGATGCACGTTCACCGCAAATCATTAAAACAGTTCGCAATGGTGGTTATGTTCTGGCAGTGACGGTCACCACGGAGCCAGATGCATGAAAATTCTGTCGTCCATGTGGGGAAGGGTATTTGCCATTTTGTTGCTGGGCGTACTTGCGTCTACCGTATTAACGTGGTGGCTGACATTTGGCGAGCGACAAAAAACTCTGTCGCAATACCGCGACTCGCATGCCGTTGAGCGGGCCGAACAGTTGGTGCTGGCGCTGGATGCGCTGCCAGCGGCGAATCGTGAAGCCTTTCTGGCAACAGCACCACGACTGGGTCTGAAGGTCACCACTCTGCCAGCAGCAACCACTGATGTTGTTCCTCGCTCCAATTATGCGATTGCAGTCAGCAAGCGTCTGGATAAAAATTTCCGGGTCATGTCGCTGCCACAAGACCCTGCGTCCTGTCCACGCATTCCGCCTGATTTTCAGTCGTCCCGCTTGCCATGCGAAGCGCTGGGGATCACGCTGCACGACGGTACAGAACTGCGTCTGACTGTGCTGCCGCCACGCAGCCCGGTACCGCCCATGAGTCCAGACTTTATACAGTACCTGTTCATGTTTTTGACCAGCATTGCAGTACTGGCTTTTCTGATCGCCAAAATGACCATGCGACCTCTGCAGCAGATGGCGCAGGCAGCAACAGATCTGGGGCAAGATATCAATCGTCCGCCTTTACCTGAAAAAGGTGCGAAAGAAATTTTACAAGCGACGCGTGCCTTCAATGCGATGCAGGCGCGGATACGGCAACACATCGCACAACGTACGCATATGCTGGCGGCCATTACGCATGATCTGCAAACGCCTCTGACACGCTTGCGTCTGCGTCTGGAAAAAGTGGGCGATGATGATCTGCGTGACAAACTGATCGGTGATCTGTCTGCCATGCAGATGCTCATCAAGGACGGATTGGATCTGGCGCGTAGTATGGATAGTAACGAAGCCTTACGGCCTCTGGATCTGGACTCACTACTCGATAGCGTCTGCGCCGATGCCAATGATGCGGGTCAGGATGTCAGTTTTGAAGGTAAGCCGGGCATTACCGTGATGGCAAGACCGCAGGCGTTACGCCGCTGCCTGACAAATCTGATCGATAATGCAGTGAAATATGGTCACTTTGCGAAGGTCAGCCTGGCAACAGGGACCGATGCCGCGGCCGATGTCTTGCATATATTGATACGCGACGGCGGAAATGGCATCCCTCCTGAATACCAGAACAAGGTATTCGAACCATTTTTCCGGATTGAAACATCGCGCTCGCGCGAATCTGGCGGCACAGGTCTGGGGCTGACGATTGCACAAAATATCGCTCAACAACACGGCGGACAATTAGCGTTGACGAATATGTCCGAAGGCGGTCTGGAAGTGCGCCTGACCCTGCCTGTCGCGGCGGCTTAGTTTATAGCTCAGTTACCGCACACTTACCTATTAATGGCGATCCCATGGCAGTTCAACTGCCATGGCCGTAATGTCGTAGTCGTAGTCAGAAAAAAATAGCTGAAATCCAGTACTTGCGAGCAATATTCCTGTTTCGGTGACAGGATATGCAGAATATATTACGTATCTTGCTATGCGACGTTTATGCAACCACGACAGACATCATGCTGATCGCCCCCAGTTCAATGCCATCCACTACAATCTCCAACTGATCCTGCGCTGTATGGCAGCCGAGTACATACAGTAAAGGCAGAAAATGCTCTGTGGTTGGGACAGATAGGGTGGCGTCGCTCCCCATGCGGGTAAAGTTGATCACCTTGTTCCAGTCCCGACTCACGATGGCTTGTCTGATATTGTCATTGAATCGTGTCGCCCAGTCATACGCAGGGGCGTGAAATGCAAGGCGTCGCAGATTGTGTACCACATTGCCACTTGCCGCAATCATCACGCCTTCTTCACGCAGCAAAGCCAGTTTCTGTCCCAAAGAAAAATGCCAGGCCTCGGGCTGATCCATATTCAGGCTGAGCTGCACCACCGGAATATTAGCTGCCGGATACGCTTTGACCAACACTGACCAGGTTCCATGATCCAGACCCCATTGCTGATCCTGAATCACCAGCTCCGGTGACAGTAATTCAGCAATACGTGCCGCCAATGCCGGGTCTCCTGGTGCCGGATACTGCATGTCAAACAAAGCCTGCGGAAATCCACCAAAATCGTGAATCGTCTTTGGCTCTGCCATCGCAGTCACTGCAACGCCATGCGTCATCCAGTGCGCAGAAATCATCAGGATGGCTTTCGGCGTGGGGAAACGCTGCCCCAACTGCTCCCAGGCCTGCGTATAGCGATTATTTTCCAGTGCATTCATAGGACTGCCATGTCCAAAAAAAATCGCTGGCATACGTTGAGATACTGACATAAGTTACTCCTGAGGTTCATCGCTATCGTAATGCATCGCGGTGCAATCATCATGGTGCAGTACAGACCGTGCTATCCAGAAGAGGATGAATCACGACCATACGGAAGACATAATTTACTGCCATATTGTGTTGTCTGCGCTTACTCTATTATCATCTATCCGCCTGAATGATGTGCATGGGATCGTGTACAGTCTGCCAGGAAGAGGTCTTACCAAGACCTGACCACGTAATCCCGTTACAAACAAGACTTTGTCCGGCAAGCCAGCACATTACGCAATCACCATGTGCAAATGCCGCGTCTGCCAGCCAATGAAAAGAAGAGAGTATTTTATGATTAGTCTGCAACTTGGCGATGTCAGCCACATTATCCAACTGGCGATCGCGCCGGTATTTTTACTGACCGGTGTGGGTACAAAATTGTCCGTCCTGACCAGCCGTCTGGCACGTATCATTGACCGGGCAAGGGTAGTGGAAGATTTATTGCAGAAAATGCCAGACGATAGGGCCCCCATCAACAAGCTGGGGCTGGAATACGAACTCAATGAACTCTACGAACGCTCACGCCTGATTAACCGTGCCATCACCCTCAGCACATCCTGCGGTCTGCTGATCTGCCTGGTCATTGCGACACTGTTTCTTGGCGATGCAACCAGCCTGAATCTGGACAAACTGATTGCAGCCTTGTTTGTCGGAGGTATTTTTTCGCTGATCGGCAGCTTTATTTACTTCATGCGGGAAATCCTGGTCGCGACAAAAACTCTGTCGCGCCAGCATAAACACGGCAAGAGCAGAGCCTTGCCGGGTGAGTAAAATTTATTTTGTCGGGATTGGCTGCACCAGAACGATGACATCAATCGCAGCCGTACCCGGTGTCGTCACCGTGATAGGCTGATAACCGCCACTGGCACGGAAAATCATAATCGTATCAGTACTGACTACCGGAGCAACGAACCCGGCATTGCCAGTGTTCGCACCCGCGATCAGTACTGACGGCCCTGATACCTGCGTCCAACCGTAATACACCTGGTTTGAACCAGTATTCGACGGTGCGTCTACTTTCAGGACAACAGCACTACCGCTCAATGCTACCTGTGTCGGCGTATAAGACACCAAAGAAATCGCGGGCAACGGATCAACGTAAAAAACCACGTCAACCTGCTTAATCGGATCAATCGACACTCCACCAGTCGTGATTGGCGAATTGGAAACATTCAACGTAAAAACAAAAGCCGTGCGTGTGCTTACCTGTTTTGGCAAAGCTGTTGTTGCAACGCTGCTGAAGGCGTTGAAAATATCCACTACCGGGCCTGATTTCTGCGTCCAATAGTAGTAAATAACGCCGCCATCAATCAGTTTTCCGTTCGCGTCATATTTCACTGATTTGCTGCCATCGAGTGTGATATTGGAACCCGACGTCACCACGCCACCGCTATAGGAAATGGGAATCACCGTCGGCTTGATAATCGGATTGACAATCACATTTTGCGTGGCAGTACCAATTTTCTGCTTATCGTCTGTAACGCGGCATTGAAACTTCATGGTGGTGGATGCAGTCACCACCGGTGCCGTAAAACTGGTGACGGCGGTATCCGTCGTCACCAGTTTCACTCCCAGACCGGCATCGTCACTGACCACCCATTGATAGGCGTATGGATCACCGCTCGTGGCTGGCGTACCGCCGCTACCGGTACACGTCATCGTCGCCTTATCACCGGAAGTCACCGTTATATCACTACCTACTTTGGCAATCGGGTTGTAGGTCGATGATGCTTCTTTCAACACCAGCAAGGTGGTCGAGGCAGTATTGCTGTTACCTTTAGCATCGCTGGCAGTAAATGTCAGCTTATAGGTATAGTCGGCGGTCAGCAGCGTGGGTGGTGTGACTTGCAAGGTGCAACTGGCTTCTGTTCCAGTGGGACTCTTTTGTGTATTTTTGCAATCCTGATTTGCCAGAACGGAAACATTATTCGCCCCCAGTGTCAGCGCCTCCAGTTTCCAGGACATCGTAGAAATCGTCCCGGCAGTACTGCTGACCTGCCCCAGAAACGTCAGTGGATTACCATTGGATACTGTCAGCGGCGCGGGAACAGCAACAGTGACCGGATTGCTGCTGCCTGTTGCAGTAGTCGTCCCACTGCTGCCACCGCCGCCGCAGGCGGCCACGAGCAGGCCAGAGAACACGATTGAGGCTAGTCTTATTTGCTGAAACACGCTGACTCCGTTGAATGAGGTAACAATCTGAATAAATAACCATCATTGTAACTTTAGGCAGACAAATGCAGTACATTGATCCATACGGAAGCGGCAAAGTTTCTTGTTGCAAATTTGCGAACGACCGTGCAAAAATAATTTAGGTGTGGCACTCTAATGCAAAAAATTCACATCACACTACGGAGACTGACATGAACACCGCACACTATGCACACTGGCCGCAAGGCTTACCGCATCAGCTGATCACCCCAGAAGCCAGCGTCTATACGAATCTGCAAGTCTCCGCCTTACGTTACCCGGATAAGCCTGCGATCATTTTTTACGATTCGGTACTGACCTACGCACAATTGCACCAGGAAGTATTGGCGCTCGCCGGGTATCTGCAACAGGTTTGCGGTGTGAAAAGAGGTGACCGGGTATTGCTGAATATGCAAAACTGCCCGCAATTCGTCATTGGTTTTTATGCAATCTTGCGTGCTGATGCGATGGTGGTGCCCGTCAATCCCATGTTGATGACCGATGAACTCACGCATTACATCAGTGATAGCGGCGCTTCTACGGCGCTGGTATCACAAGACGTGTTCCCACGCATGCTGCCGCTGGTCGGCACGACTGGCCTGAAGCATGCGGTGGTCGCTACGTATTCTGATCATCTGACAGAAGAAACAACGCTGAATGTCCCTGAATTCGTCAAAGCACCAAGAGATGTGGCGGCTCATCAGGGCGTCGTCAGCTGGAAAGACGCCATAGCGACTCAATACCGTCCAAACGAACACATGGCTGGCCCAGACGATCTGGCCTGTATGCCTTACACCTCAGGCACCACTGGCAAACCCAAGGGCTGCATTCACAACCACCGATCGGTCATGTTCAATATCGTTGGCAGCCCGACATGGTCAGGCGCCATTGTGCCGACGCATGTGGCGCTGGCAGTTTTGCCATTTTTCCATGTCACCGGGATGCAATCTGTCATGAACGCCATGATTTACTGTGGTGGTGCACTGGTGATTTTGCCGCGCTGGGATAAAGATGCGGCCGGAGAACTGATTACCCGTTATCACGTCACGAACTGGACGCTGGTGCCGCCAATGATGATCGACTTCCTCTCCAATCCACGTCTGCCGGAATACGATATTTCGAAACTGACGCGGGTTTCCGGTGGCGGTGCAGCAATGCCAGCAGCAATTGCACAAAAACTACTGACCTTGTCTGGTCAGGTGTATATGGAAGGCTATGGTTTGTCAGAAACCATGGCACCATCCCACCTGAATCCACCACAGCGCATGAAGCAACAATGTCTGGGCATTCCTTATTTTAATGTGGATTCCCGCGTCGTCGACCCGACGACCTTACAAGAAGTGAAGCAGGGCGAGACCGGAGAAATTTGGATACATGGTCCGCAAGTGTTTCAAGGCTATTGGAATGATCCTAAAAAAACAGCAGAATCATTTGCTGAACTTGATGGTAAGCGCTTCTTCCGTTCCGGCGATCTCGGCTACATTGATGAAGAAGGCTTCTTCTTCTTTACCGATCGCCTCAAACGGATGATCAATGCCAGTGGCTTTAAAGTCTGGCCGGCCGAAGTGGAGTCGATGATGTACCAACATCCAGCGATTCAGGAGTGCTGCATTATCGCGGCGCAAGATGCCTACCGTGGCGAAACCGTGAAAGCAGTGATTGTGAAAAAACCTGGCGTCAACATCACTGGCGACGAAATCATGGCGTGGGCACATGAAAAAATGGCTGCTTACAAAGTGCCACGCTTTGTCGAGTTCGTCGATACCCTGCCCAAATCCGGTACAGGCAAAGTCATGTGGCGCACACTTCAGGAAAAAGAAGCCACGCACTGAATACTGCCCGAATCACACACGTAGTCATACGCCAATCATGCGCCAATATTGAAGCGGTGCTGGTGAAGCAATCATTCACCAGCACCTCAATATGCACGATCTGATATGAACGATCTGACCGACGCCATACCGGGTGCGGTCAGGCTCAGGTCAGGTTAAGATCAGTTGCAGTCAGTTGCCATCAGGGCAGAGGAAAAATCAGACAGGTTGTCGTCGCATGTGCGTAGACTTTGCCCTGGCTATCAATAATACGGCCCTCTGCCGTTCCTACCTGCCGTCCCACCTGAATCACTTTGCCCTCCGCTCTGACCGGACCGGTTTTTTCATTCATGGCGCGAATCAGATTGACCTTGATTTCCAGGGTTGTATATCCCATACCTTTAGGCAGCATGGATTGCACTGCACAACCCACTGCAGAATCGAGCAAGGTACAGAAATAGCCTCCATGCACACTGCCCATCGGGTTGTAATGCTGACGTCCCGGCGTCCCCTGAAATACGATACGACCAGCCTCGCCTTCGACTGGAAAAAAATCCATGGTTTTGCCGATGCCGGCAACCGGATGATGTCCATTCAGTATGCCTTGCAAAAACTCCAGACCAGTCATTTCCTTGACCAGCGCCAGATCCATCGTACCTGGCTCACGCATATTGGCACGTACTTCGGCCTCGCGCGCCAACCATTGCTGCAATACTGTCATTTCTTGATTCATGCCACATCCTTTTTAGGAAATAAGATCATTTGTGTGCAACGGAACAGAGCGATTTTTTTACCTTCATAACTGACCACGGCATCCCATACCTGAGTCGTGCGCCCGAGATGACAGGCGCTGGCATGCACGGTGATTTTTCCGGAACGCGCAGTCCCTAAAAAATTCGATTTCAACTCCGCCGTCGTGAAACTGGCAGCCCCTTCCGGCAGACTGGCAATACAGCCATATCCACAAGCCGTATCCGCCAGTGTCACCACCGTACCGGCATGCAGATAGCCATTGGGAGCCAGCAGATGTGGCGCAATATCCAGCTCGGCATGTACTTCGCCTTTGGCAACCGATAGCATGCGTATGCCCAGATGTCCCGGCAAAAAGGAGGCCCCATGCTGATTCATGCGCAAGGCATGTTCCTCTGGCGAGTGTTGCGCTGTGTTCATCGTCATCTCTCATTAAAAAGCGTCTGCAACCATTGTAGGGATTGCGTAACGTCATGCACAGTGTCAGTATTGACTCTTTTAAGGCAAATACTGACATACAGGTGATGCAATGACTCATATTGAAGTCTGGATCTATCCCGGTTGCATGGCGTCGGCAGTGACCGGACCACTGGATGTGCTGGCGGTTGCTAATGCCATCTGGGCTACACGGAACAAAGAAGCCAGTCAGGCTTTATTCAGCTGGAGCCTGCGCTCCATTGATGGTGCGCCAGTGTTGACGCCGGCCAATATTCATCTGCATGCCGACGGTGCCATACAAAGCGAAGCGCGACCCGATGTCGTACTGTTGCCAGGGTTTTATGTAGATCAGGGCAGCAGCGGTGTGGCTCACACTCTGCAAACGATGCAGGCGCTGTATCCACTGTTAAAACAAAGGCATCAGCAAGGATGTCTGCTGGCATCCAATTGCAGCGCCAGTTTTTTACTGGCAGAAGCTGGTTTGCTGGATGAGGGTCATGCCACGACAGCATGGTGGCTGGAACGCCTGTTCAGAAAACGGTATCCACAAATACATCTGCATCTTGCCGATGTGCTGCATGAGCATAACAACATCATTACTTCCGGCGCAGCCTCTACCTATCTGAATCTGGCCTACCACCTGACAGAGCTGTTTGCGGGACAGGAAATCGCGGCGGGAGTCGCTAAAACCTTGCTGATTGATGCCAACCGCGCTTCTCAAATGCCCTATATGCAACTGATAGGACCAACACAACAGGATCGTCAATCACACGCAGACCCGTTGGTGCAGCGTGCACAAAAATGGTTACGTCAGCACCATCAACGACCATTCCGACTACCTGCACTGGCCGATCATCTGGCGGTCAGCGAACGTACGGTCATACGACATTTTCATCAGGTGCTGGGAACCACGCCTGCCAGTTATGCGCAACAGATCAAAATGGATGTGGCAAAACGTTTACTGGAAACCACCACACTCAGCCTGGAAGAAGTTGCCGGACGTACCGGTTACAGCGACCCCAGTTCATTTCGACGCCTGTTCAAACGCCATACCGGCGTCACGCCCGTGGCTTACCGCGAACAATTCGGCCCGGCCAGAAAATCTACCATTCGCTCCGCGAACCCGCACTCAGTCGCCGCCACAGCCACCGCTGCAACCGCCACTACACCCTGAACTATCGCCACTGCCACTACTATCACTGCCGTCGGCACTGAAATAACTATCGCCGGAATCTGAGCTAAATCCGTGAGCGACGCTGCCGTCAGAAAAATCACCGCCGCAATACACCCCGCCGTCTCCGTTTTTACGTAAAGCACTGCAATCCGGTTCGTAGCGAAAACCATCAGCGATATTCCATTTACCATCCAGTGCAAACAACAGAGGCAAACGCGTGGCGTTGCGTGGATTAATATTTTCTTCCAGGCAGGCAAACCACCATGTACGTCGCAGCCCATCATTACTGCGCTGATGCTGCCCTAATACGGCCGCTGGCGTGTGATGCATATACCGGCCAAAAGCTTTACGGCAAAAGGCATCGTAGTTTTTTGTATAGAGAATGAATTCGTGCCATAAATCGTCCACCACTTGCGAAGGCATAGACACCTGTTTGTAGCCGGACTTCAGATACACCAAAAAGAACTGGCGTAGCGCTCTGGCAACGAGCTGCTGATCCTTCAACGACAGATCGGGACGTCGCTGGTGCAGCTTCTCCAGTAAGCCTTTAGGGAACATATAGCTGCGGATGTAGTCGGCCCTGGCAACCGCCCGCCAGCGGGCATACAGATACAGCACCAGTAATAACAATCCCACGCATCCCATGATCAGCAGTGATCGCATCGACAGAACATCCTTCCCTGTTTGCACGATTCAACCTCACGCTGCAAACAATGTATTGAATAAAAAAAGTCATGCCATTTTAACTAATTCATCAACGTAAACATTGATACAAAAAAACACTACTGATGATGGTCATATTGACTATCTAAAAAAACATCTGATTTTTTGTCTATAGCCATCTTTTTTTGAACATGCGAATATATATCGACGACGGAACAGTTTTTGCATTCAAAACGACCATGACTTGTATTTCAATCTCGCTGCTATTCCAGATTTTCTCTTGTCATTAGTCTGTTAGCTTTATTTACTAAATCATTTTTTTCAGATAATTCATGTTCAGGCATGAACTCAACAGGGAGAATCATCATGAATCTGCGTCATCTGCGTATAGGAACCCGTCTGGCAGTCGGTTTTGGGGTCATCCTGGCGAGTCTGATTCTGATCCTGATTATCGACAGCGTGTTCAGCGCCCGTAACCGTCAGCAAATGGTAGATAGTCTGGAGTTATCCAATAACAAATCCACGCAGGCAGCACTTATGAAAAGTGCCATGCTGGAAGGTGGACTGGCGATCCGGAATATCGGCTTGCAGTCGGATATCGCTGAAATTGACAAACAAAAAGTCGTCGTCAAAACCCAGCGTGAACGCTTCCTGAATGCACATAAGGCTTTACTCGCGCTGGGTCTGAACGCCGAAGAAAAAAAGATCGCTGATATCGTCGTGGATTTCGACAAACAAATTGATGTGCCGACAAAAGAAGCGCTGAAAATGCTGCTCAATTTTAATGGCGAAGAAGCTGTCAAAGTGATCGCTACACAGATTGATCCTTTGCAGCAAAAAGCTTTATTAGAAATCAACAAACTGGTCGAGATTCAAAATCAAGCAGCCAAAGACATGTCGGCTGCCACCGAAAGCAAAGGCAAACAACTGACCATCACTCTGTTTGCGATTGGCTTAGTCATTCTGCTGATCGGCGCTGGTTTTTCTGTCTTCCTGACTCGTGGTATCACCACACCATTGCGCGATGCAGTTGCGATAGCCAAACGTGTGGCAGCAGGTGAATTATTGTTTCAGGAGACATCGGAAGGCACCGATGAAATCAGTGAACTGCTGAATGCCTTAAAAGAAATGAATGACAATTTGTATCAGATCGTCAGTGAAGTCAGGCAAGGTACCGATGCCATTGCCACCGCAGCCGGTGAGATCGCGGCTGGCAATGCGGATCTGTCTTCACGTACGGAAACACAAGCTGGCGCACTGGAAGAAACTGCCAGTTCGATGGAAGAAATCACGGCAACTGTGCGCCACAATGCAGACAATGCGCGGCAGGCCAATGGACTGGTGACGTCAGCTTCCGGCTTTGCGGTACAAGGTGGAGAAGAAGTCGGCAAAGTTGTTGATACCATGAATTCCATCCGCGAAAGCTCGCGCAAAATTGTCGATATCATCAGCGTGATTGACGGAATTGCCTTCCAGACAAATATTCTGGCGCTCAATGCCGCTGTCGAGGCTGCCCGTGCGGGTGAGCAAGGGCGTGGCTTTGCCGTCGTGGCGGCCGAAGTGCGCAATCTGGCACAGCGTAGCGCCAGCGCAGCCAAAGAAATCAAAACACTGATTGGTGACTCTGTCGAAAAAGTGGAAGCAGGCGGTAAGCTGGTAGACGCGGCTGGAAAAACCATGAACGATATTGTCAGTTCAGTCAGACATGTCTCCGACATCATGGCGGAAATCACGGCGGCAGGTCTGGAACAAAGCTCCGGTATCGAAGAAGTCAACCGCGCAATCACACAAATGGATGAAATGACGCAGCAAAACGCGGCGCTCGTCGAACAGGCTGCTGCTGCTGCCGAAAGCATGGAAGAACAGGCCGAAAATCTGGCACGTACTGTGTCGGCATTCAAGCTCGGCAACGCGGCCAATCGCCCGCAAGCGGCAAAACCAGCACAAACCCAAGCGCCAGCTAATTTGTTCGCCGACAATGAAAAAGGCAAATTATTGAAAGCACTTGGACTGAGCAAGAGTTAACGCGTAGGATAAGGTTTTTTGCACCAGCGCATCAAAAAAGGGCGTGGCGATTTCAAATACGAACGCCCTTGTTGCAACTGACCTTTTCTATGAACAAATCCGACGCTTTAAAAAGTATTGCCGCTCAGGCCAACCGTGGAGATCTTGTCTTTCCGACCAATGTCACCGCATCACTCAAAATTCAGGAAGCACTCGACAGCCCTGATTGTGGTCTCGAAGTGGCCGCCAAACTGGTCATCACCGAGCCATTAATAGCAGCGCGGGTCGTGGCTATCGCCAATTCTGTTGCTTATAGTCGTTTTGGCGGCGGCGTTACCAATATCAAAACTGCGGTCACCATCCTGGGATTCAGCACTCTGCGCTCTGTGATTGCTTCAGTCGCCATGCGTCAACTGAGTTACGCCGTTTCCCAACCTGCCATACGTGCCCAGATGCAGCAAATGTGGCAACACTCAGCCCATGTCGGTGCACTCGCTCACTTGCTAGCACGTAAAGTCAGTCACGTTGATCCAGAATCTGCCCTGTTTGCCGGCATCGTGCATGAGGTTGGCAGTTTTTACCTGCTGTCACGTGCCGAGGAGTTTCCCTCACTGCTGGACCGCGACACCGCTCCAGCATCTGAAGACGCACCGCTGGAAACCCATGAGACCTTTATCGGACGCGCGGTACTCAGCAAACTGATGGTGCCGAAACGCGTCGTCAGTGCCATCGAAACCCTGTGGTATGGCGTTCGTACTACACCTCCGGAGACACTCGGCGATACGTTGCTGCTTGCCAATGAACTGGCCAGCGTGGCATCTCCGCTGGACCCACGTACCCCAGAGGAATTACAGGCACTGATCGACAACAGCGACTTTACCGTTGACACCTCAACACTCACACAGATACTCCATGACTCGGCTGGCGATCTGTCTTCGCTGACCAATGCCTTACTCGACTAAGGACTGCCAAAACGCATCCTTCCAAACTTAGGCATAATAAGCTGCCCATTTGGCTCTACTCTCGTCTGGAAGGAAGAAACTGATGAACATGCCTCATCTGCTCCGCAACCGTATTGTTACTACTATTGCTACTGTTGCCACACTTGGCTTGCCTGCTGCGTCCGTCTTGGCAGCGGCACCGCTGGCGACAACAGCAGCGCCCGGGTTTTACCGCACCATGCTCGGTGAATTTGAAATCACGGCACTGTCGGACGGTACCGTTACCCTTCCTGTGGATAAATTACTGACCAATATCAAGCCAGCACAAGTCACGCAAGCACTGAGCAAAGTGCATCAGCACAGCCCACTGGAAACATCGGTTACCTGATCAACACAGGCAGCAAGCTGATATTGATTGACACCGGTGCTGGCACATTGTTTGGTCCGACACTGGGTAAATTACAGGCGAATCTGAAAGCGGCTGGCTACACACCAGATCAGGTCGATGAAATTTACATCACCCATATGCATCCTGATCACGTTGGTGGCCTGATGGATGGTGAAAAAATGGTCTATCCAAATGCAGTCATCCGCGCCGACCAGCATGATGCTGATTTCTGGCTCAGCCAGACAAACCTGGACAAAGCACCGGCAGAAGCCAAAGGCTTTTTTCAGGGAGCAATGGCGTCGCTGAACCCTTATGTCAAGGCGGGCAAGTTTAAAGCGTTTGAGGGTGATACCGATCTGCAGCCTGGCATCAAAGCCATTGCGGCACACGGCCACACCGCTGGTCACAGCATTTATAAAATTGACAGCAAAGGACAATCACTGGTGTTATGGGGCGATCTGATGCACGTTGCTGCGGTGCAGTTTGCCAACCCTGCGGTAACAATCCAGTTTGATACGGACAGCAAATCAGCGGCTGCTGAGCGTAAAAAAGCCTATGCCAGCGCCGCGCAACAATCCTATCTGGTTGGCGCTGCCCATCTGTCTTTTCCTGGACTTGGCTATGTCAGCAAGCAAGGTAAAGGATATGCCTGGATTCCTGTGAACTACGCGCCGAAGCAATAAAGCACGAAGGAAGCAAAAGAAGGAAGCGCTTATATGACGCTTATATGATGGCATCAGCTCGGTAGAGGCTGCTTAATTGAATAAGCGAATGACTGCCGGATGGACACGTATTTCATGCCATCCGGCAGTCATCTTCATCATCAAAATCCCATCAAGATCGACATTCCGGTCATCGTCACCGACATTTTCAATCAGCTTATCGGCGTCAGACGTATTCAAACGTCTTAGAGCAATTTCAATAATGCGGTGGTCGCTCATCGATCACTGCGTTTCTCTGGCTGGCATTGATCGCCAACTCTTGTATGCGGCCAATCATGGCGGTACACAAGGCTTCCAGCTCATCAATTTTTTTCTGTTGACGATACACCGTGGTGTTGAGTGTATCGACCAGATCATCCTGGCGGCTGAGGCGAATTTCCAGGTCAATCAGGCGTTCTTCGGTCGTCATCTTGTTCTTTCCTACTCATAAAGTCCACGCAGTATGCCATACCAGGCGCGTTCCTTCGCCGCACCTTCTGCAGACTTGGTGTCACCGCTATCACCACACGAAGACATCAGTGCAACAACCTTAGCCTGACAGACGCATCCAGAGTACCCATGAAGTTTTCTACGGCATGCGTATAGTCGTTGTCCAACCCCAGTTGATGATTGATATCGGCATGGCTCATCGCCTGCGGCAGCAAGACAGCACGCATACCCAGCCCCTGCGCTTTGCTGACATACGCTTGTGCCTGCAAACAGGGATGATCCGGACGAGTGCTGGAACAGACCGCCATCACTGGCGACCCAGCTTGCGTCAGTTGCCAGAACGGTGACGCAGCGCGCCAGACCTGCGGATCACGGCCAAATGCCTGATCGTAGAATCGGTAATGCCGTGCGGACATGACTTTGTCTATGTCATACGCCGCGCTGTCGAGTGCAACGGTTCCCAACCACGGCACCACACCATGCGCGCTCAGTAGTGATGGAGAAGATGCCAGCAAGGCGACCAGATGCGCACCGGCAGAATGTCCCATGAGGATCACTTTTGTACTGTCAGCGCCCCAGCTTGCTGCCTTCTGTTGAATATCGGCGAGAGCAACTGCAACGTCTGCCGCCTGCTGCAAGGGCAAGGTATCTGGCAACATGCGGTAATTCACAGAGATAAAAATAAAACCTTTCGGCAGCCAGCGTGCGAGTTTGTTTTGCACCACATGCGCCGCATTTTTACTTCCTGTTCTCCAGGCACCACCATGTACCATCATGATGACAGGCAAGGCCTTGTTACCTGGTTCCGATGTTGCTGGTGGCAGGTACACATCCATGGTCTGACGCGGATCATTGCCATAATGCAGATCACGCAATACCCGGCTACCGGCCGGTAAATTCTGCCCCTGAAACTGATGAGTATCCATAGTGCTCATGCTGTTCTGACCGGCGTCTTCAGTGGTCCCGGCTGCCGCCTCTGATGTCACCTGTCTGTCTTGCTGCTCCTGTCGTTCTGCACGACGCTCCAGCAATCTGTCACGCAGCGCACCGGCGCTGGCGGACTGTGCCAACATCATCATGAATAAGGTCGCCACTAAGGCAAATAGCCCCTTTTTTACAGACCCGATGTTTATACGCTCAACATTGACCAGAACGAAAGACATGATGTATTTCTCACGATGAATTGATATCACAACTATAACACTGCACCACCCGTGAGGAATGTAACAGTATTTATATCTTATCAGCCTGTGCTTCCTGAGTTGCGACGGTGTCACGTGCGATGCTGTTTTGCTGATCCGCTTGCAAATCCATTGCCAGCTTTTGCTCAGGACTCAGACGTTTCGCGCTGATGATCACGGTTTGCATTCTGGATGATTCCTGATCGTAAGCCACTTTCTGCTCTTCGCTCATACTTTTGGCAACAATCGTCACAATCTGCATCTGCTCCTGATACGGTGCCTGGTTCTGTTCCTGCTTCACGCCTTGATGATGGCCGCTGGCGAGACGCTGGTTGATCATGGTCTGGCTCATGAACAGGCTGCTGACAAGCAAGCCAAACACAAAAACCAGTGTTGTTTGAGTAGATTGTTTCATGTCGTTCTCCTGTGTTGACGTCGCGTAGTGACGTGTGGTGGTGCGATGTATGCACTGTAGACACACGCCCATCAAGTCACCAGGCACTTGCGACGAACAGCAAAATCACAGGGATGAACGTACAAAAATCCGTGGTGAAATTATTCACACTCCCACATA
Organism: Undibacterium sp. SXout7W; assembly: GCF_049339385.1. Classification (NCBI taxonomy): domain Bacteria; kingdom Pseudomonadati; phylum Pseudomonadota; class Betaproteobacteria; order Burkholderiales; family Oxalobacteraceae; genus Undibacterium; species Undibacterium sp. SXout7W. The sequence continues at coordinate 116,451 of NZ_JBMPPF010000002.1, read as the reverse complement.
CCGCAGGTCTTTAGCATCCTCGCGAGTGACCGCAAGATGGTTGTGGGTGGCTTATAGACGCGTTGCCCATGAAGATAGATACAAACAGATACAAATAAATACACGAATTGCAATCAATTGCAAAATCAACAGGCAGCACTGGAACAAGGGATAGTTATGACTTATGATTAATTTACATCAGGCAATTTTTATTGCCTGCATAGACTGACAGGATTTTCGGTACGGCTCTCGATATAAGCGGTGTAAAGTATCGTAGCGATACCAGCAACAAAGCCGCTCGCTGCAAACAAAAAACAGGCCCGGCATCTTCGTCATCAGATCACTGACATATACTTCTTATCAATAAAAGCCATTGGAGATCAACATGAGCATAGCCAAACGTCTGTATCTGCTACTCGCCCTCGCCATTCTGGCGCTGTTTGGCGTAAGCGGATTCGGTGGATACCAAATGAGCAAAGTGTACGATGCCGCCAATTATGCCAACGTCAACACTGTTCCCAGCCTGCTTGCACTAGCGACAGCCAGAAGCCAGTTTGGATTGGACCGCGTACTGGTGTGGCAGCATATGGCGGCAAGTGATGCTGAACAGAAAAAAGGAATAGAAACAAAAATCATCGCGGCACATCAAAAAGTGCTTGACGCTCTGGCACTCTACGAAAAAGACGATATCAGCGATGAGAAAGATGCCGGCTTATTAAAGGAAGTACAAAAAGGCTATAACGACTATGTTGAGGTGAGAAAAAAAGTGATCGCCTTGTCTTATGAAAATAAACCGGACGAGGGCAGAGAGTTATTGATGGGCAATTTAACTGTCTCTAATAAATTAAACAGTGACTTCGACACACATCTGGAATACAACACGGTTTTAGGCAAAAAGGGCGCTGACGATGCAGCGGCAGCGAAGGCTTCTGCCAACGTCATCAGTTTCGGTTTTAGCATCGTAGTTGCTGGCGGTATTATTTTTCTGGGTCTGATACTCACACGCGGCATCAGCCGTTCATTGTCGAAGGCTATCAGCGTGGCAGAAACGGTTGCCAGTGGCGATCTGACGGTACAAATCGACACCTCCGGCAAAGATGAAATGGGTCAGTTGATGCTGGCACTGCAACACATGAACGACAGCTTGCTCAAAGTCGTGGGTGAAGTACGCATCGGCACAGATAATATTGCGTCTGCCTCTACCGAAATTGCCACGGGCAATATGGATTTATCTGCCCGTACCGAACAGCAAGCCGGCGCACTGGAAGAAACCGCATCGTCAATGGAAGAATTGACCAGTACCGTCAGACATAACGCCGATAACGCCCGCCAGGCCAACCAATTGGCGGTATCTGCTTCGGAAGTCGCAAGCAAAGGCGGCGAAGTAGTAGAACGCGTGGTGGAAACCATGGACGGTATTAATGGCTCCGCCAGAAAAATCGTCGATATCATTGCCGTTATTGATGGAATTGCATTCCAGACCAATATTCTGGCGCTGAATGCTGCCGTTGAAGCGGCGCGTGCCGGTGAGCAGGGGCGCGGCTTTGCGGTGGTGGCAGCAGAAGTCCGCAATCTGGCACAGCGCAGCGCCTCGGCAGCCAAAGAGATCAAAACCCTGATTGACGACTCTGTTGAAAAAGTCGATCACGGCAGCAAACTTGTCAGTGAAGCCGGTGCGACGATCCGCGAAGTCGTCGAAAGCGTACGCCGTGTGACCGATGTGGTGAGCGAAATTACGGCAGCCAGCCAGGAGCAAACGGCCGGTATCGACCAGATCAACATGGCAATCACACACATGGATGAAACCACGCAGCAAAATGCAGCGCTGGTCGAACAAGCCGCTGCTGCCGCATCGTCTCTGCAAGATCAGGCAAGCAATCTGGCACAAGTCGTCAGTGTATTTAAAATCAATCAGAGCAGTACTCCACAAGAGACGCAACGTAGCGCACAACACAGCACCTCTGCAAAAGTACGTCCAGCCCCACCGAAAGCACCATCGGCGACCAAATCCAGTGCACGCCCGGCATTAGCCGCCAGTACAGCAAATGCATCCAGCGCGGCCAAATCAAGCTACTCTGGCAAGCCGGCTTCCGGCAGTAAAGTCAATGACGACTGGGAAGAGTTCTGACCAGTGACTGATCTGCAGGCCTGAACGCAATGACACTGGCGTTCCTCGCACAGCAGAGTCTGTCATACCAATAGTGTGGTATTGATTGTGACGCCGTTGCCTTTTATCACAGGCAACGGCTTTTTCATTTTTACAGATTCAGCGTCACCGCAATCAAGACCATCGCTGCATGGGTCGCATTCATCGCACTCGCTGTAATGACCAGGGCGCAGCAGCGTACAATAGCGCCTTCCCCATGTTTTCTGCTGTACTCCATGACCATCCTGCTGACCACCCTGAATGCCCGCTACGCCCACGCCTCGTTGGGGTTGCGCTATCTGCTTGCCAATATGGGAGACTTGCAACCGCAAACGCTGTTGCATGAGTTTGTCATCGGTGCGCGCAGTACCGACATCGTGGAAAAAATCCTTGGCTATCGCACACCGGGTGAAACTTTCATCGTCGGCTTTGGCGTGTATATCTGGAACGTGGTGGAGATCACGCAGGTAGTGGCGGTGTTAAAACGGGTCGCGCCGGATGTCGTGATCGTGCTAGGTGGGCCTGAGGTATCCCATGAAACCAATGATCAAGAGATCGTCCGTCTCGCCGACTATGTGATCACTGGCTGGGGCGACGTCAGTTTTCCTGAACTCTGTGGACAAATCCTGCACGGGCCACAGCCGTTGATGAAAATTCATGCTGGCAAACAACCGCCAATGAATGAAATCACACTGCCATATCAACTCTATAGCGATCAGGATATCCGCCATCGCACGCTGTATGTGGAGGCATCACGCGGTTGTCCGTTCAAATGCGAATTCTGTTTATCGGCGCTCGACAAAACCGCCTGGCCTTTTGATATCGATGCATTTCTGGTGGAGATGGAAAGCCTGTACCAACGCGGTGCGCGACTGTTTAAATTCGTCGATCGCACCTTCAATCTGAATATCAAAACCAGTCTGAAGATTATGCAGTTCTTCCTTGATAAGCTGGCAGCGGCACCACACGATCCGGTGTTTGCCCATTTTGAGGTGGTACCAGATCATTTGCCGGATGCGCTGAAAGAAGGGATACAACAATTCCCGGATGGCACCTTGCAATTTGAAATCGGTATTCAGAGTTTTAATCCGGACGTACAAAGCCTGATCAGTCGCAAACAAAACAATGACAAGGCGGCAGAAAATATCCGCTGGCTGTGTGAGCATTCGCATGCCCATTTACACGTCGATCTGATCGCCGGTCTGCCGGGTGAAACCATCGAAAGTTTTGCCGCTGGTTTTAACAAACTGGTAGGGCTCGGCCCGCATGAAATTCAGTTTGGCATTCTGAAGCGTCTGCGGGGTACGCCACTGATCCGGCATACAGAAGCGTTCCAACTGACATTTGATCCGCTGCCACCGTACACGATTCTGGCAAACAAGGACATTCGTTTTGCGGATATGCAAAGACTGGTGCGATTTGCACGCTATTGGGATATGGTCGCCAACTCTGGCCGCTTTGCGCACACGCTGCCGGTGATGCTGGGTGAGCATCCGTTTGAACGTTTCATGGCGTTTTCTGACTGGATTTATGTCAATACCGATGCCACGCACAGAATCGCACTGGATCGTTTAGCCAATCTGGTCGGCAAATGGCTGCATGCGGAACAAAAGATGAGTGCAGAATCAGTCGCGACGCTGCTCGCCAGTGATTATGCAGGACAAGCTCAACATAAACAGGGCGGCGAAAAAACGGTTACGCAGGAAAAAACACCAAAGACATTGCCGCAACGCCAGGCCAGACATCTGGCAGCCTGAGTTTTTCTGGCATGACCATGTCAGCGCATGAGTGCGCTGACAATACGTTAATAATGTATTCACGTACCGACGCAATGACAATATAGCAATCCGTCTGATCGTCGGATTTTTATCCGATAAAAATCCGATCCGACTCAACTAAGTTCAACTAAGCTCAACCAAGTTCAGACAAATTTTTCCAGCAAAGCGGCAATCTGTTTGGCGCTTTGCAAGGACTCTTCCGGTGTCGCTGCTTTTTCTGCGTGTGTAACCACAGAACTGGTGAGCAACGTGACGAAAGAACGATCCAATGCTTTACGGGCCGCAGACATTTGCTGGGCAATGCCTTCGCAATCCGCTGGCTCGGCGGCCTTGGCGATGAGTTTCTGCACGCCGCGCAACTGACCTTCTATCCGTGCCAGACGATGCAGCAAATCTTTCTTTTGCTGTTCGCTCAATGCTGTGCCCTGAATAATCTTGAGGGGGGGAGTATCTGCCATGTTTGTTCTCCTGAGCAATGGTTTATAAGTGATACGACGAAGCGGTGACTGATACTATACTGGGTATAGTACATATATCGGCTATAGTAACAGGATCAGCGCTGCTCAGGAAACAGTATCGACACCCGCAAACCCGGTAATACAACAGCCGGAGCAGCGTGGTCTGTAATGACGGTATCGATTGGATTGATTGGGGTAGCATTCCGTAAAAGTATCTGCCCTCCGTGCAAGACGACGATATCGCGCACGATGCACAGGCCAAGACCCGTGCCGCCGGGATTGACTGCACTGGTCGTGGTAGAGCGATAAAACGGTTCAAACACTTTTTCACGTTCCGTATCTGGAATGCCGGGACCATTGTCTTCAATTTCCAGTAAGACATTCTCACCTTGCTGCTGCACGCGCAAGACGATACGACCGTCTTCCGGCGTATAGCGGATCGCATTATCGAGCAGATTGCTGACCATTTCGTGCAAGAGTAAAGCCTGACCACGGATGAAGATGTCGTGATCGGCATCAAGCGCCAGATCAATCTGCTTTCTGACGGCAGGCAGCGCGAGTTCCAGACAGACCTGGCGCACCAGTTGCGTCAGCGAGAGGGTTTGCAGTTCTGACGCTTCCGCACCGTGTCCGGTACGCGCCAGTGTCAGCAAACGATTCGCCAGATGCACTGTGGCATCGGTCGTGTGCGCAATACTTTCCACGATCTGCCGCATGGCGACCGGATCGTTTTCGCGCAATGCCAGTTCTGCCTGCGTTTTCAGAACGGTCAAGGGCGTACGCAACTGATGCGAAGCGTCGGCAATAAACCGTTTTTGTCCATTGATGAGCGTCTGTAAACGCGCCATATAGGCATTCATCGCCAGCACCAGCGGTCGAATTTCCTTATGTACCAGTTGCGGATCAAAATCGGATAAATCGGTTGGCTCACGCGCTTCCACGTCGCTGCGTAGCTGCATAATCGGCGACAGCACAAACCGCAACGCGACCCAGACCATCAGCGCCACAGCCAACACCAGTGCGGCCTGACGCAGCAGGGTATCGATCAGAATCTGGCGTGATAAGCCACGCCGGGCATCGGTTGTTTCGCCAACCTCGATCAAGGCAATACCACGCATACGATCGTCGTAGACGGGCTGATGCAAGGCGGCAATGCGGACTGTCTGCCCCTGATATTCAGCATGAAAAAAATGCACCAGCGCCGGGTACATATCGGAACGTGGAACGTTTTTTGGTAAATCCGGTAAGTCTTCGTAGCCAGACACAAATTCACCATTCACGCCGGTGACTTTGAAATACAGACGCCCCAAGGTATCCGTCTCGAAACTGTCCAGTGCTACATAGGGCACATCAGCCTGCACTTTGCCATCCACGATACCGACCCGGTCTGCCAATGCCCGGGCAGAGGATAACAAGGAACGGTCGTAGGCAAGATCAGCAGCATCGAGTGCGTTGCGATACACAGAAAACGCATTCGCCGCTACCAGCAACACTAAGGGAATCAGCAACCAGCGCAGAAACTGCCCGCGCAGGCTGCCCAGCCGGTCCTTCCCCGGCATCAGCGCGCCTCCAGCAGGTAGCCAATGCCGCGCAAAGTCACAATCGCCACTTTGCCAACGCTGACGCTATCGAGTTTCTTACGCAATCGGTGAATATAGATTTCGATCGCATCGAGATTGGCATCGTCATCGAGTGCAAATACTTCATCAAATAGTTTGTCTTTGGAAACAGCTTGCCCGGGGCGCGTCATCAAAGCTTCGAGCACTGCATATTCACGCGGTGTCAGGGACAGTGATGCCGCATCATAAAAAAACTGCCGGCTGACGGTATCAAAACTCAATGCGCCGCATTGCAACACCACGGCTTCGTTACCCTGAGAACGCCGCAACAGGGCTTTGACCCGTGCCTCCAGTTCCGCCAGTTCAAAAGGCTTGGGCAGATAATCATCCGCCCCCAGATTCAATCCTTGTACACGCTCATTGAGGCCGCCTCTTGCCGTCAGTATCAGCACCGGTGCCTTGCTGCCACGCGCCCGCATACGCTTGAGCACATCGAGCCCATCCATTTTTGGCAAAGTCAGATCCAGAATCACCAGCGCGTATTCTTGCGTATGCAACAAGGCATCGGCATCCGCACCATTCCCTGCCGTCTCTACGGTCAGGTGCGCATCGCGCAAGGCCTTAGCCACCCAGTGGGATAACTCAACATGATCTTCGACCAACAGAATACGCATAGATAAATACCATCAGGAGAATGCAGGTCTCAAGATAACAAGACAAAGGTGCCGAGAAAGAAGCGATACACGCATGTGATACAAACATGTGAATGTCGGCTACATCTGTTGACCTGCGGATCGACAGAATCGCATAAATCACGCCTAAAATCGACTAAAAAATTACACGATAAATCGGTCTCTGAAACGATATTGAAAGCCAACTGAAAGCAAACCCAAACCAAACATAAAACAACAGCGGACGTGACGGTCATATTCACAGCAGAACGCGCTTTTTTTATCAGCGTCAGAATATTGCGCTGCGGCTTCTGCTACAGTAAAGACGCTGACCATCTTCCGGACATAAAGCGACAAACACAGACGGGTATAGACGGATACATATGGATACATACCGCATGATTCTGAAAGCCGACTGAAAGTTTCGTCACGGTATGATCCATGTCACTCTAGGAGTCCCATTCTGATCATGCTCAAGCCCATCACTCTTTGTACTGCCGCCATCGCCAGCCTGCTGACGCTGATACCGGCATGGGCCATTGCACCCGCATTAACAACCAACGGCAAGACTGGCGCGGATGCAGAGAAGGTGCAGTGCATCGTCCCGGCCAAACCCGGTGGTGGTATGGATCAGACCTGCAAGCTGGTACAAACATTGTTACCGCGCCAGCCAGTGCAAATTAATTATCTACCGGGCGGCGTCGGTGCCATTGCCTGGAATACCGTGATTACCCAGCGCCGAGCCGAAACGAACACGCTGGTCGCGTACTCCGGTGGCTCACTCCTCAATCTGGCTGAAGGCAAGTTTGGCAAATTCGACACCAGTCACGTGCGCTGGCTCGCAGCCATCGGTACCGACTACGGCATGATCGCCGTACGTAGCGATTCCCCTTATAAAACCCTGCGCGAACTGATCGAGGCCATTAAAAAAAATCCTGCTCAATTTGCGATTGGTGCCGGTGGCACAGTCGGCAGCCAGGACTGGCTGAAAATGGCGCAAATCGCCAAGCAGGCGGGCATGGACCCGAAAGCCATGCGTCTGGTCGCATTTGAAGGCGGCGGCGAATCATTTACCGCATTGATGGCAAATCATGTGCAGGTCGTGTCAGGTGATGCCTCCGAAGCCAGCCTGCACGCCAGAGATGGCAAAATTCGCGTGCTGGCAGTGCTGTCAGACGCTCGTCTTCCCGGTGCACTGGCACGGGTGCCAACAGCACACGAACAAGGATTTGATGTCACCTGGCCGATTATTCGCGGACTCTACATGGGACCACAGGTCAGCGATCATGATTACCAGAAATGGGTCAACTATTTTCAGCAGGCGATGAACACGCCGGCCTTTGAAGAACAACGTCGCCTGCATGGGCTGTATCCATTTGCCATGACAGGAAAAGAACTCACGGAATACATAGAAAGAGCCGTTGTGCATTACCGCTTGCAAGCAAAAGAATTTGGCATGGTACGTTAGTTTTTCCATTCCTCATTTCTGATTACGACAATACCCAACAATATCCATCAAAGGAGAAGACAAATGAATTCCAACCTCTTACTGTCCAAAACGCTGTTTGCCAGTGCCATCACTGCACTGACGCTCGGCATGTCCACTCTCGCTGTGGCACAGGCACCGGCAGGCTACCCTGCCGACTACAACAAAATCATCGACGCTGCAAAAAAAGAAGGCAAGATCGTGATCTATAGCGCAACCGACACCAAGGCTGTCGAACCGCTGATCAAGGATTTTCGTGTGATGTATCCGGAAGTTCAGGTCGAATACAACGACATGAATTCAACCGAAGTATTCAGCCGCTATATTTCCGAAATGGCCGCCGGCGGTAACAGTGCCGATTTGCTGTGGTCTTCGGCCATGGATTTGCAGGTCAAGCTGGTATCCGATGGCTATGGTTTGCAATATGCCTCGCCGGAAATCAGCGGCATTCCGCAATGGGCGATCTGGAATAATTCTGCTTTCGGTACAACATTTGAGCCCGCCGTATTTGTGTATAACAAACGTCTGGTCAGTGAAGACGAAGTACCAAAAACACATGCAGAGTTTGCCAAACTGATCAATACCAAACTCGATAAATTCAAAAACAAAGTCACTACTTATGACATCGAAAAATCTGGTGTCGGCTTCATGTTTATTACTCAGGACAGTCACGAAAATAAAGACTTCTGGGAACTGGCAAAAGCGTTTGGTAACGCCAGCGTGCGCGTGCAATCATCGACCGGTACGATGCTGGAACGTATTTCTTCCGGTGAAAATCTGATCGGCTATAACATCCTCGGTTCCTACGCACTGACCCGCGCCGCCAAAGACCCATCCATCGGTGTGCAAATGCCAAAAGACTATACGCTGGTATTGTCACGCGTCGCATTTATCAGCAAATCTGCCAAGCATCCGAACGCAGGTAAATTGTGGCTGGATTATATTTTGTCTAAACGCGGACAAACTATCATCGCCAACGAAGCCAACCTGTTTGCGATTCGCCCGGATGTCAAAGGTGACGCCAATCCGGTTGCGCTGGGCAAAAAAGTCGGTGCCGGATTGAAACCTCTGCCCGTCAATCCTAGTTTGCTGCAATACCTCGATCAGACAAAACGTCTGGCTTTCCTGAAGCAATGGAAAGAAACCGCAGGTAAAAAATAAGACGGACGAAACATCTCCGGCAGGCGCAACTTGCCGGAGAGTGTCCACTGTTCTGTCGGGCAATCCTGCCTCCCGTTTTTTGAATTTTTATTAGGGCTAACCATGAGCACCCTGAGCCTCCCTCCGTCTGGCAGATGGTCACATATCAACTGGCCGCGCGGACTCGTTGTGATACTGACCGTACTGGCGATTTTTACGCCACTGTCATTGATTTTGTTTCAAAGTTTTTTAAACGCCCCCTTCTTTTCTCCGGTCAAAGAATTAGGACTGGACTCCTATCGCTTTATTTTTGAAGACCCGGATTTTCGTCAGGCGTTCTGGAACGGTCTGATCCTGGCATCCGGTCTGGCGGGTATCGCCGTACCGCTGGGCGGCCTGTTGGCATTTCTGATGATTCGTACCGACTTGCCGGGCCGCAGCTGGATAGAGCCATTATTGCTGGTTCCTATCTTTGTTTCGCCTATGGTGATGGCTTTCGGTTACGTGGTATCAATGGGACCTGTCGGCTTTTATACGTTGTGGGCGAAGCAATTAACGGGTATTGAACCGTGGAATATTTATTCGTTTTTCAGCATCGTTCTGATTGCCGGTTTAACGCATGTGCCGCATGTTTATCTGTACTCCTCTTCGGCATTGAAAAGTCTGGGTTCAGATGTGGAAGAAGCGGCGCGTATCACTGGCGCTTCACCATTTCAGGTTGCGCTGCATGTATCACTGCCGATGATTATGCCGGCCTTGTCTTTTGCGGCTGTGCTGGTATTTTTCCTGGGCTTTGAAGTATTCGGTCTGGTGCTGGTGCTGGGTGATCCTGAAGGCCATCTGGTACTCGCCACTTACCTCTACAAACTGACCAACAAACTTGGCACACCGTCTTATCATCTCATGGCTGCGGCAGCAGTTTGCCTGGTAGCGGTCACGATGCCGCTGGTGATGGTACAGCGCTGGTTACTGAAGTCGGCCAGCAAATATGTATCAATCAAAGGAAAAGGTTCACGTCAGAAACCGCTGCCGCTTGGTAAGTGGAAATGGCTGGCCTTCGCCATTTTGGCGGCATGGTTGATTTTCACGGTCATCATTCCTTTGTCAGGCATTGTGTTGCGTGCATTTGTGGCGTACTGGGGGGAAGGCGTGAAGCTGGCAGACGTGCTGACGCTGCAACACTTCCGCGATATTCTGGAACAACCTTCACTGATGCGCGGCATTTTTAATACGGTACTCATCGGCATCATTGGTGGTGCGCTGGCCGTCATTTGCTACGCCGGTATCGCGCTGGCCATGCATCGCAAACCCGATGGTATTACCCGCCTGCTGGATTACAGTGTATTGGTGCCACGTGCGATTCCGGGCTTGCTGGCGGGTCTGTCATTCCTGTGGGTATTTCTTTTCGTTCCAAGCTGGCTCGACGGTATGCTCAAAGGCATAGAGCATCCACTCGCTTTGTGGCTCAGCGATAATCTGATTCCTCAATTGCGCTCTGTCCGTTCAACGATATTTTCTGTCTGGATCGCTTACACCGTCGTGTGGATGGCCTATGGTCTGCGTCTGATTTCCAGCGCCTTGCTGCAAGTGGGACCTGAGCTGGAAGAAGCTGCGCGTGCCGTTGGTGCCAATCGCGGACAAGTCACGCGCGATGTGACATTGCCGCTCGTGAAGTACGGCCTGCTGGGCGCATGGCTGATGATTTTCCTGATTTTTGAACGTGAATATTCGACCGGCGTGTATCTGTTATCGCCGGGGACTGAAGTGATCGGTGCGCTGATCGTCTCCTTGTGGGCAGGTGGTTCTGTCGATCTGGTAGCAGCACTGTCCTTCATTAACATCACCCTGGTGGCGATCGGTCTCGGACTGGCTCTGCGCTTCGGCGTCAAGCTCAGCCACTGATCTATATCCGACTATCCTATACACGAGAGAGAACAACATGTCAGAACTCAGCGTCAAGAATTTAACTCTGGAATATGGTTCCGGAGCAAGTGCCAATCCTATCCTCAAAGGCGTTTCCATGGATTTGCAGCGTGGCGAGGTCGTTGCGCTGCTTGGCCCTTCGGGCAGCGGCAAAACAACCTTACTACGTGCCGTTGCCGGTCTGGAATCACCAAAAACAGGCACCATCCATCTGGGTGACCGCGCCATTTTTGATGGTAACAAACAACTGGAAGTACCCGCCGAACAACGCAATCTCGGCCTGGTATTTCAATCGTATGCCTTATGGCCGCACAAGACCGTTTTCGATAACGTCGCCTATGGACTCAAGCTGCGTAAAATGAACAGCACCGATATCGCCGCCAAGGTCAAGGACGTACTGGGACAACTTGGTCTTGGTCATCTGGGTGAGCGCTTTCCGCACCAGTTGTCCGGTGGTCAGCAACAGCGTGTCGCCATTGCCCGTGCGCTGGTCTACAACCCACCAGTGATTTTGCTGGATGAACCCCTATCCAATCTGGATGCTAAATTGCGCGAAGAAGCCCGGGCATTTTTGCGTGAACTGATTGTGCGCCTGAACCTGTCAGCGCTGATGGTGACGCATGATCAGGGTGAAGCGATGGCGATTTCTGATCGTATTCTGTTGCTCAATAACGGCGTCATCGAACAACAGGGTACACCGCAAAGTATGTATGAAACACCGAACACCTTGTTCACTGCCGAGTTCATGGGCAGCAATAACAAACTGCGTGGCAAGGTTGTACATCGTGATGGCGACGTTGCCACCATCAATGTGAATGGCGAGCATCTGAAAACCACGGTACGCGGACAACATATCGGCGACGAAGCAACCGCGATTATCCGTCTCGAAAAAGTCCGTATTGCCGATGGTCATACAGAAAACACCATCAAACTACCACTGACCACCTGCATGTATCTCGGTGATCGCTGGGAATGTCTGTTTGGTCACGCCGGTGATGGTATCCGCGCGTATTCACCATTTAAACTGGCGGCAGGCGATTACTGGTTGCAGCTCGATGCGGACAAGTTGTGGTTGTATTGAAAACATCTTGCAAATTCGACTAGCAAAGACAAAAAGACAATGATTCAATTCTTGTTGTTCTAAGGAGAAATACCCTGTTTTTGTTGAAAAAACAGGCATTAATTCGTGTAATCAGGTCAACCGCAAGGAGTGCTTTGACGGATAATTAACGCAGTTTTATCACCGTTCATTGTCATGTCAAAGCCTCAACAAGCCATACGTTCCACGACCTTCAGACCAGATCAGCTGTTCAGACACATACTCCTGACGGTTGTTCTGTATATCGGTACAGGGCACATCGGTTTATCCATTCCCTACACCAATCCGAATGTCAGTCTGATCTGGTTACCTACCGGTATTGCCATCGCCAGCCTGATGCGCTTTGGTTACGTCATGCTACCCGTGATCTTTGCCTCGGCTGTGATCCTGGAAATCGGTGCCGGGTTTTCTTTCAACATCGCGATGGCGCTGGCAATTGGCTCTACTGCCGGTCCGTTTCTGAGCAGCTGGATATTACGCAAACAAGGCTTCCGCACTGATTTTTCACGGCGACGCGATGTACTCGGTTTCAGTGTCGCCACCATGCTGGGCATGTGTATCTCGGCCACTGGCGGCTTGCTGACGCTGTCGTTTTCCGGGATGGTGGGGAATGTACTGCCGATCTGGCTGACCTGGTGGGCAGGCGACACGATAGGTGCATTGCTGGCAGGCCCGCTGTTGCTGACCTTTTCCAGCCACTCGCTGGCAAAACTGCAGCATCGCAGTAAAGAGCTGATCGGATATCTGCTGATATTTTGTACCACCAACTGGTTAATTTTCCTGTCACCCTACAGCCACCTGAACCTGACATTCATGACAGGCGGTGTGATGGTACTGGCGGCGATGCGCTTTGGTATTTCTGCGGCCTCCGTCGCTACCCTGGCTGCGTCCATGGTGGCGGCGTGGGCGACGGCGATTGGTAAAGGCCCGTTCGCTGATCACGGCCAGGCCAGCCTGTTAATCCTCTGGGCTTATATGGCAACGATGGTGATGATTACCCTGATCATTACCGCCTTGCAGACCGAAAGAATGCACGCCAGTCTGCAGATAGAAGATGCTTACAACCGCATCAACAAAGTAGCGTCACGTTTGCCCGGACTCGTCATGCAATATCGTATTCGTCCAGATAAAACTGCTTGTATCCCTTTTGCCAGCGATGCGATTCTGCAAATCTTTGAAGTCAGTCAGAAAGAAGTTAAGAACGATGCGCTGCCACTGCTCAAACGCATCAATTCTCAGGATGTGGAAGCCGGCACGGCGTCGCTGCGGATTGCCATGCGCCACCAGACGGCCTGGCAGAGTGAATTCCGCATTCGTCGGCTGGATGGCAGCATACGCTGGCTGTATATTGATGGACTGCCAGAAGCGGAACCTGACGGTGCCATGTTATGGCACTGCTTCGTCACCGATATCACGGAACGCAAACAGGCGGAACAGGATTTGCAAATCGCAGCCTGCACCTTTGAATCACAGGAAGGCATGTTCGTCACAGATGCCCACTGGACGATACTGCGCCTGAATCTGGCATTCACCCGCATCACCGGCTACAGCGCTAGCGAGCTGATCGGCTTGCGTCCGCCGATCCATGAAACGAAGCAGCAGGACAAGGGCTTTTTTGAGCATATCCGGCAATCGCTACGAGACAACAAATTCTGGCATGGTGAATTATGGAGCCGCCGCAAAAACGGCGAAATCTATCCACAAATGATTACCCTGACTGCCATCACCGATAAAAAAGGGGATGTCAGCAATTATATCGGTTCATTTACCGACATCAGCCGCAACAAAGGCTACGAAGCAGAAATTCGCAATCTGGCATTTTATGATTCGCTGACGCAGTTACCCAACCGTCGTCTGCTGATGGATAGACTGGAACATCTGATCTCGCTCAGCAACCGGAATCATAGCCATAGCGCCATTTTGTTTATCGATCTCGACAACTTCAAGACACTCAACGATACACGTGGTCATGATGCGGGTGATTTACTGCTGATCGAAGCAGCAAGCCGCCTGCAAACCTGCGTGCGCGAAAGCGATACCGTGGCACGTCTGGGCGGTGATGAGTTTGTGGTGGTGCTCGAAGAACTCAGCGACGATCGTGATGAAGCACTGGGTCATGCTGACCGGATTGCAGAAAAAATTCGCCATCTGTTGAGCCTGCCATATCAGATCACCGATTTTGAACATCACGGTTCCAGCAGTATCGGTGTCTGTCTGTTTCAGGGGAGCGATAATACCGTCAAGGATTTATTCAAACGCGCAGATACGGCGATGTATGAAGCAAAAACATCCGGTCGCAATACAGTACGTTTTTTTGATCCAGCCATGCAAGCGGTACTGGTCGTCAGAATGCTGCTGGAATCCAATCTGCGTGTCGCACTGACGCATAATCAGTTCCAGCTTTACTATCAGGTGCAAGTCAATTCTGATGGCAAACTGATCGGTGCAGAAGCGCTGCTGCGCTGGATACATCCTGATCGTGGCTTTATTTCTCCGGCAGACTTTATTCCTCTGGCAGAAGAAACCGGCCTGATTATTCCTATCGGGAACTGGGTACTGGACACCGCCTGTGCACAGATCAAACAATGGGAAAACAACCCGCTGACCGCCCATCTGACACTGGCCGTCAATGTCAGTGCCAAACAATTCCAGCGTCCGGATTTTGTCTCTACATTAAGCAATGTCGTACATCAACATCAGATCAATCCTACACGCCTGAAAATTGAGCTGACAGAAAGCACGATTCTCGATAACGTTGATGCGACCACAGAAAAAATGCATCAGTTGAAAAAACTCGGCATCGCATTTTCCATGGATGACTTCGGCACCGGTTATTCCTCGCTCGCGTATCTGCAACGTCTGCCCCTGAACCAGCTCAAGATTGATCAGTCATTCGTCAGGGATCTGAGCCATGATGAAAACGATGCGACGATTGTCCGTGCCATCATTTCACTGGGTGTGAATCTGGGTCTGAATGTGATTGCAGAAGGCGTGGAAACCAAAGCTCAACGGGCATTTCTGATTGAGCATAACTGCCTCGCCTTCCAGGGCTATCTGTTCTCCAAACCACTGCCCCTGGAAGGTTTTCTGGCGCTGTTAGAGCCGGTATCAGACGAGCCCGAGTATGCGTAAATCCAGAGTACCGTTCAGCATTGGCGGGCACCAGAAATAAGCACCCGTCAATGGCTGAGTAAAGCGGAACAAGGCATCCGTCACGCCATCTTCCGCACCGGACATGCGCCGTAACTGTGCTTCAAAGGCATACAGCGATGCACCGAAGGCGACGAACTGCAAGCCTGCCTGCCCTTGTGCTGACCAGGGCATGGAACGACGCAAGACAAAGGCTTCCGGCGTAAAATTTTCTTGCGCAGTGCGTTTGACATGCGCAGATGCGGGTGCGTCATCCAGCTCTTCGTTGTCACTTTTACGGCGCCCCATCATCTGATCCTGCTCAGCTTGTGGCATCGCTTCGAGCCGGTCGAAACGATGTCGCCACTGTTGAACCGCAACATAGCTGGAACCATCCACACCGGCTTGCTGTCCACTGACCAGCGCAGCAGCGGCGGCGGCATCGCCTTCAGGATTTTCAGTGCCGTCTTCGTAACCGCTCAAATCGCGACCACCTGCGTACACAAACGCATCGACTTCCTGCGACACATCAAATGCGGCAGCAACTGCGTGCAATACGCGATGTGACAAATGCACCAGCTCGCCACGCTCATCCGCACGCAACCAGCACCAGAGCGCGGCTGGAGTTGCTGGTAAAAGCACGCGGCTGCCTTCGATACCGGTAAATTCTTTCAGGCCCGGAACCGTGTGACCAAGTGCCGCCACGATACTCGCGCCAACACCCAGTACCAACGTCTTGCCATCAACAAGAACCTGCAAGGCGCGTAGTGCCTGAGTAATGGCAACCGTATCAGCCTGCGGTTTCAGCGTCAGGCTCAGATAACTGGCATGAGCGGGCAGGGCGTGCAAAATGCCTTCCTGATGCAAAGACATGAGATTCTCCTTCAATGATATTCGTAACGTTCTTCAGATGTGTGACGCTGGCGATGATGCTGGTCGCGACAAAGCGCACAGCATAACGTAAGGCGATGATGTTTGCGCAATGCTGATGTGCAGATAGCGCGTCAGCATCCGTGCAGCAAGCAGCCGCATTGATGTCCTTATCAGACATGCGCCTTGACCAGATGTAAAAAAAATTGTTTACGGAAAACGGATTCACTGGTTACAATCAATCCAGAAACTTTGGTTTCCACGTCGCTCGGACGGTTCCGGGCGTTACGCTATTCACACACAATCTGATCATGACAAACACACTTACTCCGCCGGGCCGGGGTTCAACTGGTGAAGATACGCCTGTATCCACACCTGCTTCGACACCTGTTTCAGTACCCGTCTCCTCGCCAAAATTTTCGTTCTCCCGCATCAATCGTCTGCCGCCTTACGTCTTCAATATCACAGCCGAACTCAAGATGGCTGCGCGTCGCCGTGGCGAAGATATTATCGATATGTCGATGGGCAACCCTGATGGCGCGACGCCAAAACACATCGTTGACAAGCTGGTTGAAGTGGCCCAACGCCCCGACACACATGGCTATTCGGCCTCCAAAGGCATACCACGTCTGCGCCGGGCGATTTCGCGCTGGTACAAAGACCGCTACGAAGTCGAACTCAATCCTGATTCCGAAGCCATCGTCACTATCGGCTCGAAAGAAGGTCTGGCGCATCTGATGCTGGCGACGCTGGATAAAGGCGACACCGTGCTGGTGCCGAATCCCAGCTATCCGATTCATATCTACGGTGCGGTGATTGCCGGTGCCGATATCCGGTCGATACGCATGAGCCCCGGCGTGGATTTTTTTGCCGAACTCGAAAGAGCGATACGCGAAACGTATCCAAAACCGAAGATGATGATTTTCGGCTTTCCGTCGAATCCGACGGCGCAATGCGTAGAGCTGGAATTTTTCGAACGCGTGGTGAAACTCGCCAAAGAACACAATATTCTGGTGGTGCATGATCTGGCGTATGCCGACATCGTGTATGACGGCTGGAAAGCGCCATCCATCATGCAGGTAAAGGGTGCGCGGGATGTGGCGGTGGAATTTTTTACGCTCTCCAAAAGCTATAACATGGCAGGTTGGCGCATTGGTTTCATGGTCGGTAACAAAGAGCTGGTCGCGGCATTGGCACGGATTAAAAGCTACCACGATTACGGTAGTTTCACACCAGTGCAGGTGGCGGCGATTGCGGCGTTGGAAGGCGATCAGAGCTGCGTACATCAGATTCGCGATACCTATCAGGCGCGCCGCGATGTGCTGGTCAAAGGCTTGCACGACATCGGCTGGATGGTCGAGAAACCAAAAGCATCAATGTATATCTGGGCACAGATTCCTGAACATTACCGCCAGCTTGGTTCGCTGGAATTCGCTAAACAGGTACTGGAAAAAGCTAAACTGTGCGTGTCACCCGGCATTGGCTTTGGTGAGTATGGTGACGACTATGTGCGCTTTGCCCTGATCGAAAACGAATCCCGCATCCGTCAGGCATTACGTGGTCTGAAAACCATGTTTAAAGACGATGGACTCCTGAAATAATCACCGCAGCGCACGACTACACCGTCGTGCGCTGCGGTTCTGATGGCAGTGGCGGTCGTTGCTGCCATTGCAGCAACAGACTCGTGACAGCAAACATTACCTGATGCACTGGGAAATTTGTGTCGGGAAATGTCGTCAGTAAATATCGTCAGTCCTCGCACCGGAAAATCCGGTGAAATTCAGAGCATCATCCTTCCAGATTTTCATGGTGTCCGCTGCTGCCACGCTTCCAATAAGCGGCGGCACGAATAGCAGCGGAGGGATGTTGCTTTTCCTCTGTCAGAATGCGGCGCGCGCTGGCAACCATGCGCGCCTCACCGGCACACCATGCGTAACCCTCACCAGCAGGTAAGGACAGACGACGCAAGGTGTCCAGCAATGCGGCATCATCGCTGCTCCAGTAAAGATCCACATCGGCCACGCTATTCAACGGACGACGGTCTGCAATATCAGCAACCTGTAGCAACACAATCACTTTAGCGCTGGCGGGTAGCTCTTCCAGCCGTCGGGCGATAGCCGGCAAAGCCGTCTCATCGCCGAGCAGCAAATGCCACGTGAAATCGGTGGGAATAATAAACGAGCCACGCGGTCCACCGATGGTGACCGTTTGCCCCGGCGTGGCCTGCGCTGCCCAGGCTGATGCGGCACCCGCCTCATGCAGACAAAACTCTATCGCCAACTCGCCCAGAGCGGCATCGTAATAACGTGGTGTGTAGTCGCGACGCACGGGATGATCGCTCTCCGTGTTCAGCATCAGTTTGATGTGATCATCGAATGACGCGCTGACGAAACCGGACAAGGCTTCACCTCCGACAATAATGCGACGGAAATGGGGACTGATGCTCTCGACCCGCAACACCTGAAGCGGGCGCAAGGTCAGTTCATGCCGCACGCGTTGTACGCGGCTGGTGACAGAGTCTATACTCATAGTCTGATCGTTTCAATTAGTTGACAATATCTACTATAATGCGCAAATCAAATGACAATGTCAACCATTCTTTGGAGCATGGTGACCAGGATGTATTGGAATTAATTCATACCGTGATGCATCAGTACCGCTCGCAGCAGTTTCAGGCGCTGCGTCATGGCGCGCATGACATCACACATATGGAGAGCAAGGTACTGACGTATTTCGCCCGCCATGCAAACGCCACACAAAGCGATCTGGCGCGTGACAGCGGGCGTGACAAGGCACAGCTGGCGCGCCTGATCAAGGGGCTCCGGGATCGTGGATTGCTTGAAGCAATTGCCGACGAGAGTGATCGGCGTCATGTGCACTTGTCATTGACGCCGGAAGGCAATGCGATCCTGAGCGAATTGCAAACGCAGGCAACGCGATTGACCAGTAGGGCCATCGGCGGTTTCAGCCCGCAGGAACAGGCACAGTTATTTGCCTTGTTACAACGTGTAAAACAGAATCTGGATCATGCCGGCTAAGCACGACAAGCGATAACAAAAGGCCACCAAAAACAGCAACAAGCGGTGCCAGGCAGTACCAAACAAGAATCAGCGCCGTCTGCAACACGATACCGACATTTATTTTTATTATCAGGAACGAGATTCATCATGAGCCAATACTGGAGCAAGCTCGTACACGGTCTGACACCGTATGTACCCGGAGAACAACCCAAGCTGCAAAAACTGATCAAACTGAATACCAACGAAAACCCTTATCCACCGTCACCCAAGGTGCTGGAAGCGATTGCCGACGTGACATCGGCTGATCTGCGTTTGTATCCCGATCCGGGTTCTGACCGTCTGCGTGACGTGATTGCTGCCTATTACGATGTCACGCCGCAACAAGTATTTGTCGGCAACAGTTCAGACGAAGTCCTGGCGCATACCTTTCAGGCTTTGCTGAAACATGATCAGCCATTATTGTTTCCCGATATCACTTACAGTTTTTATCCGGTGTATTGCGGCCTGTATGGCATTGACTATCAGACGGTGGCGCTGGATGCGCAATTTCAGATCAATGTCGACGATTATCAGCAAGCCAATGGTGCCATTATTTTTCCTAACCCAAATGCCCCGACAGGCTGTGTGCTGGCGCTGGAACAGATAGAACAGTTACTGCAACAACATCCGGCATCGGTCGTGGTGGTGGACGAAGCCTATGTGGATTTTGGGGCGAAGACCGCAATCAGCCTGGTGCATCGCTATCCGAATCTGCTGGTCGTGCAAACCCTGTCCAAATCGCGTTCACTGGCGGGTTTGCGGGTGGGTTTGGCGGTGGGCCATGCTGATCTGATTGAAGGGCTGAACCGGGTAAAAAACAGCTTTAATTCTTACCCACTGGACAGGCTGGCAAGCGCAGGTGCGATCGCAGCATTTGAAGATCAGACGTATTTTGAACATACCTGCAAAGCGGTCATTGACACCAG
This sequence comes from Undibacterium sp. SXout7W, assembly GCF_049339385.1. Classification (NCBI taxonomy): domain Bacteria; kingdom Pseudomonadati; phylum Pseudomonadota; class Betaproteobacteria; order Burkholderiales; family Oxalobacteraceae; genus Undibacterium; species Undibacterium sp. SXout7W. The sequence goes on along the minus strand of NZ_JBMPPF010000002.1, from coordinate 96,228 downwards.
AAACACGCTGACGCATGGCTTGCAGGCGCTGGGATTTGAGGTATTGCCTTCCAGTGCCAACTTTGTATTCACCCGCCATCCGGCATACGACGCGGCAACACTGGCGCAGGGCTTGCGTGAACAGCAAATCATTGTGCGGCATTTCCGATTGCCGAGGATAGAGCAGTTCCTGCGGATTTCGGTCGGTACGGATGCCGAGTGTGCCGCTTTGCTGGACGGCCTTGCGCAATTGCTCGGCACCTGAGTTCATCGCGGAGCTAGTCGCTGAGTCTGCACTGGCGTTCACGCCAATGTGCGAACCTGTATGAACCTGTATGAATTTCAGTCCTGAGTTGCATTCAACAACAACGCCGGCACTGGCTCCGCAGACAAACAGGCATGGCCAACCGCTGAAAAGAAACGCCGCCATCATCCGTTAAGCGATGATGGCGGCGTTACTCTGTTCCAGCTTTGTTCCCGCTTTGTTCTTGCTCTGTCCTGTCACGCTGACCGGATGGAGAGAGAAATACGACTTCGGCTTACTCTTCCGGCCAGACAGAAAATACCAGTTCTTCGATATTATCTTTATTGACCAGACGTTTTTTCGCTTCAGCCCAATCCGAGGGTGAGGGCACTGCTTTCTTTGTGTGGACAGGGGTATCAATCGCCATCTTGATGGCAAAGACGAAAATACCTGTCTTCACATCGGGTGCAGGGAGTTTCTGAATGATCTCGTAAATCTGGTTATCGTAATATTCGTGCACGGCAGGCTGCATGTCCAGCCAGGACGTCACTGCGCCGTCGGAGCGGATGGCAATCACCAGATAACCAGCGCTGGACGGCATTTTGACTTTTTTCAGCGATTGATAAATTCTCGATTGCAAGGTTCTGGAATAGCGTCCGAGAGTATCGACGTTAATGCCTTTTTCCTGCAATACGGCTTCTGACTGGAAAAAATAAAAGGAGTCAAAACGCGTTTCTGCTGCCAGCGTCAGGGAAGAACAACATAACAGGAGAGCTGCCAGCAGCGATTTCATTGTTGGACTTTCGATTATTTATTGACGAACACACCGGCAGTACGATTTTTCTGTACGTCATTCCACGGGAAAATTCTGCCATTCATCGCGACATGTACGCCTGCTGGCAATAGTTGCGCGGCAGCACAGGCAAATCCGAGATTGAAAAACGCATCGGAATGATCAATTTCGTAAGGAATCATGGCGCCGGTGAACACAATGGTTTTATCCAGATTGGCAGCACCCAGCACTTCGGCTGTTTCGCGCATGGTGTCGGTGCCGTGGATGATGACCAGTGCTTTTTCCGGAGCCTGCTGACATGCCTGCAAAATCGTCTGACGATGGCTATCGTCCATGTCCAGTGAATCCATCAGCATACAGATGTCGAGCTCTACAGGAACAGTCAGGCGCGCACGCTTGATCACGGCTGGTAAATGGCTGTCGGAGAAACTGAGCTTGCCTGCCAGTTCATCATAATGTTTATCAAAAGTGCCGCCGGTGGCGAGTATGCGTAAGCTCATGGTGTGTTGTCTCTGGATGATGGAATAAGTACATCGCGGGGATGTGATTTCAGCATTCTCGTGGAACGCCTGCCGCCATTGTAACGGACAGGGCCAAGGCTGAAAACTGCTACGCTATGCCACCAACAGAGCTCAGCCGCACCAGAGATGCAGGCTGAACATGATCAGGCATAAAAAACACTAAAAACCACTAGCCGAGTGTATTTGAAGAAATGCCCCGGGCAACCGTCAGGCGAACCGTCAACACGATGACGCCTGTTTTTTAACTACCCAAACCTTGGCCCAATTCACCTGATACTCCCATTGCTGTCCCGGTTGATTCGCTGCTGGAACTAACGAGGAATCGTAAGCCCAATTCCACCCGCTGTCAGGCACCCAGAAGTTGAGCACCAGACTCATATCTGTTTGTGGGACATTGGTCTCGGTGTAAATCGGGGCAGGGTTCTGGTCTTTATTGATGTACCAGGATACGCCTGCCTGACTCCACTCTATGCGCAAGGTAACGGTACCAGTCAGACCAATTTGAGAAGTAACAACATGATCGTAATTTGGCATGCTTTGCCCTGTGACGACGTACACATTCGTATTGATCTGTGGTTGAGAATCACCCCAGTAATTGGACGATAACTCAAAGTCAATTTCATCGTGCAAAAATGGCGCCTGCTGAATGAGATTGTAGGCAAATAACGATGCAACGACTCCGCCGGGTGCAGTTTGTGGCAGCACTACATTGGCTTCAAAAGCAACCGCGTCATAAGACGGTAAGCCCCATTGGTTGATGGTACCAATTTGCGCGCCTAGAAAATCCGGATTTCCCTGAGCTGCTGCCAATGGATTGAAAGTAGAAAGACACAGTTGAGCGGTGTTATTTACTACCGGAACGTAACCAATCGGAGGACTAAAATCGGCTGGATTGCGTATAGATGTTTGCCCAAAAAATGATGGATTGTTATTCGATGAAATCCATTGCGGACTTTGCCAGACAGTTCTGTCTATGTCTGCCCCATCGGAAAAATAAAATTGTTGCTCCAGTGCCCAATCAAAACCCAGCCGCCATTGCGTCAACGGCGTGTTTGATTCTGTCGAGACGTAGACTACTGGGCCACCTGACCCGCCCAATCCACTGGTTAAAAAATAGTTACTGTTCGCCACAAGAGAGAAGCCGTTCTTTGCAGTGTTATATACCCACGTTTGCAAATAGTTCTGCGCTCCTTTTGGTGCCAAGGTAACCAGACTCCCGTTCTGCAATGAATCTTGCACCACGCTCAGGCAAAGTTCCGGGGAAGAAGAGTTCAATACAAAATACCCCTCATTCGTAAAACGCCAGAGTTGAAGATCAGATGAACCTGCCTGATTCAGCACTGCAAGCTGTGCATTCGCCATCGTCTGTGCCGCAGTAACAACGCCACCAGCTATGTTTTCTATGTAATAAACAAAACTCATACGGGTTTCCCTTTTTTGGCTTTGGTAAAAAACGATTAGATTTTCAGTTTTTGTTCCTGTTTTTACAACACCTTCTACTTCTTCCTTTTCGATGGTAGCTTAACTCGATGTGTCAAAAAAGACAATTTTCTTAAAATGCCTGGACTTACACAACATTGTCCCGGCAAGGCAAGGCGACGAAGGCAGTACGTGCTTGTACAGAGTTTCGTACAATAAGGCGCCATAACGCCGCTGGCGAGGTTTTGCGTCAGTCCTAAAAGGCGTTGAAAGCCTTACACAGCTTTGTTGTGTTGAGTGATGCTGAATATCGAAACAATGTAGTCAAATGGGCAAACATCACTTCACCGACATCACAAAAGCTGCTTTTACTGAATCAAGCTCAAAAACGCTTGCGTTATCGGCATTACCGCTTCACAACGAAAAATCGGTACGTAGATTACCTCTAGTGCTGATTCAAAGTTCAGACGCTACGCCAGCACATGGCGCAACGTTTCTGATGGCGACTATGTCTGGCCTTATCCATAGCACACCGTTATCCCTGCAATAAATTGGTCGGTGTCCCGGCAGCGAAATTCAGGATGTTTTGAAACGCGGCGGCGAAGTAGAGTTCATAGCTGTCTTGTTCAACGTAGCCGATGTGCGGTGTTACGAGGACGTTTTCACGTTGCAACAGCGGGTGGTTTGGCGATACAGCCTCGGTTTCAAAGACGTCAATGGCGGCAAATCCTGGGCGGCCGGCATCGAGTGCGTGAACGAGGGCGTCTGGTGCCAGCAGTTCGGCGCGGCGGGTGTTGACGAACAGGGCATCAGGTTGCATGCGTGCCAGATCATCTGCCTGAATGATGCTGCGTGTGGCCTCATTCAGGCGCAGGTGCAGGGTGAGGATGTCGCTTTCTGCAAAAAATGCTTCGCGCGAAGCGGCGGCCTGATAGCCATCCTGTACCGCTTGTGCGCGGCTGGCTTCACTGCCCCAGACAATGACGTGCATGCCAAACGCAGAAAGGCTGAAAACTGCTACACTGTGCCGCCAATTGAAATTCCTTATTGTCATGAAACCGGTTGCTCCAGGTACTGTCATTTTTCATCACCACCGCGGTTATGGTGTACTGACGGCTGTTAATTTGCTGACGGGCTGGGTGTCGGCACGTTTTGGGCAGGAAAAACGCACGCTCGATCTGAACTTATCCACCGATGCTGTCCAGCATGCCGATGGCGAAGCGATCTTGTTCCGGCGTACGCCTCCTGAGCGCATGCCACATGCACGGCTGATGGCGATGGTGCGCGAGCTGCACGCCGCTGGCTATCAAAAGCTGTACTTGTATCACTGGCCCACGGCATCTGGCCTGCACTGGCGCTGGCAGCTGTTTACCGGCCCACGTAACTGGATGCACAGGCCGTTGCGTCAGGGTTGGTATGGCTCTGGAGCGGATTACAATATCAATCCGGTCATGGGCTGGGGTGATGCGCCGGGAGCGAGCAGCGCTGAACTGGTCGACGCTTTGTCCCGCTTTGATCCGGCAGGACTGGCGCAGGCACTGGGGCGCGACGAAGATCACACGGCGTGGTTTGCCCATGTCTGTGATGTGTTGCTGCCAAATTACGCTTACAGTCTGGGGGCAGATACGCCGGCCACGCCGATGCCTCTGCATTTACCCATCATGGCGGTCAGGCAACGTCTGCCGGAACGGCATGATGTCACGCTCAGCTACCCGCCGGGGTGGGAGCGCACCTGGAGCCAGGATACGCTGGCACGCCATCATCTGCTGCGCGCGGTGGTGAGGCATGATGTGATTCCCGGTAGCTGGAGTCTGCCGCTGGAACTGTAAATGATGCGGGTTGGTCTTAGTGCGATGCCGGTAAGGCTGCCGTCACTGGTCGGTTTCGGCATCAACCCAGCGCTTCCCACAGGTTGTCCCAGTCTTCAGACTGAAAAGTGCCCTCGCGCTTCCAGAGTAACTGGCCTTTGGGGTTGATCACAAAATGGGTAGGCTGGCTGGTGATATTGCCAAAATTATCTTTGAAACCCGGTGCATAACGCCAGACAATCGGAAATCGCTGCTCTTTTGGCACAGCAAGATTAATCAGTTGCAGATACGTCTCGTAATCTTGCTTACTGCGATCAATGTTAATCGCCAACAGCACAAAATGACGTTTGGCGTTGCCCACATAAAACTCCCGCATCAGCCTCAGATCGCGAGCGCAGAGGTTGCAGCCAGCAGTAAAAAAGCTGACCAGTAAGGTGTTCCCCGCATAATCGCTGAGTTCCAGTTTTTTGCCGTTCACATCCGTAGCACTGAGAGTCATCTGCGGCAACTCTTTCGCCGCCTGCGCCTGCACCTGTGATGCCTGACCAAGCAGAGCGACACCGGCCAGCAGACAGATTGGTAAAGCGCGAAGGAAGGAGGGGATGTTCATGGGCAATGTCTTTCTGTGCAATGAAAAGGAAAAATTAACTCCGGTAGCACTTGGTCGCAAAAGACGGAAAAAACTTACACGACCGGCTCCAGAGCAAACACGGTGCAACAACCCTATAATGCCATCTGCGCAGGGACATCAGGCTAACATCTGCACCAGCAACAGATGCAAAGCAGATGCAGATGACTGCGTCCGATATGCGCACAGCGCGTTGTTATGCGCATATCTGCCTATATCTTCCTATATCGGCTTATGGGCCCTATGTACAGTATGCGCCACAGACGTCGATACAGACACGGGGACGACCACGGCGCTCTGACCATTTTCCTGTTGGGGACGACCCCGTTGAAAGACTACACCATGAACTGGATCATTCTGATCACGGCTGGCCTGTTTGAAATCGTCTGGGCGATCGGCCTGAAATACACCGAGGGATTTTCACGCCTGTGGCCAAGCGTGCTGACGCTATTGGCGATGGCCATCAGCGTCGGCTTACTCAGCTTCGCCATGAAAAGCCTGCCTGTTGGCACCGCCTATGCAATCTGGGTCGGCGTGGGCGCAGTAGGAACGGCAATTCTGGGGATACTGCTGTTTGGCGAATCTGCCAGCATGGCGCGCCTGATCAGCCTGAGCCTGATTATCGCAGGCATCATCGGACTCAAACTGGCTGCGGCAGAGTAAAACATATACTCCCCCTCATTTTCTCATTAATCGACCGCATCACACGGTGGAATATGATGGTATTTTATATACTGGGTGGAGTATAAAAACAGCTGATAGAGCGAATTTGGATAGGCATTGGAATATGTGTCGGGGGAGGTATGAAAATATCCGCACGAACACTACGATAAAGGCACTCCGTGCATCGTCCTGAAACCCACCCAGTGCGCCAATGCCGAAGTGCCTTTCTGTTCGCCTTTCCTACTTCCCTTCCTGATCCTCGTTCATCGACGCAGGTGATACCCGTGTTGGCGGTATCGGGGAGGTCGTGGATGCCGGCGCCACGGAAGGCGCGGATGCCGATACGGATGCAGCGATCTCGAACTCACCAACCACCACGCTGTCTTTACGCCCTTTTAACCGCAACACAACCAGCTGATCCACTTGCTTGTCCGTTCCAAAACCGGTGGATAAACGCAGCATCAGCGTGGTCGCCCCGGCGAGTATCTGCTGCGTATGACCGTAAAATTGCGCTTCGACACGGTATTTACCCGGCTTGGCATGGTGCAGCGAAAACTCTTCCGGGCCATAGCCGCCAGTAAAGTCGCGAGAGATACGTCCCCCCTGATAACTCAACGGTGCGGCAAAATAGGTTTTTTCGCCATTCGGATCGGTCACCCAGAGATCAATATCCGTATTGTCGGCGTCCCAACTCAGTACCGCCCGCAAATCCAGCGGTAAATGACGCAAAAAGCGGCTGTCGATGCGCGTGGTATCCAGCGGCTGAGTGGCTGGCTGCCGGGCGATGATGGCATTCATCTCTGCCAGCGCAATCAGCTCAATATCCGGAAAACGGTCATGCCACGGATGACTGACCACGTGCCACAACTGGTCAATCGCCGCTTGCGGCTGCCCTGCGGCGGCCAGCGCCAGCCCCAGATCACGATACGATTGCGGCTCCTCCGGACTCAGACGCACGACCTGCTGTAATACCGGTATCGCCAATGCCGGCTGCTGCGCCTGCAACAAACGATATGCCAGCAGGCGCAAAATCTGGCGTTGATCCAGCTGCATTTCTGCCAGATTGGACAGGATGCGCAAACCCGTTGCCGTTTGCCCACGCTCCAGAAACAAATCCGCCGCATCCAGAAAAAAAGCACTGCTGTCGGTATAAGACGGCCTCTCATCGAAATAAATACGTTCCATCTCAGTCGGACTTGCCTCTTGCAGACGTCGATAATATGCTGCGTCGGGTTCCCATTTTTTCAGACGTATCGTCGCTGCACCACCGGCGTTATTGGACTGATTCCCAGCATCAAACTTAGCCTCCGCATTGGCATCACGCGTGGCTGGTGCCGATGTCGGTACCGGTACAGCAGCAACCCTGGCTTCCATCAACATCGGAAGCGGGGCGGGAGAGGCAGTTACAGGCGAATTTGCAGCTGCATTTGCGGATGAACGCACGAGTGAAGTTGCCGCTGGCTTAGGTAGCGGCTGCGGGCGCTGATCCTGCGGAAAAACCTTGTCCCACCATTGCTGCTTTTCGTTAAAACGCATCAGAATTTTTTCCAGATGCTGCCCCTCGCGCATGGTCTGCTCCGAGGTTTTGCGAGCAGACAAACGTTCATATTCTGGCAATAAATCCAATGGCGGCACGATGTCGTAACGGACATAATCCTGCACGCTGTCGAGTACCAGCAACGAGGTTTCTGAGGTTGGCAGTGAAAATTGCCGTCCCAGCCGCCGGATCGCGGCGCGATTCAATTCCTGTTGTTGCTGTAGTTGCGCCAGTTGCAGGCTGGCCCAGCGCGGCGCAACCGGCACCGCAGACAATAGCGCCGCCTGCTCCTCTGCGCGCCGCTGCTGGTCGCCCGTCGCCACGGTCAGACGTTGTTCCAGCGTTTTTCCTTGCGGCGTTTCCAGTTGCAACACCAGCTGACCTGATGGCGCATTCAGCAAACCAGCGATTCTGAAGCGACCTTGTTCGGGATACACCGATGCCGTCACTACCTGAGTTATCTGATCTGTCACCACGCCAGTCAACCGTAATTGGCGGGTACGCAAGGCCGTAACGATCTGCGCTGGTGACAACCGGAATAGATCAAGCAACTGCGCGCCACTGTTTTCTGCCAGCCCACGCAAGGCGGGTACATCGGCGCTGGTGCTGGCCAGCAAGGCATAGGTAGGAATGGGTGCCGCAGTAAAATAACGGCTGCCATAATTCATCATGCCATCCGAGAATAACAGCGCCAACTCGCAACCAGCCGGTGCCACGAGGGCAGCGGCATTACTGGCACCATCATAATTCAGGCTCTGCAGCAACTGGCGTAATGGCTGCCACTGGCCTTTGCGTATCGTAAAATTGCGCACCGGTTCGGCCTGATCACGACCAATCACCAGTTGCACATCCAGTTCTGGCATCGTCGCAAAGTAAGCATCCAGCGCCGCCAGCTCGCGTTCATGATCACGTCCGGCACCCGAACCGGACGCATCCCACAACAAAGCCAGCCGCTTCGGAACAGCACGAGCCGCACTCTGGGTGGCGCGGGCGGCAATTGGCACGTCGGCATAAAAATAAGAGGCTCCCTGCCACGGCTGTATCTGTACCAGCGGCTGTTCACCGGCAGTCACCATAATCTGCGGCAAACGTGCCGCAGGACTGAGATCACGCTGCTGCCATTGCAGCAAAGTCTGCTCAGCATCTTCACGTTTTTGCCAGCCGATATCGGCTGTTGGCAATACCATTTGCGGTGGTGCTTTTTGCGGCTGTAACGTTGATGACGGCCCCATCAACGCGGCACCGGAGGCAGGCAGCAACGACACTTGCCTGCCACGCACACCATGCAGATGAATGGCGACATCCAGCCTGCCTATCGCCTGTCCCAACTGCAACGGCAAGCGGTAATTCCAGTGCGCCTGTTGTTGCGGCAATGGTTGTTGTTGCGATTGCCGGGATTGCCGGAATTGTCGGGATTGCTGCGGATGATCGTTTTTTTCCAGAAGCTCATCGAGTTGCAGCTGAACTGTGCGTCGGCCTTTTGCAGGCAGCGGATATACACGCACCCGATAATGATTGCCCTGTGTTGCTTCCAGCAGCGCAGGGTCTACCCGGGCGCGGCTGACATCCTCAAAGACTTGCTGCCCACGCGCTTTATCGACCGCCACGGCGGAACGTAGTTTTCCGCCAATATCCAGCGCCAGACCACTGACCTGCTGCCCGGGTGACAGAGGAAATTCCAGTTGCCCTTCCAGCGCTCTGTCATTCGGATTATAAAAAGTCAGCTCTACCACGCTATGGGCACTGCCCCCCACAATATCGGTGCGTACCTGCACCGCGTCCAGGCGCACCGGAATGCGGGCTTCAGGGACGACCAGCACAGGTCGCAATGGTAGTGGTAGAGGGGAGCGCGGTGATAGCGATGGCAAAATGGACTTCCCGGTCACAGAATGGTGACCAGAATCGGAGGTCTGGGCATCAACAGCAGAACAATTCCATAGCATCGCTGCCGCCATCAGCAGGTACCGTAGTCCGGCTGAACGATTCATCAAGCTTTTGGTAGCCACGGTCATCCTTGTCTGAAAAAGAGGAAACATCATGCGCGGCCACCTGTTGCGCAAACCAGATCCGCACACCCGACGCCTTGAACAATAGCGGCCACACTACGGCATACAACATACAAGCACCACGCGCCAGGATTGTCAGATACAACCGGATCTCATGGCCTGACGTGTTCAGATCGTGCTGAGATCGTACAATCGTACTGATGCTCAACGAAGCAGCAAGACATCACGACGACAACATTCCCTCTTTTTTCCGACAAAATTTGTTTATTTTTGTAACTGCATCAGATTGCTGGGCGTGCCGTTGGCAAAATTGACGATGTTTTGAAACGCCGTCCCAAAATACAATTCATAACTGTCTTTTTCGACATACCCAAGATGCGGCGTCGCCAGTACGTTTTCACGTCGCAGCAAGGTATTCTGTACTGGTAATGGTTCGGTCTCAAACACATCAAGAGCGGCAAACCCCGGACGTCCGGCATCCAGAGCTGCTTCCAGCACGCCTGCTTGCAACAGTTCAGCACGGCTGGTATTGACGAATAAGGCATCCGGCTTCATCAGCGCCAGATCATCTGCGGTCACGATCCCACGAGTAGCATCATTGAGTCGCAAGTGCAAGGTCACGATATCGGCCTCAGCAAAAAACTGTGCCCGTGAAGCCGCGATCCGGTGCCCATCCTGTGCAGCCTGCACAAGACTGGCTTCGCGACCCCAGACCATGACCTGCATGCCAAATGCCTTCGCATAGCCAGCCATCAGCCGGCCTATCTTGCCATAGCCCCAGATACCGATCGTGCGCCGCTTCAAAACGCGCCCCAATTGATTATGCGCCGGATACAAAGACGACAATTGCCAGTTTCCTTCCTGTAACTGCTGCGCATAATTCGGTAATCGTCGCGACGACGCCATAATCAACGCCCAGGTCAGCTCTGCCGGCGCAGTCGGGTCGCCTGTGCCTTCAGCGATCGCGATATTGAGCGCCGCTGCCGCCTCCAGATCAATATTGCCAGACACTTTGCCAGTCTGGGACAACAACTTCAGGTGCGGTAAGCGCTCCAATAACGCGCGTGTTAAATGTGTACGTTCGCGTATCAGTACCAGTGCATCAAAAGGAGCCAGCCGGATCGCCAGTTGCCCAAGCCCTACAGCGCGGTTATTAAACACCTTGACTTCATGTTCTTTCAATAACTGAAAGCAGTCCAGATGACGCACCACATCCTGGAAATCATCGAGTATCGCAATTTTCATGAAAAATTTTCCCTGTTAATTTACATACCTGAAGTAGTTTCACTTTCACAAAACATATAACTGTGATAATAAAATTGACGTAAAGTTCGCCCCAAGCCCGATTGCACGTGTACAATGTCCGGCTACGTAGCTTTTTGATTCTTGCTTCCCGCATCATCCTGCCGGTTGCAAGAGCGTGTAATGCAGCATCTATAACGCTCATTGCGCTGAAGCCAGGATTACATTCCTGCTTCATATTATCCGACAGAACCGCCGCTATGGTGTTCGCCTTGCTGGAGCTGGATTTTTCCAACTGTGCTCGCATCGACTGACAATCTAACGACGATCCTGCCGTGCCGCTACACCGGAATTTTTTATTGAAATGGCATTGGAGGTAGTATCGTGAATCAACCTATCATGAAAGGCGTGGCCGCATTAAATGCTCCCGCCCACGTAACACATCAGAAACTGATCAACTGGGTCGCCGATATGGCGGCACTGACTAAGCCGGACACCATTTACTGGTGCGATGGCAGCCAGGAAGAATACGATCGTTTGTGCGCCCAGATGGTCGCTGCCGGCACCATGAAAAAACTGAACGAGGCAAAGCGCCCGAACAGCTATCTGGCTTGCTCTGATCCTACCGATGTGGCGCGTGTTGAAGACCGCACTTTCATCTGTTCTGAGAAAAAAGAAGACGCCGGCCCAACCAATAACTGGATGGCTCCCGCAGAAATGCGTACCACCCTGAACCCGCTGTTCGACGGCTGCATGAAAGGCCGCACGATGTATGTGGTGCCTTTCTCTATGGGTCCACTGGGTTCACCCATTGCGCACATCGGCGTTGAACTGTCCGATTCTCCGTATGTGGCAGTGAACATGCGCATCATGACGCGTATGGGCAAAGCGGTATTTGACGTGCTTGGCAGTGACGGTGATTTCGTCCCTTGCGTGCACACTGTCGGCGCGCCGCTGGCAGCCGGTCAGCAAGACGTGGCATGGCCATGTAATGCGACGAAATACATCGTGCACTACCCTGAAACCCGCGAAATCTGGTCGTTTGGCTCCGGCTACGGCGGCAATGCGCTGCTGGGCAAAAAATGCTTCGCACTGCGTATCGCCTCCACCATGGGTCGCGATCAGGGCTGGCTGGCAGAACACATGTTGATTCTGGGTGTGGAATCACCAGAAGGTAAAAAACATTATGTGGCAGCAGCTTTCCCATCGGCGTGCGGCAAAACCAACTTCGCGATGCTGATTCCAGCGATCAAGGGCTGGAAAGTCACGACGATCGGTGACGATATTGCGTGGATCAAACCAGGCCAGGATGGTCGCTTGTATGCGATCAATCCGGAAGCAGGTTATTTCGGTGTGGCACCGGGCACCAACACGGCAACCAACTCAAACTGCATGGCTTCGCTGACCGCCAATACGATTTTCACTAACGTTGCGCTGACGGATGATGGCGATGTCTGGTGGGAAGGTATGTCGAAAGAAGCGCCAGCGCATCTGATCGACTGGCAGGGCAAGGACTGGACACCCGCAATCGCCAAGGAAACAGGCGCAAAAGCGGCACATCCGAATGCCCGCTTCACCGTCGCAGCAACACAAAACCCGGTAATCGATGCCGCATGGGATGATCCAGCTGGCGTACCTATCTCTGCATTCATATTCGGCGGCCGTCGTTCCACTACCGTACCACTGGTCACGGAAGCGCGTAACTGGGTGGAAGGCGTCTACATGGCAGCGACCATGGGTTCCGAAACCACCGCTGCGGCGGCTGGTCAGCAAGGCGTGGTGCGTCGTGATCCGTTTGCGATGCTGCCGTTCATGGGTTACAACATGAGCGACTATTTCCAGCACTGGCTGGACATGGGCAAGAAAATCGAAGCCGCTGGTGCCAAACAACCAGCTATTTTCTGCGTCAACTGGTTCCGTACCGATGAAAATGGCAAGTTCGTCTGGCCTGGCTTTGGCGACAATATGCGCGTACTGAAGTGGATGCTGGATCGTATCGAAGGCGGAGCCAACGGCGTAGAAAACGTATTTGGTGTAACACCGACCTTTGGTGACCTGAACTGGGACGGCCTGCAATTCACGCAAGAGCAGTTCAACACCATCACATCGATTGATAAAACAGCATGGGAAGCAGAATTGAAACTGCATACCGAGCTGTTCGAAAAACTGGCCTACCATCTGCCAGCAGAACTCGAAGCCACTCGCGCAGCACTGGAAAAACGTCTGGCTGCGTAAGAAAGACTGATATGACGATGCCTGTTTAAATAAAGGCATTGTCATATTTGCCTCTGTTACGAACAGGTGACGTCAGTCTCTGACAAAAAACGCAAGCTCATGGCTTGCGTTTTTTTCGTTTATTTACTGTTACTTATTTTTTCTCTTTTTGTTGGATTAGCGTTACTGGTTTTATTGGCGTTGTCAGCTGTATTAGTCTCATACGTTTTCCTGTCGTTGATTGCTGATATTCGCTCGTCTGACACTGATCAGCCAGAACATCCGTCTGAGAGACGGAAAAACAAAAAAGCCACAGAAACCTGTGGCTTTTCAATTCAATACGAGTTCAGTTTAATAACGTGGCGTGACTGATTCTCTGACTCTCAAGCCACGTGCATGCGTTGCCTGTTCGGAGGCAGACATCACATCTGCCACAGTCAACCCTGGACGGCGACGTTGCACAGAAGCAGCAACAGGCTTGCTCACGCTACGTGTCAATCTGTTGACCAATGGCTTCGTCAGGTAGGCAATCGGAAAAGCGATAGGCCATGTCGTCAACCAGGCTTCCATCCATGCTGCAAAAAAGTCGTTATTGAAGCCTGCCCAGATCAGACGCATCGTCGCTGTCACAACCAAGGTAATAACGCCGGTGGTCAGGATAGTCGGCAGCATTGATGCCAGACTCTTGGAACCAGCAACTTCACGTACCGAAGGGCGTGTTGCCGCTACCTGATAAGCTTGGTATGAACGATCACCATATACGGGACTATGTTGCATGATCAGAATCCTCCGGATAAAACAGCGTACAAACAGGGATAATTAGCTTAACAATTAACCGCGGGAAGCCAGTGCGCGCAATTCTGCCGCCATGCTTGGCGATGTATGATGTACCTCATTAGCAACGCGGTGGATTGCATATAAATTACGCAGATTACGCAATGCAGATTTCTGTTCACGTGTTTTGCTCGGACGAACAGCCAATACAGCAGCACGCAACATACCGACTAACAAAGGCTTAAATGCCAGCAACATTGTGACCAAAATGCCGAAGCCGAGCAGTGGTCGTGCTGCACCTGCGATAGTGCTGATAGCAAGTTGAGCGACAGGCAGTGCGCTAGAGGCAGGGAAGGCGATATTCAGGAAATTCATGGTGATACTCCAGCTAAGATTTATTCTACAATGCTGTCATCATATTGCATTGCAACATATAATTCTAATTTTGAATCCTCATATCTACTATATCGTTTGTGAATAATTGCCTGCATCCACTTACCCGGAGACAATTTGTATGAATTTTCTGACGTTAGATTTGAATCTGTTGCGCGTTTTTGATGCAGTCATGATTGAACAAAATCTGACGCGCGCGGCGGATAAACTGGCAATGACACAACCGGCTGTGTCGAACGCATTAAAGCGCCTGCGCCATTCGCTCAACGATGAACTGCTCATTCGTACCGCCTACGGTGTTAAACCGACTCCAAGGGCGGAGGCGTTGTGGCCAGCCATCCGGCAAGCGCTGTCGAGTCTGGAAGCCGCTATTGCTCCAACAACATTTGATGTATCGAAATCCCAGGTGACATTCCGGATGGCGATGGCAGATGCGACAGCCGCACTCTGGATGCCAACGCTGGTCAGAGCCATAGAACAGGATGCACCGGGTATTAATGTCCGCATGGTGCCATTGACGACACGTGAACCGCGCCCGATGCTGCTACGCGGCGATATCGATGTCGCGGTAGGTTTTTTCCCCGGTGTGGTGGCGCAGATGGCAGGAGGACAAGTGGCATCCAATGCCATCCGTCACGAACGTCTGTACACGGGTCATTATGTATGTGTGATGAGTAAAAATCATCCCCTTGCCAACAGCAAACTGACTGTCGATGATTATTGTGCTGCCAAACACCTGACCGTCAGTTTTTCTGGTCGGGCAAATGGGCTGGTCGATGAAGCTTTACAAAAAATGGGCCGTGAAAGGCGTATTTTGCTGACAGTTAACCAGTTTTTCACTGGTGGCCGTGTGGTGGCAAATTCTGATCTGCTGACAGTGTTACCGCGTCATCTGATTTCAGCAACGGGGATGACCGACGCGCTAATCTGGAAAGAAGTACCATTTGACATGCCTGAAGTACATATTGATTTGCTCTGGCATGAACGCGACAGCCGCAGCCCTGCACATAAGTGGCTGCGGGATAATCTGATCAATATGACACACTCTGACCTCGTTCCTGAACTCGAACACAGCCTTCAGCTTGATACCTGAGCGCGAACTGTGTATGTTCATGCTAACAGTGCCTGTCTTTCCTGTGGATAAGACAGGCGCTCAGATGATGGCTACTCTTGCTGCATCATCCGGAACTTGATAGTCTGACACTGCATTAATGAAACGTTCACGACCACAGTCTGTTACAGATCGATCGAACTTGCCACAAAATGGATTGCCACTGAAGATGTTTTTGCGCCAGTCAACTTATCTCAGAATTTCGCTGCTGCTGGCATTGTGTCTGCTGTTAAGCCAGCAATTAGTCTCTGCTGCGGTAAAGTTAAGCGACAAAACCGGCAAGCTCGCTCTGCATTCCAAGTTTGAACTGTTTGAGGATAAACAAGCACAACTGACGATCAACGATGTTGCAGCACCTGATTTTTCCAGCCAATTCCAGCCTTTATCCGGCAACCTGAGCGCGTCTTACAGCAAGTCTGCTTTCTGGCTACGCTTGAAATTACAAAGAGAAAACCTCTCGGCGCCACAACAATGGCTGATCGAACTGACGCCGGTGATGCTCGATGATATACAGCTCTATATCCCCAAAAAAGACGGCACGACCGAACGGCATAAGGCTGGTGATCGTATCCCTTTTTCAGCACTCGAAATTCAACATCGTTTTCCGACTTTTTTGATTGATATACCGGATACGGATGAGCACGTTGTTTATCTGCGCATACAAAGTACCAGTTCTGTCTTTTTACGTGCCACGTTATGGTCTCCGATCGGTTTTGCTGAAGAATCGAATCTGACCTCGAATATGATGGGCATCTATTACGGCATTATGCTGGCAATGATCGTATACAACCTGATGCTGGCGACTTCCTACCGCGATATGTCGCTGCTGTTTTATCTGTTGCTGTCGGTGACGACACTGATCGCCGGTATGTCTGTCAATGGACATATTGGTATGTACATCGCCCCCGACTGGCCTTGGCTGGTCGATATCATGCCTGGCCTGATATCACCTGTCGTCATGCTGTGTACCTCGTTATTCATGACTAGTTTTTTACGGCTGAAAACCGGTATGCCGAAGATGTACCGGATATTCCGTTTCATGCAGCTACTCTCCGCTGCAGCATCGATCATCGCCTTGATGGGATACAACCATTTGATTGCACCCTACGTCCAGTCTCTCGGTTTTGTACAAATTATCCTGATATTTCCTGTCAGTCTGATTTGTGGCTGGCGCGGTAACAGGACTGGCTATATTGTGTTCATCGCGTCCACAGCATGGATGATCGGTGTATTGATGCTGACCATGCGCAATCTTGGCCTGGTCGAACCCAGTCGCCTGACCGATTATGGCTTTCAGGTAGGCTCGGCACTGGAAGTCATCCTGCTGGCACTGGCGCAAGCAGACCGCATCAATTTACTCAAAAGAGAAAGAGCCCAGGCACAGGCACAATTGCTGGCGATGTCCCAGCGCTCGGAACAGGAGCTTGATGCAATAGTCAAACAAAGGACTTCCGAGCTTGCCGATGCAGTCACGCGCCTGCAAAAACTGGACAAGGAAAAAAACGAATTTCTGGGAATTGCTGCGCATGATCTGAAAAATCCCTTGACCAGCATCATCGGAATGAGTGATCTGCTGCATAAACTGGATAAACAACTACCAGAAGTGCAGCGTCATCAATATCTGGAGCGTATCAGCCACAGCGGGCAACGAATGATGCACATCATCACCAATCTGCTTGATGTGAATGCCCTTGAAACCGGGCATTTGCACCTGAAGCACGAAGCCGTGGATCTGCATCAGGTTCTGGCTGATGTCAGTCAACAATACGGCGATATGTTATTGGCAAAAGAATTAAAGCTGGTACTGTCAACAGCAACCGACCCCGTGGTTGTCAAAGCCGATCCTGATGCGGTAGCACAGCTTTTTGATAATCTTATTTCCAATGCGATTAAATACTCTCCGCTGGGTAAATCGATCTGGCTCAGCATCAGCACGTATCAAGATATGGGACGCTTACAGGTGCGTGATGAAGGACCGGGCTTGTCAAAACAGGATCAGGCACATCTGTTTGAAAAATTTACCCGCTTATCGCCAATACCAACCGCCGGTGAGCACTCCAGCGGTCTTGGTCTGTTCATTGTAAAAAAGCTCAGTGAGGTCTTCGGTGGACGTATCCATTGCGATAGTGAAATCGGACAAGGCTGCACCTTTACCGTCGATATTCCCTTAATGATGGCTGCTGAGATGCTTGCTGACTCAGCAAACGACGCGATCGCTTACAATCACGGCTGACTGCATTCATCCACCTCTTTTTTTATCTCATTTATGTTCACTGGTATCGTACAAGGTGTCGCCAGCATCGCCGACATGACAGACAAAACGGGTCTGCGCACATTGACACTGGCATTTCCACCCCACTTCACCACTGGCCTTGAAATCGGCGCCAGTGTCGCTGTAGATGGCGTCTGCCTGACCGTCACAGCATTACATGGCGACCATGCTGCAGAGTTTGATGTCATGCAACAAAGTCTGAATATCACTACATTAGGAAGCTACCAGCTTAATCATCGGGTGAATGTAGAAAGAGCCGCTAGGGATGGTGCCGAAATCGGTGGACATCCTTTATCCGGTCATATTGATTTTACGGCGCAAGTGGCCCAGATACGCGAGCTGGAAAATAATTACGTGATCCGGATTGCGGTACCGCCAGAATGGCTGAAATATATCTTTGCAAAAGGCTATATCGCTATCAATGGTGCGAGTCTGACGATTGCCGAAGTCAATAAACAAGAATCCTGGTTTGAAGTCTGGCTGATTCCCGAAACATTGCGTATGACGGTTTTTGCAGACAAAAAAGCCGGAGCCAGCCTGAATATCGAAATCGAACGCAGCACACAAGTCATCGTCGATACCGTGCAGACCGTGCTGGAAGAAAGACTGGGGCCGTTGATGCCCGCATTAGAAGCACTGCTGGCGCAACAATCTCAGTCCGTAAAAGATCTGATCGCCTGATCAATATCTGATCACACACTGAGGCTTCATCCGCCTCTCAGGCATCTTCACTCTCCCAGTAGTCCATCGTAGCCGCCTTGTTGTAGCCTTCTCCGGCAAGGCGGACGCTGATGCGATTGGAATCAGGGTACACAATCACATCATGCGGATTACGCTCACCAATCAACAAATACCGACAGACGGCATCTGTATGATTGAACAGACTGTGTCCGGCTTTTTGTCCCGCAGGAAAAACAACATAGCTACCTGCCTGCATCAGATAAGTCTTGTCACCTAAACGTAAGGTCAAAGCACCGTCAAGTATCATCAATTGCTCTTCTTCGAGGTGATGGTAATGATGCGGGCATGCCTGCTTGCCCGGTGAGAGTTCTTCCATGCAAACACCAACATGCGAACAACCACCAAATTCACCCAATTGCCGATAACGACTGGCAAAACGCTCACCATGAGAAAATGTTTGCCATTCCACGTCCTCAATCAGAAATGGCTCAACATTTCCGCTCGTATTGATGGATGAATGTTTTTTGTTGTCGCTCATGAACTGACTTTCTGACCAATGTAATGGACCATACAAGCAGATTGCGGATCAGAGAGGATCGATTTTTCCCATGTCGCTCAATACTTCATGTGCCGATCGGAAAGCATCGATGGCCAGCGGCATGCCGCAATAGACACTGGAATGCAATAACACCTCTTGTATCTCTTTCATCGTCGCGCCATTATTTACCGCGCCACGGACATGCCCTTTGATTTCATGCGAACGACCCAGCGCCGTCAGCATGGAGATGGTGATCAGACTTTTTGTTTTTAAATCCAATCCATCACGACACCACACTGTACCCCAGGCATTGCGAGTAATAAATTCTTGCAAGGGCGTATTAAAGGCATCAAGATTGCTGAAAGCCTTTTCAACAAAAGCATCACCCATCACTTTTGTACGCACTGCCAAACCATCTTCAAATTGCTGATCCATCTCTGACTTTCATGAAAAATTACTGTTGCAACTATCAGGTATGCCGACCTCGGAAACACATGCCCATTTATATTCATTCTCACTGACGCCGCCGGTACTTGTCGATCAATAAGAGACGGGCAATGTCTGCATTGACATGGCGTTTGAAAATTGCTTCCATGCTGCCATCTTCATGCATCTCCCGCAGTACCTGTTCTATACGCATCGCGAGTTGGCTGCTGACACGGAATTTGGAAATAACCATACCACCTGTTCCGGTCTCTACCGGAAACCAGTCCTGAACCCTTGCATTATAAAGAAATTCCTTCTGTGCCTGATGTTGCGCCCAGGTAGTAGGTAACGCAATAATGGCATCCACTCTGCCAGCCTTAAAAATCCGGAACAGAGTACTCACATCAGCAACTTCAATTACCCGCTTTTGCAAGCGCATTTTATCGAGCCAGTCATCAATTTTATAACCATGCTGGAAGGATTTAACTACTGCGATTTTCAGCTGCGTCTCCGCCAGAAAACTATCGGGCGTGGAAGAAGGCAACGTCAGATGTTTTTGTATCAAAACATAATTATGTGACGATAAATAAGGAAAAAACATGGCATATTTTTCTCGCTCAGGGTTAGGAATACCTGACATCGTGATATCAATCAGCCCCTTTTCCATCTGTGACCAAATTCTTGCACGTGACTCCAGAACCGTATCAAAGCGACAGGTAGTCCTTTTTTCAAGTTCGGTTACGATATCTTTGTCGATACCGGTATAGCTGCCATCCTGCTGCTGATAGTACAAAGCACCGTGTTCATAAAATGCCAGTTTCAAAGAGCCGCAAGGACTATCGTCTCCAGTTAATGTCACTGCTTTTGCTGGCAACATCGATATCAGAATCAAGACCAGCGCCATAGCCGTCGTCGCTAACCATGCCGCATTCCATGCAGGAATATTGTTTTTTTGTATCAACATAACTTTTCACCAACATAATCCGTATCGACTATCGTTCTGCAATGCAATCGGTACCAGTATTTTTATCTGTAACCTGAATAACATACCGTACAGAAGTGAAAGCAATCGTTAAAACAAGTTAAAAACCCTGCCAATTGAACGAATTACTTTGTAGAAAATATGGGCTCAAGACTAGAATCAAGATAGCCTGCTATGCCATTGGCGTTACATCTTTCAACAGATCGGAAAAACATCATGTCGTTTCTGCAACCGGATTCTCCCCGACAGCCACCGTGGAAAGTATTACTGGTCGATGATGAACCTGATATTCATGATGTAACAAAACTGACCTTAAACCGCTTTAAACTTGATGGCCGTCCTTTGGCATTTCTGGATGCGTACAGTGGAAAAGAAGCGAAAGAAATTCTTTTGCGCGAGCCAGATATTGCCTTAGTATTTTTAGACGTCGTCATGGAAACAGAAGACGCAGGTTTGGAAGTTGCGCGCTGGATGCGACAGGAACTGGGCAATCATTTCACGCGTGTTGTGCTACGTACCGGACAACCGGGACAAGCACCGGAAGAAAGTGTCATCGTTGAGTACGACATCAATGACTATAAAGAAAAAACTGAATTAGACCGCAAAAAACTCTTCACTACGACGTTCGCCGCATTACGTGGTTATCGCGACATTATGACGGTCGAAGATGCTCGCCGTTTTCAATCTACCTACCGGGAAGGTCTGGAGCGCGTCATTGAAGCCTCCACGCATATTTTCAAACAGCGCAATTTGTATGATTTTGCCCACGGCTTGCTGCAACAGGTCGTGGCGCTGCTGCAAATGGAAAACAGCATGCTGGTAAGGTTACGTGGTACATCGGGTATTACGGGCGAAGACAAATATGAAGTACTGGCTCAGATTGGTGATCTTGATCACGAAGATCAGATTTTTAACGCCACACTGATAGAACAACTTGACGAAACTTGCATCAATCGTATTTCAAGATTGTATGGTGATACCTATGTTGGTTATTTTCCCAACGACAGCGGCAAGACCTCTTTGCTGGTGCTACAAGGTGTTCACGACGTATCGGAAGTTGATACCAAATTACTGGAGATTTTTTCGTCTGGTGTCGCAATTGCGTTCGACAATATTTTATTGAATCAGGAAATCACCGATACACAGAGCGAGTTGATTATGCGTCTTGGTGATGTTGTTGAATCTCGCTCGCATGAAGCTGGCAACCATGTCCGGCGCATGTCTGAAGTCTGCTATCTGATTGCGATTGAATCCGGTATGGATAAAGCCGAAGCAGCCATCCTCAAACAGGCTGCGCCTATGCATGATATCGGCAAAATTGCGACGCCTGATGCTGTTCTGCTGAAACCTGGAAAACTCGATCTGAGCGAATGGGAAATCATGAAACAGCATCCTGATGTAGGCCTGTCGATACTGGATGGTTCACATCGTCCGATTCTGCGTGCCGCAGCCATCATCGCGCATCAACATCATGAAAAATTTGATGGCAGTGGTTATCCGCAAGGATTAAGAGGTGAAGAAATTCATCCGTTTGCGCGCATTGTAGCTGCAGCAGATGTATTCGATGCATTGATCCAAAAACGCTGCTATAAGCCGGCGTGGCCCATCGACGACGTACTCAAACATATGCAGGAAGTATCAGGCTCCCATCTGGATCCTTTGTATGTCGATATTCTGGTTAAACATGTTGATCAGGCATTGGCAATCAACAAACATTATCCTGACTGAGCGGGTCATTATCCGTTTTGACGATGTGATGTAGTCACGCGATGTGGCGATGTGACCATACGATATGGTCACAAATAAATGCTGAATGAATACATAAAATATCAACAGAAAAAATCCTGATGTTCGGATGGCAGAATCAGGATTTTATTATTTTCGGACGCGAGGAAAACGCATCTGATATGTCAGCCCGCAGCCAGGTGGACTGCTGACTTTGAGTTGACCTGCTAATGCACCTGTCACCAGATTATAAGAAATATGTGTGCCAAGACCACTTCCGCCCTGACCGCGTTTGGTTGTGAAAAATGGTTCGAATAATTTTTCCATCGCTTCCGCATCTACACCGATGCCATCATCTGCATAAGTCATCTCGACCACATCATTTTCCTGATGTGCTGTAATGAATATCTGCCCTTTTTCACGACCTTCAAAACCATGTATCAGTGAATTCGTCAGCATATTGGTTAATATCTGCGAAATAGCTCCGGGATAAGTTTTCATATCAATTCCAACAGGGCAATTCAGTGTAACGGTGTAGTTTTTTCCCTTTAACTTTGGTTGCAGCGACAGCAGCACTTCATCCAGATAAATACGTAAATCAAATTGACGGATGTCTTCAGAAGATTGATCCACCGCCACCTGTTTAAAACTTCTGACCAGGGCCGCACCACGTTGTGCATTGGTCGTCATGATGCGTAGCGATTGCTGAAAAATATCAAAAAATTCCAGCAAACCCTGTTCGTTCAATTTTCCCTGTGCAAATTCCTTACGCATCAGTGACAGCTCTTCCACCATATGGCTGGTCGCCGTCACACAAATACCAAGTGGTGTATTAATCTCATGTGCAATACCTGCCACCAGACGTCCAAGTGAAGCAAGTTTTTCCTGGTTGACCAATTCTGCCTGCGCCTTTTTTAAGGCATCCAGCGTATGGGAGAGCATCATGTTTTGCTGTTCCAGTGCGGCTTTGGCAATACGGATTTCTTCATCAACCTTCATCCGGGCAAATGCAGAAGCGACATGATTTGCCACGAAGGCCAACAGGTTTCTGTCGGCTTCGGTGTAAGTTAACGACGTGTCATAACTTTGTATGACGATGACCCCATACACGGTGCTATCGACCATCAGCGGAGCGCCAACCCAGCTGTAGGTATCCAGATTTCCCAGTACTTTGATTTTTCCAGTATCAATCAACTGCAATAATTCGTTACGGTTAATCAGCAAAGCCTGCTTTTGTTGCATGACATAAGAACTGATGCCAGCGCCCATAGGAAATCGCATTCCGGAAAAAGCATTCAGATCTTTTTCATCAACAATATATTCAATGCTGAATTCCTGTGATTCCGGATGAAATAATGCCACCAAAAAATTACGCACTTGTACCAGTTGGCTGATGATGCCTTGCAATTGCTCAAATTTTTTATCGTTCGGTGCAACCGTAATAAATAGCTCGGCAATCTGTAGTAACACGCGCTGTAAGGTCTCGGCTTTTTTTCGTTCTTCCACCTCATGTTCCAGCATAAATGTTCGCTCACGTACAGCCTGTTCCAGACGATCTACACTGATTGCGCTGTGCAATGCGGATGACACATGTGCAGCAATCAGACCAAACAATTTTTGGTCACCCTGCGTAAACAAATGCTTCTTGTCATAACTTTGCACCACCATCACACCGATCACGTCTCGCTGGTGATCAAATAAAGGGTAACCCATCCAGTGCTCGGCCCGGGTGCCAGTGCCCCAGACTTTATCGCCATGTAAATGGGTAGCATCTTCTTCAGCAGTCATAATCAAAGGCTGACGATGAAAAATCACCCAGGAAGTAGGTGATTCATTGGGCGACGCTAAAGGAAATTCTTGTTCAGGGTCAAGTGGAGGATCGCGCTCATCGACGTCGTAGACAAAACGGATCGTGTTTTTACTGGCATCAAATAACGCGACAAAAAAATTGGCCGCGTACATTACACGACCAATTTTCTGATGCACGATAGTAATAAATTCAACAAGATCACTGCCAGAAGCAGATATCTTGTTGATATCCAGGACAATTTGCTGCACTGCTTCAAGACGTTCCAGACGCGTATTCATCGGACTATCCCAATAATCTCTGCATAATGCAGATACTGTTCATCTCGATCAGCCAACACCGTAATGCCATACGATTTAACAGATGCAACTCAAATATCAGCGATTCATACATGACGCAGATATCGCCGATGTTTGTCTTCTGTCACTGCTTACCACCACTTCTCGCTGCGTATATCATCCGCTTCAACAAGATGCTGATAAACGGGGAGCGAATTTATTTGATAGGCAGGCAGCTGGTATTTTTGACTTCTTCCATAACCGCATAAGTATGCGTTTCACGCACACCGTTCAGCTGTAACAGCGACTTACCAAGAAAATCCCGGTACGCATTCATATCCTTGACGCGCGCCTTGACGAGGTAATCAAAGCCACCAGCGACCATGTGACATTCCAGCACTTCAGGAATTGCCTGTACGCCACGACGAAACGCATCAAATACATCGGGTGTTGTGCGGTCCAGCACTACTTCGATAAACACCAGCAATGCCACATCCAATAAATGTGGATTAAGCTGGGCGGTATATCCCAGTATGTAGCCTGATTCCTGCAGTTTGCGTACACGTTCCAGGCAGGCTGCAGGCGAAAGGTTCACTCGCGTTGCCAGTTCTACATTACTGATACGGCCGTCATTTTGTAATTCGGCCAGAATTCTTTTACTGATTTTGTCGAGCATAAGAAGTCAAAAAAGATGAGATGGATGGTTAATAAAATTCGGGATAATTTTCTCACAAAATAGAAAATTCCGATATAAGTTCTTATTTCCAGAATTAATCATAGAAGACTCTCTATACAATCAAATCTAATTCGTTTTGACCAATTTTTATGATTGTGACTACCGTGACTTCTACTTATATCCCGTTTGCCGCTCTGCAAGCTGAACTGTTATCAGCACCGTCCACGTTAAGAAATGCAATAACGCAAGCTTACCGCCGAAACGAGATTGATGCAGTAAATTGGCTGCTGACGGAGATTAATCCACATACCAATCAGCAACAGCAAGTCAGCACTCTGGCGCATAAACTGGTCAGTTCGGTACGTCAGCAACGAACACGCGCCTCCGGAGTCGATGCGCTGATGCATGAATTTTCATTGTCGTCAGAAGAAGGAATTGCGCTGATGTGTCTCGCCGAGGCACTGTTGCGCATTCCTGACTATCAGACAGCAGACCGCCTGATCGCAGACAAAATCAGCAAGGGTGACTGGAGCAAGCATCTGGGCGAATCACCATCGCTGTTTGTGAATGCCGCCACATGGGGCTTACTGGTGACTGGAAAACTGGTTGGAACCAATAGCGAACAGGGCCTGGGTTCAGCCTTGACGCGTCTGATCGCCAAGGGCGGTGAACCTTTGATACGCAAAGGGGTGGATCTGGCAATGCGTATGCTGGGAAATCAGTTTGTCACTGGTCAAACCATCGAAGAAGCGATCAAGAATAGTCTGGACAATGAAAAACGTGGTTATCGCTATTCGTATGACATGTTAGGCGAAGCAGCACTGACGGCAAAAGATGCTGCGTTTTACTATCAGGCTTACAAAACGGCGATCCATGTGATCGGCAAAGCATCAAACGGGCGTGGAGTGAAAGAAGGGCCTGGAATATCCGTCAAATTATCCGCTCTGCATCCACGCTATTCACGTGCACAGCGCGAACGCACAATGCAGGAATTGTTACCGTTACTGAAAAATTTACTATTGCTGACCAAGCAATACAATATCGGTCTGAACATTGATGCAGAAGAAACCGACCGGTTGGAACTCTCACTCGATCTGATGGAAGCACTGGCCTTCGATCCTGATCTGAAGGGCTTTTCAGGCATAGGTTTTGTGGTACAGGCATATCAAAAACGTTGCCCGTTTGTGATTGATTATCTGATTGATCTGGCACGTCGTAGTGATAGCAAATTCATGATACGACTGGTCAAGGGAGCATATTGGGATGCTGAAATTAAACGTGCGCAAGTCGATGGAATGAGTGAGTTTCCGGTATACACCCGCAAGGTATATACCGACTTGTCTTACCTGACCTGCGCACAAAAATTACTTGCAGCAACCGATGTCATTTATCCACAATTTGCCACCCATAATGCGCTGACACTCTCGACAATTTATACCTGGGCACAACAAGCTGGCATTACTGATTATGAATTCCAATGTCTGCACGGCATGGGCGAAACGTTATACGACCAGGTTGTCGGAAAAGATAAAATGGACAAGCCCTGCCGTATCTATGCACCTGTCGGTTCCCATCAGACCTTGTTGGCATATCTGGTGCGCCGCTTACTGGAAAATGGTGCAAATTCGTCATTCGTCAATCAGATTGTGGACGAAAACATTTCTATCGATTCATTGATTGCAGACCCGATTGTCATATCCCGCGAGCTCGGCGGCAAACCCCATACAGGTATTTCATTGCCACGCCATTTGTTTGGCAGCGAGCGACATAATTCTGCCGGGATTGATTTATCGAATGAACTCGAATTAAAAAGAATTGCCACACATTTTGCGGAATATAGCCAGCATCAGATCACGGCGATGCCGCTGTTAGGTAGCAGACCTATAGCAGAAAAATCAGATGGTGGCAGTGCGGCAAAGCATCTGAGTGACACAAATACTGCGCGGCCGGTTCTGAATCCGGCAAAACATACCGATCAGGTTGGCAGCGTCATTGAAGCCACCAGCGAGGATGTGCAAACTGCATTACATGCGGCAGAACAATATGCGATGGACTGGCAAACAACGGCGCCATCAGAACGTGCTGCCATCTTGAAAAGAGCGGGTGATTTGCTAGAAGCACATTTGCTTGATTTTATGGCGCTGGCAATTCGTGAAGCGGGTAAATCCTTGCCAAACGCGGTGGCAGAAGTGCGCGAAGCAATTGACTTTCTGCGTTATTACGCAGCACAGGTAGAAGGTCTGCCAAATACGCAGGCACTGGGTCCGGTGGTCTGTATCAGTCCATGGAATTTTCCGTTGGCGATCTTTCTCGGTGAAGTCAGCGCCGCTCTGGCTTCTGGTAATGTGGTGCTGGCTAAACCAGCTGAACAAACGCCCTTGATTGCCTATCGCGCGATACAACTGTTGCACGAGGCGGGTGTTCCGACAGGTGCACTGCAATTCCTGCCAGGCAGCGGTGAAATCGTGGGTGCGCAACTGGTCTCCGACCGTCGTGTGAAAGGCGTCATTTTTACAGGTTCAACAGAAGTCGCCCAGATCATCAACCGTACGCTGGCAAAGCGTGCTGTGGGCGAGGGCATCGACATTCCCCTCATCGCTGAAACCGGTGGCCAGAATGCCATGATTGTTGACAGTAGTGCCTTGCCTGAACAAGTCGTCAATGATGTATTGTCATCTGCCTTTGATAGCGCCGGGCAGCGCTGTTCTGCCTTGCGTATATTGTGCCTGCAAGACGACATCGCCGATAAAACCATCGAAATGTTACACGGTGCAATGCAGGAACTGCGCATAGGTTTGCCGGATCAATTGGCAACCGATATTGGCCCTGTGATTGATGCTGAAGCACAACAGCAATTGCAAGCACATATCGATGCCATGCGTTTGCATGCAGGCTCCATCTATTCATTGGAATTATCTGCTCAATGTCAGCAAGGAACCTTCGTGGCACCGACAGTGCTGGAAATACGCTCGCTGGATGAACTGAAAAAAGAAGTATTCGGACCGGTTCTGCATATTTTGCGTTACCGTCGCGATGAGCTGCCACAATTGATTGATCAGATTAACGGAACAGGTTTTGGCCTGACATTGGGCATTCACTCCCGTATTGATGAAACCATACAATTTGTGATTGATCATGCGCATGTCGGCAATATCTACGTCAATCGTAATATTGTCGGTGCCGTTGTCGGTGTTCAGCCTTTTGGTGGAGAAGGTAAATCCGGCACAGGTCCCAAAGCAGGTGGTCCCTTGTATTTGCGCCGTCTACAGCGCAATCCACAATCTGGCCTGAGCGGACATACGGTCTATGAAAGACAATCACCGCCAGCACTGGAAGCACTCTTAGTCTGGGCACAAGAGCAAGGTCACCAGAAAATGCGTGATCTGGGTGAACAATATATTCATCAGAATCCATATAAAGTCACACAAGTGTTGCCTGGCCCTACTGGTGAGCGTAATACACTGTCATTTGCACCACGTGGGAGAATTTTCTGTGCTGCCAGCAGCGTCAATCATTTAATTAACCAACTGGCAGCCACGCTGGCTACGGGCAATATTCCGGTCTTACCAGAAACGACGTTCAATCTGGTTCCTACAGGTTTGCCTGCCTCAGTAAAAAATCTGATGATCCAGGCTGAAGCAGAGGAAAGCGGGGCCCAAATTGCATTAGTCGATGGAAAGCTGCTGCATGAATATCAATTGCGCTTTGCCATGCTGAATGAGGCGATTGTGTCTGTCATTGAAACACATGAAGCGACTAAAATACCTTTATGGCGTCTGGTCGCTGAGCGTGCTGTATGTATCAACACGACGGCTGCTGGCGGTAATGCAAGCTTAATGACACTAGAAAACTGATCGTCTTGCCATCGTCATTTCAATATAAAAAACCGCCATACGGCGGTTTTTTTTCGAATACTAAAAGCCATCATAAAAATAATCCACAGCATATACCCTAGTTTTACAGCTTTTTTTCACAGAGTTATACCCAAACTTACTCAAACAAATTAAATAGATTTAATGCCAAATAAAGTGATAATCATGAAAAATACTGACTTTTAAAAACTTATTCACAAGAACATATGATTTTATACAGTAAGCTTACAGGCGGAATATTTTTGGTACTTATCTTGCTTTTGATAGTTTGGCGTTGAATATGAGCAAAAAATAATCGTATTACCGGACAAAGCTAATTTTGCTAGCTGATTAAAAACAGTTATTCACTACTTATTCTTTGTTTATACAGGCAATATCCACAATCTTATTCAATACAGATAAATTAATTTAAATGAACATGACGTAATTTAGATTAAAAATAAAAGAGGATGAAAACTTATCCACAAAATTAGTATTACTCTGGTTTATTTTTTTGTGTTTTTTTATCGATTTCAAGCAATTCTGTCTGTAGCTCTTTCGAAATGACCATGATTTTTTCCATGATTGGTTCCATCTTCTTTTGCATGACACTCATTGTCTGCTGCATCACTACAGGCATTTTTTGTACATATGCCTGTCCTGCTGGAGATTGATAAAAAGCAGTGATGCCATCAACATCTTCCTGGCTCAGAGAATTATTATAAATTTCAATCAGCGCGGGCTCCATATGCTCCCAGCTCATTTCCTGCTTGTAGATAACAATCAACTTATCCCTGAAGTGATCGAGTACCTCTTGCTTTTCTTTGCTGACTGGCTGGCCTTTAGACACTGTTTGCTGGGCATTTTTGAGTATCTGATCCAGTTGCCCTTCCATATTGCGTATCAGAGACTTTGAGTTTGCCGCAGCAAACAGTGTTTTCAATGATTCTTCTGTCGGTTTTGCTGCTTCTGCACCATTTGCCAGCAAAGTTCCTATCAGTAACAACGCATGCCAGAGTTTCATTTTTATCCTGAAGATTTGGTCGATGACGAATTCTAATGGAATTTGGAGGCGCTGTTTTTTTGGTTTTTTTGCCCTGTGAATACCTTTAAATTGAATAACTTTATATAAAAATAGTAGTAATTGTTAACGTGATAAAGCTTCTGTGGATAAGTCGGTTTACATCCACAGAATCAACTGTTTACGAAATTGATAAACTGGTGAAAAAACGTTGTATATCCACAGGAGAAAATCTGCACAAATATTTTAGTGAGAGCGATATAGATCCTTGCTCACAATGTGTACAGTGGATATTGACCGAGTTATCCACATAAAAAAATGTAAAAGTGTGGTTTTTTAGTGAAAATACTTCTGTAAAACAGCGATTTTTCAAAAAAATTGGCTTTGCCGCGTCATTCCATGTGTGTTTTTGCCACATTGAAATGATTTAGTCACTGATACGGCTAGCAATATTGCTACAAAGAATATGTTTTTCATCTGGTTTTCAGGTTGTTGACTCTGAACCCCATTACAAGAAAAAAAATTGTCCGCAGATATGTCGTCTTTATTTAAAAGTCGACAGATATAAATTCGTAATGGATATTTTTTAGCGTTCAGGCTTTCAAAATGAAAAGTATGGCTGTCGATAAATACTTTGAACTGACTTAATCGTTTTTTGATCTTTGAAAAGAGTGATATCAAGATAAAAAGAGCGGTTTTGTTGAAAAATCAGGAATGCGGTTTACTTATATAACTTAGTTTATATATACATAGTAATAGTAGTTAACGTCGCTATATTTTGTGGATAAGTCCTGTTTTATTCACAGAAACAATGACTTAAAAGAAGTATATGTCGCCTGATAAGCCTTGTACTGTCCTGTAATAGTTTTGGGATAAAAAAACGCCTGAGGACAAGTAACTGACTTTTCCCCAATTTTGGTTGGGGATATGCAGAGACTTATCCACACGACTTTTGGTTGAAATTGATGCTATTAAAGTAGGAATTGTTTATTGATCTGCACGAGTCAGCAGGGTGGGAGCGCAGGTTTGTAGCAGAGTTTTGAATGCCTGATGGCTGCTACGAGGGATGGCGGGAAGGTGCTGCGTATATATTGCGGTATATTCCAATGCAGCAACGCCGCCGCGTGCGCGTTTGAATCTGGCCGCACCTGAGCTGTAATGGAGTCGCAGATGCCGTTGTCTGGCTTGTTGTAGCAGGATGGCCATCAGACGTCGATATAAGCCCAGTTCCTGCGGCAGGCTGGTATCGTAGCCGATCAGTGGGGTTGTGATCCAGCCGCTGTCTGGATGGGCATATAAGCCGAGTACACCAACCCATTGTTCTTGCCAACGCAGGCCGATCAGTTCCAGAAAACTGGTTTCCAGGCAGAGTTCAAAAAATGCAGGACTGAAGTCAGGGTTCAGATGAGAATGTTTGTCTATGAATAATTGTCTGAAAACTTTGCGCAAGCCAGGTAAATCACTGGGATGGATATTATCCTGATAGACAATTTCTACCTCAGGCTGACGTAGCAAACGGGCATCTTGCTTGACGTGATTGTGTTTCCAGACGCCGTTTTCTTGTGGATCACACAGGTAAACCATTCTGGAAGGAATCATATGCCAGCCTAGTTTGCAGAGTATCTGATGCAGTTCCGGATTCACCGCTGGGCAAATATTGCGCATCATCAACGGGCGTTCTGAATAGGTTCCTGTCAGTTGCATGGTCATTTCCAGCATATCCTGATGATTCCATGCCGGATACAGATTGGTGGAGATCAAATGATTGCCGATAATCGCTGCCTGATCGAGTCTGGCGCCTTTCAGCAGGGCCGATACCGGGCATGACGCCAGTTGCAAGGCTGTTTTCATGGCAGTGGTCAGCCAGCTGCCGGATTGAGGGAGCTGGCGTAAAGCTTCCTGTTGGGCATAACGCAGCCAGGTCGAACGCGGGCTGGAGACATAGCTTTCCTGCCATCCGCTTTGCTCCAGCAAGCTGATCGGAATATTGTGTCCGGCAATAGTGACGCTGTCGATCTGGCAATGGGTATTACTTACCCAGTGTTGACCACCACGCGAGCGCGCAGTTAAGAGCCATAAGGCGTCCGCTAACTGGCGTGGAGGAAGTAAATGACTCAAACTGATCAATCCGGTATTCAGCGTTTGATGTACAGATGCATGCCACCATAGATTGCCGAGCGATCAGTCGCGTACAGGCGGCGATTGTGTTCCGTATCAGTTGTCCACGCGGATAAGAGATTCGCTGGTAGCTGATGTTCCAAAGGAGATGCTTCCCCCCCTGTACGGAAAACGACTTTGGCTCCCGGTGCAGCGGTACGGGTCACTTCTTGCCAGAGTTCGCTGATTTGCTGTTGATCCATCCAGTCCTGTGCATCCAGGAACAAATAGGCATCCATAGAGCCGCGCGGTTGTTGCTGCAAAAATGCAGTCAATGTGGTGTGGTGCGCATGCAGGCGATCGATGTTGCGCTTCAGGCGATAAAAATGCTGTTGCTGCAAATACATGGGTAATGCTGTTTGCTGGTGGGTGTTATAGCGACGGCCGAATGCCTGTTGCGCAAAACAATTCTGTTCCAGCGGAAAATCACAGGCCAGATGACGCATTCTTTCTTTGAACAGCAGATGCAAACCGTGACTGGCATCCCGTTTTAATGCCTCAAACTGAGACGGTGGAATACCCAGGCTGTACAGTGCCAGCGGCTGACGCGCGATGAATTTGAACAGGCGCGTTTCAAATACCGGTGCGACATGTTGCTCAAATAATTGCGCTTGTTCCTGCAGATTACGGGCTTCCAGCAATTTGCTCATATCGCCACCCATCATGCGTACAAAAAAATGGGCGAAGCCGATAAATTGCCCCAGCAAGCCATGCTGATAAGCCTGATTGCTGAAATAGTGGTAACGCGCTTTACCACTCAGTGAACGACTTTCCCAGAAATGCGATGCATCTTCGGATAAATGTGTCCGGATATGGCGTTGATAACGTTTGATGTTATCGGATTGACTTGCATCGCCTAAAAATGCCAATACGGCATCGTAATCTGGCAGATGTTTGATGGCTTTTTGCTTGATATCAAGCATCGCCAGATGTGCTGCATTCAGATCAACTGCGTGCACGGCAGCTGGCTCTGCGGATAAATAAGCCAACGCATTACAGCCACCAGAGGAAATAGTCAGAATATTTGCACCCGGACGCAATTGCAGTGCATCCAGATCGGATTGTGGATCTTCCCAGATTTGTGCGTACACAAGACGGCTGAACCAGTGTGCAAAGAGCTTGTCGGCAATGCCTTTTCTGCCCGATGTGGTGGAATTAAATACAGCACTATCAATCAAGGCTTTGCTCGACATATCAGTCTCCGGTCTGGTCTGTAATTACTGTGAATACGGAAACTGTAAGTTTGTCAGGTGACAGGCAGGTGACAGGCTGATGAAGAATTGATGAAAAAACACATAAAACAACTATGTATAGGATGAAATTTTCTGACGTCTGTTGAAAGGCACGCTTTATTGCGGCGATTGAGGGGAATTTTGCTTGTTTTGAGACGCATTGCTCACATCAACATCACTGACATTGCCATCACGATCATGCCGTATCGACAAACGACGACGGCGTGCCTGGATGAATAACAATAATTGATATGCAAAATAGAGTGAAGCCAGTACTGGCATGGAGGCAACCAGTATCCATAAACCACCAGCGAGTGGAACAGGGCCAGACCAAACCTGGATAGGCACATCTGCTTTCCCATTCTTGTTACTGGCTGTTTTTTCTGGCACGGTCATTTTTGGTGTGTCAATCTGCACGCCCTGGGTTTGCTTTGGAGACTCATCCGGCGTGACAACGAAAAAAGAAGGCGTTGCCTGTTCGGTGCTGGCAGCACTGGTTACACGAACGCTGCTGCCATTCATATCAGGTGTAGCTGCAGAGGTTGCAATAACGGCAGAAGAGCTGAGAGTCAGCATTGGAACAGCCAGCATCAGGGCAAACTTGGATTTCATCAAGGTAATCAGAAGTGAATGAACAAGACAGAGAAACGATCAAAAAGAGATCAAAAAGAGATCAAAAAGAGATCAAAAAAAGGACAACGACAGGGGCAATAACAAGTAAGGCATTGTATGCCTGCCGGCCGCCATTTTATCCACAATTGATGACGGATGCGGGGTCAACGTACACGTTTTACCGCGACTTCCCATTTTTCCATCAGATTCAGCGCTTCTGCTCTGGGCATGGTGGGGATAAACTCTCTATCAATTTGCCAGAGTGCGGCGCATTCTGCGGTATTGTGAAAAATCCCTGCACCAATACCAGCCAGATAGGCGGCACCGAGCGCGGTTGTTTCCGTAATACGTGGTCGAATGACAGGAATTCCCAGCAGATTTGCCTGAAACTGGAGTAGCAAATTATTTGCAGCTGCGCCGCCATCGACGCGTAGTTCAGTGATGGGGGATACTGCATCCAGGATCATGGCCTGCAATAGTGCAGTACTTTGAAAAGCAATGGATTCCAGCGCTGCGCGGGCGATATGGGCAACGGTGCTGCCACGGCTGAGCCCGACAATTGCACCTTTGGCGTCCGGTACCCAGTAAGGTGCACCTAATCCAGTGAACGAGGGCACAAAGACTACGCCACCAGAGTCCGGTACGCTGGCCGCGAGTTGTTCTACATCCGGCGAATGTTGTATTGCTTTGAGCCCATCGCGTAGCCACTGCACCACAGCACCACCAATAAAGACGCTGCCTTCCAGTGCATATTGCGCTTGAGTCCCAGTCTGGCAGGCGACCGTGCTGATGAGCCCATTATGCGATACCGGCGCCACATTACCGGTATGCATCAGCATGAAGCAGCCAGTGCCATAGGTATTTTTTGCCATACCGGGAGTAAAGCAGGCTTGACCAAACAAGGCTGCCTGCTGATCTCCTGCCATGCCGGTGATGGCAATCGGTGATCCGAACACGCTGGTTGTTCCGAAATGACTGGCGGATGGCTGAACTTCCGGCAGGATTGCGTCTGGAATCGTGAACCAGTTCAGCAGATCATGATCCCATTGGCCCGTATGTATATTGAACAACATCGTACGCGATGCATTGCTGACATCCGTGACATGCAGTTCACCTGCGCTGAGTTGCCACGCCAGCCATGTATCGATGGTACCGAAGGCCAGTTCACCACGTTCAGCCCGGGCGCGTACGCCGGGAACATGATCCAGCAGCCATGTGAGTTTGCTGGCAGAAAAATACGGATCGAGGATCAGGCCGGTTTTTTCCTGAATCGCAGTGGCATATCCTTGCGCACGAAGCTGGTCACAGTAGCTGGCCGTACGGCGATCTTGCCAGACGATCGCGTTGTACACTGGCTGACCGGTTTTTTTATCCCACAATACCGTGGTTTCGCGCTGATTGGTAATGCCAATGGCAGCAAGATCGCTGACTGGCAAACCTGCCTGTTGTATTACTTGTTGGCATGTGGCTAGCTGGGTTTGCCAGATATCGATTGGATCATGTTCAACCCAGCCAGGTTGTGGAAAGAGTTGCCTGAATTCCTGCTGTGCTGAGGCAACGATCTGACCCCGGTGATCAAAGATGATACTGCGTGAACTGGAAGTACCTTGGTCAAGTGCAAGCAGATAAGTCATGTTGATTTCCGTGCAGAGTATTTATTCAGGACTGATGCCAAACCGCCGCAGTGGGGTGATGGCTTCTTACGGTACAACCCGTTACACGCTTCATATAAGCTGTGTATAAGTCGGTGCTGGTTTCCCCGCTGGCCTCGCAAGAATCATTTTTTTTTTGTGCTGTTATTGTTTAATTTCCAGTAATTCCACGTCAAAAATCAGTGTCGCATTTGGAGGTATCACGCCACCTGCGCCGCGTGCGCCATAAGCAAGGTCTGCCGGAATAATCAGGGTGCGTTTTCCACCTGCCTTCATCCCTGCCACACCAAGATCCCAGCCCTTGATCACACGACCCGTTCCCAGCAAAAAGCCGAAAGGCGCTTTGCCACGGGAACTGTCAAACTGCGTGCCACGTTCATTTTTAGCTAAAGGATCATACAGCCAGCCGGTGTAATGAACCCGTACAAAATTACCGCTGATGGCAGCCATGCCATTTCCAGGTTGCAGATCAATTTTTTTCAATCCTTCAGCGGTGACGATCACCTGAGCATCGTTTTTTTGCGGCGTTTGTGATGTTTGCGCCAGGACGGTAGCGGTGAATGTGGACAGGCAGAGGAGTGCAGCAAGCAGGCGGGATGTCATTGGGAATTTCCTTGTGGTACTGATAGATAAAATGAAAGAAGAGAGATGAACAATCGCGAAAACAGTCGCAGTATATTTCTGGTTATTTTTGCCGCGAATGCTGCAATTTTTTTTCAAAGGCAACATCGAGTTGGCTGACTCTTTTGGGTGCCTGTTTTTGCAGGCCGTTGACGAAGGCGACAAAATCATCCATTTCCATGGCGTCACAAATCACTTCGCTCGCATGACCTTCCACTGACAGAGTCAGATAAAAACGCCCGTCTGCCATGCTAACCATGGAGTAACGAGCGTTATTACTGCGTTCTTTGAGTCGTTGTACTGCGTTACTGGCTTTGGTTGAACGTGCCATTACTTGCTTCCATATTTACGTAAAATTTTTTCCATCGTTCCGTCATTATCGATGTCTTTATTCAGTTTGTTGTACAACTCTATTTTTTGTTTATCCATGTGAATATTGCACAGCATATTCAGTTCTATACTTTTGTAGCGGGCAGCACGAACGATATCTGCGTAAACCCCTTGCTGTTGCGCAATCACCATGCCATGTAGTTCAGACACAATCCAGTAATCGATTCTTCCATTGACGAGCAAGCGAGGATTATCCTCATCCTGGCTGGCGAACAGGATTTTGTATCCTTGTTCCGTCAGTTGCAGCCCGGTCGCTGCATTTTTATAGGAGCCGATCGGATACGGTTTCGCATCTTCAAATGTTTTTAACTGACGATGATCACTTTTTCTGCCGTAAAGAACCCAGTTGTCCGTAATGAGCGGGCCAACCCACCTAAAGAAATTTTCTCGTTCCGGAGTTCGGCGAAAGCCAAACAGGCAGGTGTTGTCTTCATTTGCTGTGGCGTGCAGACCTCGTGCCAGCGACGTGCTGGTGATGCTACTGGTATCGCCGGCACGTTTGATGATTTCCTGAATTTTCTCCGTCAGGATTCCCTGAATTTCACCGTTTTTGATATCAGTATGTGAAAAAGGGGCGAATTCCTGAATGATCAGTTTGATATTTTCTGCCTGTGTCCACGCGGGAAGACATGCTATACAAACAGCAACGCCGGCAGATACGATGTTTAATCGTGACACATGCAACCTCAACAGTTTTTCTGAATCCTTTGAAATATACCGCTGAATCTGCTTCGCAGATAGGTATCTGTGACAATTTCATTGTTTTTTATAAAACGAAATACGACAGCGAGGTAGTGTTCAGCGTAGTTGAATTTCCCGGGTACGGCATGCTCGGTCTCTTTTTTTAGCTACGTTCAGCCATCGAGACGCCAGCTTTCACTAATCAGTTCAAACGTAGCGGCAATAATGGCTTCATTTTTCCGCTTTTCTTGTGCGATGAAACATAGTTCTGTTGCTACGCTGACGGCATCGGCAATGATCAGGCCGTGTGCATGGGCTTCGCGGATCGCAATCGAATCGCGGATCAGACTCAGGCCGACGCCTGATTTCACCAGATCCAGCATGGAGGGCTCCTGATCCACCAGCGCGACTTTATTCGGCACTACACCATATTCCGCAAAAATTTTGCTGAGTAATCGGTGATGCGCAGACTCCGGCGGTGTCCAGAGCCACGGAAGCTTTGCCAGTGCAGGCCAGTCCTGACCCAGAACACGGGTTTTCCAGCCGCTGGGAGCCAGTACGCGGTAGGTAAATTCTGTCAGGACGATGCTGTGGCAAGGCGTTTTGCCGTCGTCCGGTACCTGCCCCAGATAGAAACCGACATCCAGTGTTCCGGCGCGGATTTGTTGTAATACCGAGCCAGACATGCCTTGTTGCAACCTTGTGGATAATTGTGGATAAGTTTCTACTAAGCGCTTTAGAAAAAACCCGAGGCGGGTAAATTCCGGATCGAGAATCGTACCGATTGCCAGCTCACCGTTGAGGGTCGAATGTAAAGAACTCGACGCCTGCCGGAATTCGCCTATGCTGGAGAGAACGCGCTCTGCGTAGGGCAGCAGTTTGGCACCGTCATTGGTCAGTGCCATGCCGCTGGCGTTACGGCTGAATAACTGTAATTGCAGATTTTCCTGCAAGGCTTTGATCTGCAGGCTGACAGCGGGCTGGGTCACATGCAGACGTTCTGCCGCACGGGTCAGATTTCCCTCTCTGGCAACGGTGACAAAAGCGCGTAATTGTGTAAAGTCCATAGGAAGTAGAGAGTGGGCTGTGCTGATAATGATGGCGATTCGTCGTTGATACGATATCGTTCCAGTATTCTATTCAAAGCATGATCAGGAATAACGCGAAACCACCCCAGCAGCATGACGGCTGTTTGTGATAAAGCTTGTAATACCTGCGTCGCTGTGGAGTTGCCTGCTGGCGAAATGAATAGCAGTTGCAAGTAATGTTGCTCAAAGCACAGCAAGCTTACCTGACTTGGTCCAGACAATTTTTCGTCAGTTCTAATTATAAGTATTTCTTATAATGCTATTGATAATAACTCATTGGATTTGCAGAAGCGACTGAATTAATCTCTCTCAAACATTGTTTTATTCACTAAGGATTTCTTATGACATCAACTGCGACTCTCCAGCACTATCTGAATGGCCAGATTTTTCCATCGACCAGCGGCCGCCAGCAAGACGTATTTAATCCGGCGACTGGTGAAGTCGTGGCACAGGTGGTATTAGCCAATCTGGATGAAGTCAATGCAGTGGTGGCAGCAGCAAAAGCAGCGGCACCAGCCTGGGCAGAGACCGCACCACTCAAGCGTGCACGCGTGATGTTCAAATTCAAGGAGTTGCTCGACCGCCATCATAAAGAAATGGCGACGCTGATTACACGCGAGCACGGCAAAGTGTTGTCCGATGCAATGGGCGAAGTGACACGGGGTATTGAAATTGTTGAATTTGCCTGCGGTATGCCGCAACTGTTGAAAACCCAGTTTTCTGACAACATCGGTGGCGGTATTGATAATTACAACCTGCGTCAACCGCTGGGCGTGACAGCAGGGATTACGCCGTTTAATTTCCCTTTTATGGTGCCGATGTGGATGGCACCATTGGCGATTGCAACGGGTAACACGTTTATTCTGAAACCTTCTGAACGTGATCCTTCCTGCGCATTACTGATCGCAGATTTATTAAAACAGGCGGGTTTGCCGGATGGCGTCTTTAATGTACTGCAAGGCGATAAAACCGCAGTGGACGGCTTATTGCAGCACCCGGACGTTGCGGCGATTTCGTTTGTCGGATCGACGCCGATTGCTGAATACATTTACAGCGAAGGTACGCGCATGGGCAAGCGGGTACAGGCACTGGGCGGTGCCAAGAATCATCTGGTGGTGATGCCAGATGCCAATCTTGATCAGGCAGTTGATGCGCTGATGGGCGCAGCGTATGGTTCCGCTGGTGAACGTTGTATGGCCATTTCGGTTGCGGTTGCGGTTGGTGACGTGGCAGACAAATTGGTCGAGGCGCTGGTACCTCGTGTGAAAGCGCTGACGATTAAAAATGGCATGGAAAGCGATGCCGAAATGGGGCCGGTGGTTACTGCCATTCATAAGGCAAAAATCGAAGGATATATTGCCGATGGTGTTACCGAAGGCGCGCAATTACTGGTGGATGGCCGTGGTTTTCAAGTACCGGGTCATGAAGGTGGTTTCTTCCTTGGCGGCACTTTGTTTGATCACGTCAAAGAGGGTATGAAAATCCACCGTGAAGAGATTTTCGGACCTGTGCTGTGTATTGTCCGTGTACCGGATTTCGCATCTGCGGTTGAACTGATCAATCGTCATGAGTTTGGCAATGGTGTGTCGCTATTCACGTCGGATGGCAATACGGCACGCGAATTTTCTCGTCGTATCCAGGTCGGTATGGTTGGCATTAATGTTCCTATTCCTGTGCCGATGGCGTGGCATTCTTTCGGTGGTTGGAAGCGCTCTTTGTTTGGCGATCAGCATGCGTATGGCGAAGAGGGCATTCGTTTCTATACCCGTTACAAATCCATCATGCAGCGCTGGCCTGACAGCATAGATAAAGGTGCTGAGTTCACGATGCCGGTAGCGAAGTAAATCGCGCTGCGGGGGACGGTTCGCCGGAGTAGTTGATCATGATTGCTCATGGTTGAGCATGAGTACATCTGAAGCGCTGGAATGACTAAACGCGTCTCAGATGATTTGTGTGGGCTGGTGACCGTCGTTGGTTTTACCTAATTATTTTTCCGGTATTTTTGTTGGCTGCTGTATCTGTGTAAAGAAACAGCGGAGGGGAGTGTGTCGTCTGTTTTATTGGGAGTGCTCATCAAATCAGCACAATCCAAGTCGCGTACAGGCAACCGCAAACGTAGTGCAAATCCTGTTCAATTTGTTATCAATATGTGGGAGTATATGGATGAATATGTTCAATCTCGCTGAGAAAATAACGAGACTGGATGTTCACTATCTGATACTCCATCCCAGTATATAAAATTGACCAGGAACAATCATGTTGACCATCGATACCCTCTGCACACATCCGATTATTCAGGCGCCAATGGCAGGCGGTGCGACCACGCCAGAATTAGTGGCTGCCGTGTCGAATGCAGGAGGATTGGGATCACTTGCCGCACCGTTACTCAGCCCGCTGACCATCATTGAACAGGCAGAACATATACGCCGCTTAACTGATAAACCGTTTGCGATTAATTTATTTGTGCAGGCGCGTCCGCAAGTGGACTTGGCGGCAGTGGACGCAGCGAAGCAATTGCTGCAACCCGTCTGTGCGGAATTGGGTTGGGAGACTGTACCGACACCCACACGCTGGTGCGAAGATTTTGAGGCGCAACTAGATGCCTTAATTACGGCACGTCCGGCGGTGGCGAGTTTTGCATTTGATGTTTTACACGGTAGCCAGCTACAGCGCCTGCACGATGCGGGCATTCTGGTGATCGGGACGGCGACGAATCTGCGTGAGGCAATCGTGTGGCAGGCAATGGGTGCTGATGCCATCTGCCTGCAAGGGGTTGAAGCTGGTGGCCATCGTGGTACGTTTATCGGTGCGCAGGAAGAGTCCACTCTCAGCCTGCTGGAGTTGCTGGCGCAGTGTCGCCCGCATTTGCAAGTACCGATCATTGCTGCGGGTGGCTTGATGGATGGTAAGGATATTGCCCGGGTGAGAGCGGCGGGAGCGCAGTGGGTGCAAATCGGCACCGCATTCCTGACGACGACAGAATCGGGTATTCATCCATCCTACAAACAGCGTTTGCTGGATGCGCAGGAAGATACGACTCGTCAGACACGCACATTTTCCGGTCGTCTGGCACGTGGTCTGGATAACCGTTTCATGCAGTTGATGGCACCGGTGGCAGAGCGGGTTCCTGCTTATCCGATCCAGAATGCATTAACGGGCAGTATTCGCGCCCAGGCTGCCAAAGATAAGAATACCGAACTGATGTCGATGTGGAGCGGGCAAGGTGTAGCACGTACACGCAATATTTCTGCTGCCGGACTGATGGCGGCGCTGATCAGAGAATCACAAGCATAGGAAGAGAAATCCATGGAATCTGCAGGACAATTTGATTACATCGTGATCGGTGCCGGTACTGCTGGCTGTGTGCTGGCAAACCGGCTGACACAAAATCCGGACAAGCGCGTGTTGTTGCTGGAAGCGGGTGGAAAAGATGATTATGTCTGGATACATATTCCTGTAGGTTACTTGTATTGCATTAACAATCCGCGTACTGACTGGATGTTTCGTACCGAGTCAGAACCGGGGCTCAATGGCCGCAGCCTGATTTATCCGCGCGGCAAAGTGCTGGGTGGCTGTTCTTCCATTAACGGCATGATTTATATGCGTGGTCAGGAACGTGATTACAACGAATGGGCGGCTCATACGGGCGATGACAGTTGGCGTTGGGAGCAGGTATTGCCGCTGTTTAAAAAGAGTGAAGACCATTACAGCAGCGACAAGCAGTTTCATGGACGCGGCGGTGAATGGCGGGTTGAAAAACAGCGTTTATCATGGGAAATTCTGGATGCCTTCCGCGATGCGGCAGAGCAGATTGGTATCCCAAAAACGGAAGATTTCAACCGTGGCAATAATGAAGGCAGCGCCTATTTTGATGTTAACCAGAAGCGGGGCATACGCTGGAACGCATCCAAGGCATTTTTGCGGCCAGCGTCCAGTCGCCCGAATCTGACGATCATGACCGGATGTCAGGTCAAGCGCCTGCGCATCAGCGCTGATGAACACGGTAAGCGCTGTACCGGTGTGGAGTTCATTGGCGGCGGTCGCGAGTGGTTTGCCGAGTCCGTGCAGGAAACCGTACTGGCGGCAGGAGCCATTGGCTCGCCAGCCATTTTGCAGCATTCAGGAATTGGTGATGCTGCGCATTTACAGCAGGTCGGCGTGCCTGTGGTGCATCACTTAAGCGGTGTCGGTGCCAACCTGCAAGACCATTTACAAATCCGTTCAGCATTCAAAATCAGCGGTGCTAAAACGCTCAATAAAATGGCGAACAGCCTGATCGGCAAAGCTCGTATCGGACTTGAATATGCCTTGTTTCAGAGCGGTCCTATGTCGATGGCACCTTCGCAACTGGGCGTATTTACCAAATCAGATGCGCAGCAGGTAACTCCCAATCTGCAATACCACGTACAACCTTTATCACTGGAAAAATTCGGCGATCCGTTACATGATTTTCCGGCATTTACCGCCAGCGTCTGCAATTTGCGCCCCACGTCGCGCGGTCATGTGCGCATTGCCAGCCATGATCCTTTGGCCGCGCCAAAGATCGTGCCAAATTATTTAAGTACACCAGAAGACCGAAAAATTGCAGCTGATTCACTGACGCTGACAAGACAGATTGTGGCAGCACCAGCATTACAAAAATACGCGCCAGAAGAAATGAAACCAGGTGCGCAGTTCCGTACAGAAGAAGAATTGGCGAAGGCTGCCGGGGATATCGGTACGACGATTTTCCATCCCGTCGGTACCTGTAAAATGGGGCGCGGAGACGACCTCAGCGCCGTTGTGGATAGCCAGTTGCGGGTTTTGGGTATTGCAGGTCTGCGCGTTGCAGATGCTTCTGTGATGCCGACCATCACCTCAGGCAATACGAATTCACCGACGGTGATGATTGCTGAAAAAGCAGCACAATGTATTTTGCAGAAATAGCTGTTGTTTTTACAGCATCAGTAAAACTACTTACAGTAGTTATACCGTATTGTTGTGAACTCGGTTTGCTAGGTACTATCAAAAAACATCATCGGGACTCAGATGAGAAACAGTCCCGACAATAATAAAAATACCCGCTGCCAGATCAGCGGGTTTGTCATGTTGAAATAAGTGGACCCGAAAAGGGCCTGAAGCAAGACAACAAGGAGACACGATGACCAACGTCATCCTCGAGACCAAGCGTTTGACCAAAGAGTTCAAGGGCTTCACCGCCGTGAGCGAAGTCAATTTGCAAGTACAGCGTGGACATATCCATGCATTGATCGGCCCTAACGGTGCCGGTAAAACGACTTGCTTTAATTTGCTCACCAAGTTTCTGGTTCCCACATCGGGGCAAATTTTGTTCAATGGACGTGATATTACGTCTGCCAAACCGGCACAAATTGCACGTCAGGGCATCATTCGTTCATTTCAGATTTCGGCTGTTTTTCCTCATCTCACGGTCATGGAAAATGTGCGTATCGGCTTGCAAAGGCAGCTCGGTACTTCGTTCCATTTCTGGAAAACCGAAGCCAGTCTGACCCGGCTCAATGACAAGGCCATGGAGTTGCTCGCATTGGTCGATCTGACGCAATTCGCCGAT
Organism: Undibacterium sp. SXout7W; assembly: GCF_049339385.1. Classification (NCBI taxonomy): domain Bacteria; kingdom Pseudomonadati; phylum Pseudomonadota; class Betaproteobacteria; order Burkholderiales; family Oxalobacteraceae; genus Undibacterium; species Undibacterium sp. SXout7W. Next base: position 52,637 of record NZ_JBMPPF010000002.1, on the reverse strand, counting down.
ATCGTGACAGTGGATTTACCTTATGGCCGTAAGCGCGCGCTGGAAATTGCCACTACCCTGGCCATGGAACCAGAGATGATGTTGCTGGATGAACCAACGCAGGGAATGGGGCATGAGGACGTGCATCGTGTGACTGAGCTGATTAAAAAAGTATCGGCAGGACGCACTATTCTGATGGTGGAACACAACATGAGTGTGGTGTCCGGTATCTGCGACAAGATTTCCGTATTGCAGCGTGGTGCGATGCTGGCCGAAGGAACATACAACGAAGTATCAAATAATCCGAAGGTCATGGAAGCCTACATGGGCAGTACCAGCGGCGAACTGGAAGGAGCGCATGCATGAGTGACTCTGCAAAAAAAGTCGCGCTGGAAATCAGTCATTTGCAGGCTTGGTATGGTGAATCACACATCCTGCACGACGTGAACCTGCAAGTAAATCAGGGCGAGGTCGTGACGCTGCTTGGACGTAATGGCGCTGGTCGTACAACCACCATGCGTGCCATTATGGGCTTGACCGGAGCGCGCAAGGGATCAATCAAAATTAATGGCGTAGAAGCGATTCATCTGCCAACGTATAAAGTAGCGCATCTGGGTGTTGGTTATTGCCCTGAAGAGCGAGGGATATTTTCTTCGTTGTCCACAGAAGAAAATTTGATGCTGCCGCCTTCTGTTTCACGTGAAACCCAAGGTATGTCGATCGAAGAAATTTATGACATGTTCCCTAATCTGGCAGAACGTAAAAATAGTCAGGGGACCCGTCTGTCTGGTGGTGAGCAGCAGATGCTGGCAGTTGCCCGTATTTTGCGCACGGGTGCGCGCTTGTTGTTACTGGATGAAATTTCAGAAGGTCTTGCTCCCGTCATCGTGCAGGCTTTGGCACGCATGATCACGACGTTGAAAGCCAAGGGCTACACGATTGTGATGGTGGAACAGAACTTCCGCTTTGCTGCGCCGCTGGCGGACAGATTCTATGTGATGGAACATGGCCAGATTGTAGAGACGTTTTCGTCTTCTCAATTGCAAGAAAAAATGCCGGTCTTGAACGAACTATTAGGTGTGTAAATTGTTGATCTGCCTGCCAAGCACATGCCGCAGGTTTTATATAAAAACGATGGGAGAAGACGCATGAAAACAACATTCAAGGTAGCTAGTCTCGCAGTAGCAACAGCCTTATCCGCGCTGGCAGGTTCTGCAAGTGCACAGGTATCCGGTGATACGGTCAAGATCGGTTTTATTACAGATGTTTCTGGTTTGTACTCTGATATCGATGGTCAGGGCGGTGCAGAAGCCATCAAGATGGCAATTGCAGATTTTGGTGGTACGGTACTTGGTAAAAAAATTGAGTTGGTGACAGCAGATCACCAGAACAAAGCAGATATCGCGGCCAGTCGCGCCCGCGAATGGTTTGATCGTGACGGCGTGGATATGCTGATCGGCGGAACGAATTCCGGTACTTCCTTGTCCATGTCCAAAGTCGCTGCTGAAAAGAAAAAAATCTTTATCTCTATCGGTGCCGGTACTGCCCGCCTGACCAATGAAGAATGTACTCCCAACACAATCCACTATGCGTATGACACCGTAGCGCTGGCAAAGGGAACGGGTTCTGCCGTTGTTAAACAGGGCGGTAAGAGCTGGTATTTCCTGACAGCCGATTATGCGTTTGGCGCTTCTCTCGAAGCCGATACCGCAACAGTGGTGAAAGCCAATGGTGGCACGGTATCTGGCTCAGTTAAACATCCATTATCTGCATCGGATTTTTCATCTTTCCTGTTGCAGGCACAGGCTTCCAAAGCACAAATTCTTGGACTGGCTAACGCGGGTGGTGACACCATCAATGCTGTGAAGGCTGCAAATGAATTCGGCGTTACTAAAACCATGAAGCTGGCAGGTTTGCTGATGTTTATCAATGATATTCATTCTCTTGGTTTGAATGCGACTCATGGCATGTACCTGACTGATAGCTGGTACTGGAATCAATCGCCAGAATCACGTACCTGGTCACGTCGCTATTTTGAAAAAATGAAAAAAATGCCATCCAGTCTGCAAGCAGCAGATTACTCGGCAACGATCACGTATCTGAACGCAGTCAAGGCAGCGGGTTCGGACGATACGCAAAAAGTCATGGAAAAACTGAAAAGTGCGAAGATCAATGACTTCTACGCAAAAAATGGTTATGTCCGTGGTGATGGCAGCATGATTCACGACATGTACCTGATGCAGGTGAAATCTCAGGCTGAATCCAAAGAACCATGGGATTACTACAAAGTGGCACAGACGATTCCTGGCGAGCAAGCATTTACGACCAAAGCAGAATCTAAGTGTGCGGCGTGGAAATAAGTTGCTGAAGAGAGTTTCAATACTGCATCGCAGTTGTTGCGGACTCTCTTAACAGTCATCGGTTTTTCTATTCATCGCATTGCTTCAACAGGGATGTGTCGTGTTTTTGACTGACACATCCTTTTTCTGACATCACCCCATTTGTATGGGGTTTTTTAAAAAAGAGCGCCATGGAAATATTTGGTATTCCGCTTCAGGCGATGCTGAGCCAGCTCTTGCTGGGTTTAGTCAACGGCTCGTTCTATGCGATGCTGTCTCTCGGTTTGGCAGTGATTTTTGGCTTGCTGAACGTGATCAATTTTGCGCATGGTGCGCTGTATATGATGGGCGCATTTCTCGCCTGGATGGGGATGAATTACTTCGGCATCAATTACTGGGTGATGCTGATTCTGGCTCCGTTACTGGTTGGTGTGTTCGGCGTAATTATCGAAAAAACCATGTTGCGCTGGTTATATAAGCTTGACCACTTATATGGACTCTTACTGACTTTCGGTATCACGCTGATGCTGGAAGGTGTATTTCGTTCTATTTACGGTGTTTCCGGCCAACCTTATTCGGTACCTGATTCCCTGCTCGGCGCGACCAATCTTGGCTTTATGATTTTGCCGAATTACCGTGCCTGGGTTGTGCTGGCATCGTTGGTGGTGTGTTTTGCAACCTGGTTCGTGATCGAAAAAACCAAACTCGGCTCTTATCTGCGTGCAGGAACAGAAAATCCTAAATTGGTAGAAGCCTTTGGTGTCAATGTGCCTTTGATGGTAACTCTGACTTATGGTTTTGGCGTGGCTCTGGCAGCGTTTGCCGGTGTGTTGGCGGCACCTGTGATTCAAGTCTCTCCGCTGATGGGGTCAAATCTGATTATCACCGTGTTTGCAGTGGTCGTCATTGGCGGTATGGGATCTATTCTTGGATCGATTCTGACGGGCCTTGGCCTGGGCATTATCGAAGGCCTGACCCGCGTCTTTTATCCGGAATTGTCTGCAACCGTGGTGTTTATCGTCATGGCAATTGTTCTGATGATTCGTCCTGCTGGCCTGTTCGGTAAAGAAAAATAATCGGAGCGACTATGAATAAGAAAATTGGCTATGGCATTGCCCTCGTCGCATTGCTGGCAGCACCGTTGTTTGTCTACCCCGTGTTTTTGATGAAGTTGTTGTGTTTTGCCTTATTTGCCTGTGCATTTAATCTGCTGATTGGCTTTACCGGGTTGCTTTCCTTTGGCCATGCCGCATTTTTTGGTGGTGCAGGTTATATCACCGGCTGGGCCATACGCGATGCAGGCTTGCCGATGGAGTTGGGTATTGTGCTTGGCGTTGCGGCAGCTGCACTTATCGGTCTGGTTATGGGAGCGTTGGCAATTCGTCGTCAGGGGATTTACTTCACGATGATTACGCTGGCATTGGCGCAGATGTTGTACTTTGTTTTCTTGCAGGCTAAATTTACTGGCGGTGAAGACGGCTTACAAGGCATTCCACGTGGCAAATTGCTGGGTAGTCTGGATTTGACGTCAGACCTGACTTTGTATTATGTGGTGTTAGCGATTGCTGTTGCTGGCTTTGCTTTGGTCGTCAGAACGATACATTCGCCATTTGGTCAGGTATTGAAAGCGGTCAAGGAAAATGAACCTCGTGCCATTTCGTTGGGCTACGATGTGGATAAGTACAAATTGCTGGCGTTCGTGCTTTCTGCCGCATTGGCAGGTCTGGCAGGCTCTACTAAAACGCTGGTACTGGGTTTTGAGACGCTTACGGACGTACATTGGTCCATGTCTGGCCTTGTCGTGTTAATGACCCTGGTGGGCGGTTTAGGTACGTTGGTGGGCCCCATTGTTGGTGCCGTCATCATTATTGCTCTGGAAAACAAATTGGGCGACCTCGGTAATCTTCTTGCTGATATCACGACGATAGATTGGTTCCGCACGCTGGGGGATTCAGTGACCATCGTGACAGGCTTTATCTTTATCGTTTGTGTGTTGTTGTTCCGTAAAGGTATTGTTGGTGAACTCACAGAGTTATTTCAGCGATCAGCGAAGACAAAAACAGGTTGATATTTGTTGATATTGATATAAAAAAAGCCCCGATTTTTCGGGGTTTTTTTTTAAATCTGAAACGTATATCTATCTATCCATCTATCAAGAAAGTACGTGTCAATTATCAAAATTAATTACTATTTAACAATATTAAATTAATAGTATTAAATTAACAATCAATTATCTTTGACAATAATACTGTTCCAATATGGAATACATGTTGTCGTCACTTACACACATATTGCACCGGTTCTGAAACCAACCAGCGCAACATCAACATGGCATTGATTGGCACCATTACAGTGCCGCCGCGTAAATGGCTCTGGCATCGGTGAATGTTACTTCTCTCGGATTATTGCCTAATAACCGCGTTTGTAACATGGCATCGGTTGCCAACTGATCCAGATGGCTTTCGCTGATCCCTACCTGATGTAAGCGGGTTTCTATCCCTGTACGCTGTGCCAGATCCTGCATAGCGCTGATCAATGCATTGCTGCGAGCTTCAGTGCTACCAGTCGCATCAGGTGCAATGATGTCCGCCAATTCTGCATATTGTTCTGCTGCATAAGGCGTGTTGAAGCGTAAGACGTGAGGTAATACTAATGAATTGGATAAGCCATGCGGCACATGAAAAATCCCGCCGATAGGGTATGCCAGTGCATGCACTGCCGCGCAGGGCGCATTGGCAAAACATTGCCCAGCCAGCATCGCGCCCAACAACATGGATTGGCGGGCAACAAGATTACTGCCGTTGGTACAGGCTTGGTCAATATTGTTCCAGAGTAATTTTAATGCCTGGCGAGCCAACATGTCAGACAGCGGATTTTTCTTATGTTTGGTGGTGTAAGCCTCAATAGCATGCACCATCGCGTCGATACCCGTTGCAGCGGTGACTTTTGTAGGCAAGCCAACGGTTAATTCTGCATCGAGAATCGCTATATCGGCGTATAGCTGAGGTGCGACAACGCCCATTTTGGTGGTTGCACCCGTCGTGACGATAGAAATTGGTGTGACCTCAGAGCCGGTGCCGGCAGTGGTAGGAATTTGAATCAACGGTAGTCGTTTGCCTTTGACGTTTCCTATGCCGTACATCGATGCTAAAGTCTGATCGCTACCGACGAGTATGGCAATTAACTTGGCAACGTCCATAGAGCTGCCGCCACCGAGTCCAACCACAAGATCAATGTTGAGTGCACGAGCATTGGCTACTGCCTCTGTTACAACAGATTCCGGAGGATCAGCTACGACATCTGAAAATACACTGACTTTTAATTGTTGTGCTTCAATGCTATCGATAGCAGGTTGTACTAAACCTGTTTTCAGAAATCCGGCGTCAGTGACAAGCAGAATGTGTTGGCTGGCAGGATAATGCTGGCGGATAATATTTCCTAACTGGCCTGCTGCCCCTAGCTGGCTGATGATCGTGGGTACGGTCTGGAACTCGAAATTTTTCATGGCTTGCTTTCTGTTCTGCTGGTTATTGAGACGTTCTGTATCACCGGATATGACGAAGTGTTGATATCCTCTCTAGCTTGCCAGAACTCTGGTTGTCATAGCTTAACTTTAATAAATTTCATGATCGATATTGCCTTATTAGGACTTGCCGCATTTTTTGCCGGTTTTGTAGATTCCATTGTTGGTGGTGGTGGCCTGGTTCAGGTTCCCGCGCTGTTTTCTTTTTTACCAGGAGTTGTACCTGCGACTCTACTTGGAACCAACAAGTTTGCAGGTATCTGGGGCACGACAGTCGCTGCCCGTAACTATATCAATAAGGTTCGTGTCCGATGGGCGATGGTGATTCCTGCAGCGGCAATGGCATTTCTGTTTGCTTTTGCGGGAGCCTTTGCGGTGACGCATATCCCGCCGACTTATTTACGCAAGGCCTTACCTTTCATCTTGTTGGCAGTCGCTGTCTATACTTTTAAGAAAAAGGAATTTGGTGCAAATAATTCACCTGTTTTTTCTGGCAAAAAGGAAATTCAGATGGCGATGTTGGTCGGGGCAGGAGTAGGGTTTTATGATGGATTTTTCGGCCCTGGCACGGGTAGTTTTTTTATGTTCTTGTTTGTTCGTATGTTTGGGTATGATTTTCTACGCGCTTCTGCGGTGGCGAAAGTATTGAACGTTGCATGTAATGCTGCTGCACTGAGTTGGTTTGGTTTTAGCGGACATGTGATCTGGTTGCTGGGTACGGTAATGGCTGCATGTGGCATCGCGGGTTCGGTGATTGGTAGTCATTTGGCGATTAAACACGGAACTGGATTTGTCAGAAAAATGTTTCTTGGGGTTGTTACCGCATTGATTTGCAAGACAAGTTATGACGCATTTTTCAAGTAAGGGTTTCACGTGAAACAATAATTGATTCTATTTCGATGTCTATTTAATAATTCAGCCTTATGTTTCACGTGAAACATAAGGCTGAATTATTTTCTGTATTCTGAGTCCGAAAAGTGAATCATCTTCAAAACAAACTATAATCGTGGCTCTTAGAGTCCTTGTTTGCCAGAAGCTACTATGTTTTATCCAAAAGAATTTGATGTCATTGTTGTCGGCGGTGGTCACGCTGGCACAGAAGCGGCTCTTGCTGCCGCACGTATGGGGCAAACTACGTTGTTGCTTACCCATAATATTGAGACACTTGGCCAGATGTCCTGTAACCCTTCGATTGGTGGAATCGGCAAGGGACATTTGGTCAAGGAAGTGGACGCGATGGGTGGGGCGATGGCGATTGCCACAGATGAAGGCGGAATACAGTTTCGTATTCTGAATTCGTCTAAAGGTCCGGCGGTTCGGGCAACCCGTGCTCAGGCAGATAGAATATTATATAAGCAGGCCATCCGTCGTCGGCTTGAAAATCAAAATAATCTGTGGCTGTTTCAGCAGGCCGTGGACGATTTGCTGGTAGAAGGAAATCGTGTCGTTGGTGCGGTGACACAGGTTGGTATTAAATTTCGTGCTCGTGCCGTAGTACTGACTGCCGGTACTTTCCTTGATGGAAAAATCCATGTTGGCTTGAATAATTATTCGGCTGGAAGAGCAGGGGATCCTCCCGCCATTTCATTATCCGCCCGCCTCAAAGAATTGGCTTTGCCACAGGGACGCTTAAAAACTGGAACGCCTCCACGTATTGATGGTCGCAGCATTGATTTTTCTGTGATGCAGGAGCAGCCTGGCGATCTGGATCCAGTACCAGTGTTCTCGTATATGGGAAATACAGCCATGCACCCAAGGCAAGTGCCATGCTGGATTACGCATACGAATGAAAAAACGCATGACATTATTCGTGCGGGTCTTGATCGTAGCCCAATGTACACCGGTGTGATCGAAGGTGTCGGCCCACGTTATTGTCCATCTATCGAAGATAAAATCCACCGTTTCGCCAGCAAAGAGTCACATCAGATTTTTCTTGAGCCAGAAGGCTTAACTACGAATGAATTCTATCCCAACGGAATTTCTACCAGCCTGCCGTTTGATGTGCAGCTTGATCTGGTGCGATCTATGCGTGGCATGGAAAACGCCTATATTTTGCGCCCCGGTTATGCAATTGAATATGATTATTTTGATCCGCGTGGACTGAAATCATCATTGGAAACACGACAGATTGAAGGTTTGTTTTTTGCAGGGCAAATTAACGGCACAACAGGTTACGAAGAAGCTGCGGCGCAAGGCATGTTGGCTGGTTTAAACGCAGCGCTGCAAACGCAGGGTAGAGATGTCTGGGTGCCACGGCGTGATGAAGCTTATCTTGGTGTGTTGGTCGACGATCTGATTACGAAAGGTGTGCAAGAGCCATATCGCATGTTCACCAGTCGTGCAGAGTTCCGTCTGAGTTTGCGTGAAGATAATGCTGACATGCGTTTAACAGAAATTGGTCGTCAACTCGGTTGTGTCAGCGACGATCAATGGTTTGCATTTGAGCAGAAACGAGAAAGTGTGTCACGTGAAACAGAGCGTTTGCGCTCAACTTGGGTCAATCCAAGAATTCTTGCTGATGCTGAAGCGGAGCGGGTGATTGGTAAGGCGTTGGAGCGCGAATATTCGTTGGCAGATTTATTGCGACGCCCTCAGGTCACCTATGAAAGTCTGATGACATTGCAAGGTACAGAGGGAGCATTGTTGGCTGGACCTGGTGTTGAAGATGTATCCGTCAAAGAGCAGGTTGAAATTCAGATCAAATATGCGGGCTATATCGACAGGCAAGCTAAAGAAGTTGAACGACACGCCTATTTTGAAAACTTAAAAATGCCAGTCGGCTTTGACTATATGGAAGTCAATGGCTTATCGATTGAAGTGCGTCAAAAATTGAACAAACATCAACCTGAAACTCTGGGGCAGTGTGGGCGTATATCTGGCGTTACTCCGGCAGCTATTTCTCTTTTATTGGTGCATTTGAAAAAGCGTGGCTTTAAAGAATTTGCCGTTTCACGTGAAACTACCGACAGCTCCATTGGAGACGTATCGTGAATAATGCTGATACTTCGATTTTGCGTACCATGCTCATCAATGGGGTAGGTGAATTAGGTTTAGAATTAAATAATGATCAAATTGATAACATAATGTCTTATTTGAAATTATTGTCAAAATGGAATGCTGTTTACAATTTAACCGCTATCCGTGACCAAAGCGAAATGGTCAAACAACATCTGCTCGATTCTTTATCAGCGACTCCTGCTTTCAAACAAACCCGTCGCGTACTGGATGTCGGTGCTGGTGGTGGGTTACCCGGTGTGATACTGGCAATTGTGTATCCGCAGACATCTGTTTCAATGATCGATACTGTGAGTAAAAAGACCGCATTTTTAACGCAGGTGAAAACGGAGCTAGGCTTAAAAAACGTGACAGTGCACACCGGACGGGTAGAAGCACTGGAAGTTACGGAAAAATTCGATGTAATTACCTCGCGTGCGTTCTCCGAATTATGCAATTTTATTAATTGGTCGGGACATTTGCTGGCAGATGGTGGACAATTCATCGCGATGAAAGGTGTCGCTCCTGACAAGGAAATAGAACGTTTGCCCGAGGGATGGGAAGTGACCGGAGTCCAGCCTTTGGTTGTGCCTGGCTTACAGGCATCTCGTCATCTTGTTTTCGTTAAGAAAACCTCCGCCTGAATTATTTACAGAAAACCTCTATGGCAAAAATCTTTTGTGTAGCAAACCAAAAAGGTGGCGTTGGCAAAACCACCACTACCGTGAATCTTGCTGCCGGATTGGCAAAATTGGATCAACGAGTATTACTGGTTGACCTCGACCCCCAGGGTAACGCCACGATGGGGGCGGGTATCAACAAATCCAAGCTGACAGCTTCTGTGTACGAAGTCTTGCTGGGAATGTCCGATGTCGCTACTGCTCGGCAGCGGTCTGAATCCGGCAGATTTGATGTGCTGCCGGCAAATCGGGAATTAGCTGGGGCAGAAGTAGAAATGGTTGAACTCGACAATCGCGATAAACGTTTGCGCAATGCCTTGTCTTTGGTTGATCAAGAATATGATTTTATTTTGGTTGATTGTCCACCGGCGTTGTCGATGCTGACTTTAAACGGATTATGCGCAGCCAATGGCGTCATTATTCCTATGCAATGTGAATATTACGCTCTTGAGGGATTATCAGATTTAGCTAACACCATTAAAAAAGTATCCGCGAATCTGAATCCAGATTTAAAAATTGTTGGATTACTGCGTGTGATGTTTGACCCGCGGATGACGTTATCTCAACAAGTGTCGGATCAGTTGGAACAGCACTTTGGCGACAAAGTGTTTAAGACCGTTATTCCGCGTAATGTCCGTCTGGCAGAGGCCCCATCGTACGGGATACCTGGCGTGGTGTTCGATCCTTCTTCCAAAGGGGCTCAGGCGTACATCGCTTTTGGTGCGGAAATGGTTGAGAGAATTAAACAATTGGATAAATAAAGTATGGCAACAAAAAAACAAAAAGGCCTCGGACGTGGGCTTGATGCCTTGTTGGGAGGGGCAAGTGATTTCGCAGAGGTCGCACCAACGATCAGCGGTGCTCCTACCAGCCTTGCGGTAACACAGATGCAGGCTGGTAAGTATCAGCCACGTACTCGTATGGATGAGGGAGCGTTGGCAGAGTTATCCGCATCGATCAAAGCACAAGGCCTGATGCAGCCAATACTGGTACGTCCGATAGGGCAGAATAATGGTGTGACACGGTATGAGATCATTGCCGGTGAGCGTCGTTTCAGGGCGTCGCAAATGGCTGGATTGGAAGAAGTGCCGGTTCTCGTGAAAGATGTAGACGATCAGACGGCAGCTGCCATGGCGTTGATCGAGAACATGCAGCGCGAAGATCTGAATCCTCTCGAAGAGGCGCAGGGGATACACAGGCTGATAACCGATTTCTCTTTCACACACGAGCAAGCGGCAAATGCTGTAGGTCGTTCGCGTAGCGCGGTATCGAATTTACTGCGGCTGATGAATCTTGCCAAACCGGTACAAACCATGCTGATGGCAGGTGATATCGATATGGGCCATGCTCGCTCTTTGCTCGCAACAGATGCCGCGACACAAATACAGCTGGCGAACCAGATTGTCGCCAAACGAATGTCTGTGCGTGAAGCTGAGAAATTGGTGGCGAAAACAATTGCGGAAGTCAGCGCTGTGAAATCTCGCGATAAGGCAGAAAAATCAAGAGATATTAAACGACTGGAAGAAGAATTGTCCGATTTGCTTGCAACACAGGTTGTTTTGAAAATGGGGAGCAAAGGCAAAGGTCAAATGATGATCGATTTTGCCGATCTCGACTCTCTGGATGGCATCATATTGAAAATTCGTGGTCAATAATTACTGATATTACTGATGAAAATTCTGCTGTTACCCGGTTTATATAATTCTGGTTCCACACATTGGCAAACCTTGTGGGAGCATCGTATGCCTGATGCTGAAAGGGTGCAGCAGGCAAATTGGAATACGCCGCAACTTGATGACTGGCTCGCCCACCTGTCCAGCGCAATTGACAGTAGTAAGGAAGATGTAATTCTTGTCGCGCATAGTCTCGGCTGTGCGCTGACAGCATGGTGGGTTGCGCTTGAAATGCCTGGTGTTCACGATAAAAGTAAAGTGAAAGCCGCATTTTTGGTTGCCCCTCCGGATGTTAATCGTGTTGATTTTCCAGCATCCAGTTTTGCGCCTATGCCTGAAATCGCATTCCCGTTTCCATGCAAAGTCGTTGCTTCAGAGGACGATATCTGGTGTGATTTGCAGACTGCAAACAGATGGGCCGAGAAATGGCATGCTGAATTTCACCATATTGGTGCAAAAGGGCATATAAACGGCGATTCTGGTCTTGATGCCTGGGAGCAAGGCCAGTATTGGCTTGCAGAGCTGTTGAGCAAAGTCAAAAATAGCTGAAAAAACAGTTGTGTCTCATTTTGATGCGTTGTATCAAACGTTTGACGATGTTACGCACTACCACGTATAATTCCGTGGTTTTGATTGGCGAGGATATACGCTGCCTGCTAAATTGTGGCGAATGTGTTGATATTCAACAGTCAATCGATGATCAATCCTAGAATTTATGCAAAATTGTTCTGACGTTCAGAGGACTGTTTTGCATAAGTCCTGAAAGAGCGGGGGAAGCATGGCACGTATCGTTCTGTTGCAAATGGCAGCAGCTGTGCTTGTGGCTATGCTCGCTGGAATATTCGGCAATGTATCGTTAGCACTGTCCGCTTTTTTTGGTGGGATGTGTTGTGTGGTTCCAAATGCATTTTTCGCGTTGCGCCTGACTATGAGCGCCCGAAAGCCCGGAGGAGCCAACCCGATGAGTTTTTTCATTGGTGAATTTATCAAGATTGCATTGACAATTGCGCTAATGGCTGCGGTTGTCTACTGGTACCGCGATGTCAACTGGCCGGCTTTTCTGATCGCCTTCATCGTAGTATTGAAAAGTTATTTCATTTTACTATTTAGACAACGACCATGAGCGCAACCGAGCACGCACCAACCGCGTCAGAATATATTGTCCATCACCTTGGACATTTCTCGACACACCACCAAGATAAAATCGTTGATTTTTCTATTTTCAATATGGATACCATTTTTTGGTCCATATTCTCCGGCGTCGTCGGCAGCATCTTGTTATGGCTTGCAGCCCGCAAAGCCACTTCAGGTGTTCCAGGACGCTTCCAGGCAGCAGTAGAAATTCTGGTTGAAATGGTAGAGGAGCAGTCCAAAGGCATCGTTCACGGTGACCGTAGTTTTATTGCTCCATTGGCATTGACTGTATTCGTCTGGGTTGCCCTGATGAACTCTCTCGACTTCTTGCCTGTTGATTTGTTTTCAGGTTTATTTGCACTCTTAGGCATTGAGCATATTTTCCCTCATCACCGTGTCGTACCAACTGCCGATTTAAATGGTACTTTAGGTATCTCTCTCGGTGTGTTGGCGCTGATGCTGTATTACAGCGTTAAAATCAAAGGCTTAGGCGGTTTCTTACACGAATTGGTCTCTGCACCATTCGGTATCAAGATGGCACCGTTCAATCTGATTCTGCAACTGATCGAATTTGCTGCAAAAACCGTTTCTTTGGGTATGCGATTGTTCGGTAACATGTTTGCGGGCGAATTATTGTTCCTGTTGATTGCTTTACTTGGTTCAATGGCAACAGTATTTGGTGTTTTCGGTCACTTGGTAGCAGGCTCCATCTGGGCTATCTTCCACATTCTGATTGTTTTCCTGCAAGCGTTTATTTTCATGATGCTGACACTGGTGTACATCGGTCAGGCTCACGAACATCACTAAGATTTAAGTTCTATCGTAGTTGTTGATTCAGTTTTTAGTTTTGGTTTTTTAGTTTTAGCTTTTTATTATTTTTAACTTTTAAGGAAATGTCATGACTGATTTATCTTTTGTTGCTTTGGCTTGCGGTTTGATCATCGGCTTGGGCGCTATCGGTGCTTGTATCGGTATCGCTATCATGGGTGGTAAATACCTGGAAGCGTCTGCTCGTCAACCTGAATTGATGAACACATTGCAAACTAAGATGTTCTTGTTGGCTGGTCTGATCGATGCTGCGTTCCTGATCGGTGTTGGTATCGCAATGTTGTTCGCATTTGCAAACCCATTCAAATAATCAGTTTTTCCTTCTACTGCCGGAAGCAAACAGCTTTCGGCTTGATCCATTTAGATAAGGAATTACCGTGAACTTAAACGCAACATTGTTCGTTCAGTTTGGGGTTTTCTTCATCTTGGCATTGTTCACAATGAAGTTTGTGTGGCCGCCACTGATGAACGCGCTCGATGAGCGCGCCAAGAAAATCGCAGACGGACTGGCAGCAGCCGATCGTGGCCGTGCAGAAATGCAAGCTGCCGAAAAGCGCGTACAGGCCGAATTGGCGGGTGCTCGTGATGAAGGTCAGAAGCGTATTATTGATGCAGAAAAACGTGCTCAACTGATCGTTGAAGAAGCCAAAAACACTGCATCTGCAGAAGCCGCACGCATTATTGCTGCCGCTCAAGCTGACGCAGCTAATCAGGTAACGAAAGCACGTGAAGAATTGCGTGACCAGGTTGCTACTTTAGCAGTTAAAGGCGCAGAGCAGATTCTGAAACGTGAAGTCAATGCATCCGCTCACGCTGATCTGTTGAATCAACTGAAAACCGAGCTGTAATTATGGCCGAACTCGCAACGATCGCTCGTCCTTACGCAGAAGCGCTGTTTCGTGTTGCCCAGACTGGTAACCTGTCCGCCTGGTCGGATCTGGTTGCCGAGATGGCACAAGCTGGCGCGCACCCTGATGTACAAGCTCTTGCACACAACCCAAAAATTTCAGCAAAGCAAAAAGCTGAGATTTTCATGTCTGCGCTCAAATCCCCAGTGACTGCTGAAGCGACCAACTTCATCAACACGCTTGCTGATTATGATCGTTTGACTTTGTTGCCCGAAATCGCTTTCCAATTTCATGCTCTGAAAAACGCCTTTGACGGCGCTGCAGATGCTGAAGTGACCAGCGCATTTGAATTATCGGCAGCACAGTTAACCGAACTGGCGAGTACATTGGAAAAGAAATTTGGCCGCAAACTGCACCCAACTGTCAAAGTAGATTCTGCTTTGATCGGTGGTGTGCGCATCGTGGTTGGTGATCAGGTGCTCGATACGTCGGTACGTGCGAAGCTGCAAAGAATGCACGTCGCTCTGACCGCGTAAGAACGAAATAAATATTAGGAGTTAGTATGCAACTCAACCCATCTGAAATCAGCGAGCTGATCAAGAGCCGGATTCAAGGCCTTGGCGATTCCGCTGAGATTCGCAATCAAGGTACGGTTATTTCCGTTACCGACGGTATCTGCCGCATTCACGGTCTGTCTGACGCGATGCAAGGTGAGATGCTGGAATTCCCAGGCAATACATTCGGTCTGGCATTGAATCTGGAACGTGATTCCGTTGGCGCCGTTATTCTTGGTGACTACGAACACATCTCCGAAGGCGACACCGTCAAATGCACAGGTCGCATTCTGGAAGTACCTATCGGTCCTGAACTGCGTGGTCGTGTCGTTAACGCATTGGGTCAGCCTATCGACGGCAAAGGTCCTATCAATGCAAAATTGTCTGCACCGATCGAAAAAATCGCTCCAGGCGTTATTGCACGTCAATCTGTTTCCGAGCCAATGCAAACCGGTATCAAGTCGATTGATGCGATGGTTCCAGTTGGTCGTGGTCAGCGTGAATTGATCATTGGTGATCGCCAAACTGGTAAAACAGCCGTAGCGATTGATGCCGTGATTAATCAAAAAGGCCAAGGCGTTACTTGTATCTATGTAGCGATTGGTCAAAAAGCTTCTTCCGTCAAAAACGTTGTGCGTGCTCTCGAAGCTCACGGCGCAATGGAATACACGATCGTTGTAGCCGCGACAGCAGCTGAATCTGCAGCAATGCAGTTCGTCTCTGCATACTCCGGTTGCGCGATGGGCGAATACTTCCGCGATCGTGGTGAAGATGCACTGATCATTTATGATGATCTGTCCAAACAAGCGGTTGCCTACCGTCAGGTATCCCTGTTGCTGCGCCGTCCACCAGGCCGTGAAGCATACCCAGGTGACGTGTTCTATTTGCACTCCCGTTTGCTGGAACGTGCAGCACGTGTTAACCCAGACTACGTTGAAGCCTTCACTAAAGGTGAAGTTAAAGGTAAGACAGGTTCACTGACAGCATTGCCTATCATTGAAACTCAGGCTGGTGACGTTTCCGCTTTCGTTCCAACCAACGTAATTTCGATTACTGACGGTCAGATCTTCCTGGAAACTTCCTTGTTTAACGCCGGTATTCGTCCTGCGATTAACGCGGGTATTTCTGTATCACGCGTTGGTGGTGCTGCTCAGACTAAGGTTATCAAAAACCTGTCCGGTGGTATTCGTACTGACTTGGCACAGTATCGTGAGTTGGCAGCGTTTGCGCAGTTTGCGTCCGACCTCGATGAATCCACACGTAAGCAGTTGGATCGTGGTGCCCGCGTGACAGAATTGCTCAAGCAAGCACAATATGCTCCGTTGTCGATTTCCTTGATGGCCGCTTCCCTGTTCGCAGTGAATAAAGGTTACTTGGACGACATCGAAGTTAAAAAGGTATTGTCCTTCGAAGCTGGCCTGCATAACTATTTGAAAACTAGCCACGCAGCATTGCTCGCTAAGATTGAAGAAACCAAGCAACTGGATAAAGATGGCGAAGCCACTTTGTCTGCAGCTGTTGCTGATTTCAAAAAATCTGGCGCGTACTGATCTTAACTGGAGCTAAACATGGCCTCAGGCAAAGAGATACGCGGCAAGATCAAAAGTGTAGAAAACACGAAAAAGATCACTAAAGCGATGGAAATGGTTGCTGCATCCAAAATGCGTAAAGCGCAAGACCGGATGCGTGCAGCCCGTCCTTATAGTGAAAAAATTCGTACTATCACAGCGAACTTGTCGCAGGCGAATCCTGAGTACACGCATCCTTTCATGATCCAGCAAGATCAGTCCAAGAAAGTTGGACTGATCGTTGTGACGACAGATAAGGGTTTATGCGGTGGCCTGAATACTAACGTATTGCGTTTGGTCACCAACAAGCTGCGTGAGCTCGAAGCAAAGGGTTCAAAGATAGAAGCGGTCGCAATTGGTAATAAAGGTCTCGGTTTTCTGAATCGGGTAGGGGCACCAGTGGTATCGCATGCGGTACAACTGGGTGATACACCTCACCTCGACAAACTGATTGGCCCAGTAAAAGTGTTACTGGATGCTTATCAGGAAGGCAAACTGGACGCGGTTTATCTGAGTTATACCAAATTTATTAACACGATGAAGCAAGAACCGGTGATGGAGCAGTTACTGCCTCTGACATCGGACAAACTGGCAACAGATAAGAATGCCCATTCCTGGGATTATCTGTACGAACCAGATGCAAATACCGTGATTGATGAATTGTTGATTCGTTATGTAGAAGCGTTGGTTTTCCAGGCAGTAGCGGAAAATATGGCTTCTGAACAGTCGGCCCGTATGGTGGCGATGAAATCAGCAAGTGATAACGCGGGTAACGTGATTGGCGAACTGAAACTGGTTTATAACAAAACCCGTCAAGCTGCCATTACCAAAGAGCTCTCCGAGATCGTCGCCGGCGCGGCAGCGGTCTAAACTGAATTTAAATATTAAGAAGGAACGAACATGGCTAATGGCAAAATCGTTCAGTGTATCGGCGCTGTTGTGGACGTTGAATTCCCACGTGACGCGATGCCTAAGATTTACGATGCCTTGAAAATGGAAGGCTCCGAACTGACTCTTGAAGTTCAGCAGCAATTGGGTGACGGCATTGTCCGTACGATTGCGCTGGGTACTTCTGATGGTCTGCGTCGTGGCATGATTATTTCCAATACTGGCAACCCTATCATGGTACCAACTGGCAAAGCAACGCTGGGTCGTATTATGGACGTATTGGGTAACCCTATCGATGAATGCGGTCCAGTCAGCCACGCGCAGACAGCCTCCATTCACCGTAAAGCTCCTGCATACGACGAACTGTCTCCATCGCAAGAATTGCTGGAAACCGGTATCAAAGTTATCGATCTGGTTTGCCCATTTGCGAAGGGTGGTAAAGTTGGTCTGTTCGGTGGTGCGGGTGTGGGTAAGACCGTTAACATGATGGAACTGATTAACAACATCGCTAAAGCACACAGCGGCTTGTCCGTGTTTGCTGGTGTTGGTGAGCGTACTCGTGAAGGTAATGACTTCTATCACGAAATGGCTGACGCTAAAGTGGTTGATCTGGAAAATCCAGAAAACTCTAAAGTAGCGATGGTGTACGGTCAGATGAATGAACCACCAGGTAACCGTCTGCGCGTTGCTTTGACAGGTCTGACGATTGCTGAAGGTTTCCGTGACGAAGGTAAAGACGTTTTGTTCTTCGTGGATAACATCTACCGTTACACACTGGCTGGTACAGAAGTATCCGCGTTGCTGGGTCGTATGCCTTCCGCTGTGGGTTATCAACCTACATTGGCTGAAGAAATGGGTCGTCTGCAAGAGCGTATTACTTCCACTAAAACTGGTTCCATTACGTCCATTCAGGCCGTGTATGTTCCAGCCGATGACTTGACCGATCCATCCCCAGCGACAACATTTGCTCACTTGGATTCCACCGTTGTTTTGTCCCGTGACATCGCTTCTCTGGGTATCTACCCTGCGGTTGATCCACTGGATTCAACATCTCGTCAGCTGGACCCACAAGTCGTTGGTGCAGAACACTACGAAACAGCTCGCGCTGTTCAAGGTACTTTGCAACGCTACAAAGAATTGCGCGACATTATTGCGATTCTGGGTATGGACGAATTGGCGCCTGAAGACAAATTACTGGTTGCTCGTGCACGTAAGATGCAACGTTTCCTGTCTCAGCCTTTCCACGTTGCTGAAGTGTTTACCGGCTCTCCAGGTAAATACGTTTCACTGAAAGATACGATCAAGGGCTTCAAAATGATCGCTTCCGGTGAACTCGATCACTTGCCAGAACAAGCGTTCTACATGGTAGGTACTATCGACGAAGCAATCGAAAAAGCGAAAAAACTGGCTGCTGCTTAATAGCTGCACTGGCGGTGCGACTCGTTCAGTCGCACCATAGCTTTTTTGAGCGAATAATAAGGGTCCAACATGGCACACACTATTCACGTTGACGTGGTTTCGGCAGAAGAGTTGATCTTCTCCGGTGAAGCCGAATTCGTCGCGTTGCCGGGTGAGGCTGGTGAATTGGGTATTTATCCGAAACACACACCACTGATTACCCGCATCAAGCCGGGTGCGGTGCGCATCAAGGTTTCAGGACAAGCGGAAGACGAATTCGTATTCGTTGCCGGTGGTCTGCTTGAAGTGCAACCGAATGCAGTGACAGTTTTGGCTGATACAGCGATTCGCGGTCACGATCTGGATGAAGCGAAAGCCACCGAAGCTAAGAAGCTGGCAGAGCAGGCTTTGGTTAATCGCGATTCCAAAATTGACTATGCGAAAGCACAGGCAGAACTGGCATCCGCGATCGCGCAATTGGCTGCGATTCATAAATTGCGTCAAAAGCGTTAATTCGCCGACCGCAGTAATTTGTGAACGTAGCATAAGTACGGTATTCAAAAGGCAGCTCAGGCTGCCTTTTGTCTTTCAGGAGCCGGGAAGTGATATTGACAGATCAAACTACAGCTGACACAGATCCGCTGAAAACACTACTGATGCGCAGTAAGCATATTGCCATCGTCGGTATCTCTGCTCGTTCTGATCGGCCCAGTCATGGCGTTGCTGCTTATTTGCAGGCGCATGGTTACCATATCATTCCGGTCAATCCTCGTGAAGCGGGGACACTCATCCTCGGCGAGCATTGTTTTGCCAGTCTGACTGATGCCAGCAAGCATTACTCTATTGATATCATCGACTGTTTCCGGAAATCTGATGATATTCCTCCAGTTGTGGACGAGGCGATTGCCATTGGTGCCGGATGTGTCTGGATGCAATCTGGCATTGTGCATGCTGCTGCGGCAGACAAAGCACGTCAGGCTGGTATTGAGGTATATATGGATCTGTGCCTGAAAATTGAGCATATGATACGTTGCTGACACGTATCTGATAGACCGACATTTTGCTGTATCCGCATTATTAGAAAAACTACATGACTATTGCAGAACAATTCCGTATCAATGCCACTCTCGCTTTAAAAGATGCTGATGCCAGCAAAAAAACGCTGGGCACGACCTTAACAGACAAAATTGAGGCCAAAGCGGCTGATAAATTGCAGACCTTGAAGCTGGCAGAACAGATTGCTGAAATGCAAAATGTTTTGTATGCATCACGAGATCGCAAGTTACTGGTTATTTTGCAGGGGATGGATACTTCCGGCAAAGACGGTACTGTAAAGGGCGTATTCGGCCAGATTAATCCCCTTGGCGCCCGCACGGTCGCATTTAAAGCACCGAGTAATGCGGAAAAAGATCATGATTATCTTTGGCGCATTCATCGCGAAGTACCGGGTAAAGGCGAAATAGTAATTTTTAACCGCAGTCATTATGAAGATGTTCTGATTACTCGCGTACATGGCTGGATAGATCAGGCTGAATGTGAGCGACGTTACGCCCATATCCGAGATTTCGAACGTATGCTGACCGAGACCGGAACGATAGTACTGAAGTTTTTTTTGCATTTGTCCAAGGCCGAGCAAAAGCGTCGTTTAGAAGAACGCTTGTCTGATCCCGATAAACATTGGAAGTTTGATCCTCAGGATATTGCCGAGCGCGCTTACTGGGACGCATATCAGCGGGCGTATGAAAAGGCGTTGATGGCCACAGACACTGACAGCGCACCTTGGTATGTGGTGCCAGCAGACTCCAAAACGCAGCGTAATCTTGTGATTGCCAGCATTGTGATGGAAGCGCTCAACAACATGCACCTGCATTTTCCACCGGGTAATCCTGAATATAGCAAACTGCTGATAGATTAGAAAAACGGCGGTACAGCAGTGAAAACACGTAACGATGTTGCCGGACAAGTCATTTCATGAACGCAGATGATGCTGTATTTCAGGAAGCATCCATGTTGAAGAGGCATATATTCTTCAGACTTATGCACAATTTGTACGAATTCGTATTGAGACTGAAATCGGGTCATTCGTCATATATTTGATTGTCATACGAATAAAATCAATGACTTACGTGACAATCTTGTTAACCGTATTGAATTAGCTGAGATAAGTAGTGTATTTTCAAAAGCTATCCACAAAGTTATCCACAGCCTGTGAAGAAAATATTGATGCTTCTCAGCTGCTTGCGCCAGATCAGATGCCGATGTCAGCAGTATCAGCGATAATAGAAGATATTTCCGACATTCATGCTTTTAATATCAGATTGATATCAAATAGCCTTTCCGAAAGCAACCATGCCTAACAATTTTGCTCCGCTCAAGAACGACACTTTCCTTAAAGCTCTGATGCGTCAGGAAACTGACTACACGCCGTTATGGCTGATGCGCCAGGCAGGGCGTTATTTACCTGAATATCGGGCAACGCGCAAAGGTGCAGGTTCGTTCATGAGTCTGGCAAAAAATCCGGCATTTGCGACTGAAGTCACGCTGCAGCCGATAGATCGCTACGGACTGGATGCCGCGATCTTGTTTTCCGATATTCTGACTGTGCCGGACGCAATGGGATTGGGTCTGTATTTCGAAGAAGGCGAGGGCCCGAAATTTGAGCGTCCCTTGAAGGATGAAAAAGAAGTTCTTGCTCTGAGCGTACCGGAAGCAGGGAGCCTGCAATATGTATTTGATGCCGTAACGCAGATACGTACGGCGCTGGATGGTCGCGTTCCACTGATCGGCTTCTCAGGCAGCCCCTGGACACTTGCTTGCTACATGGTGGAAGGGCAAGGGTCGCGCGATTTTCATACTGTCAAAACCATGATGTACAAGCGTCCTGATCTGCTTGAACATATCCTGCGCGTCAATGCAGATGCCGTTGCCAGTTATCTCAATGCGCAGATTGATGCAGGTGCCCAGGCTGTGATGATTTTTGATAGTTGGGGCGGGGCGCTGGCGGATGGCGCGTATCAGCGGTTCTCTTTGTCTTATATGCAGGATATTGTGAACAAACTGCAAAAAGACAAAGATGGAAAACGGATTCCTTCTATCGTCTTCACCAAAGGTGGCGGTCTTTGGTTAGAGCAAATTGCGGCAATTGGTGCTGATGCCGTTGGTCTGGACTGGACTGTGAACCTCGCGCAGGCACGAGCCCGTGTCGGAGACAAGGTCGCTTTGCAGGGCAATCTGGATCCTGCTGTCCTGTTTGCCAATCCGGACCAGATCCGTCAGCAGGTCATCGCGACACTGGATTCTTATGGCAAGCCAACCGCAGGTCAGGGCCATGTGTTCAATCTGGGACATGGTATTTCGCAATTCACGCCGGTGGAGTCTGTCAGTGTTCTGGTGGAGACTGTGCATGAATATAGTCGTCAATTACGTCAATAAGTTCTGTACCAGGATCGATGCCGCCAGATGGTGTACTTCACAGCGATGGTGCATCAAGAAAAATAGTTATACAGGATGGTGCTGAACTTGCGCAAAGCCATCCCAGCGGCGTGATGGCTGCTGGTTGTGCAAGCGGGCAGTATAAACTCCGTACAGGTTCGTGCTGCCTGCGTGCCATATTGCGCCATAGCATGCCAGGGCAATTTTGCCCAAGTCCTATGGTAAATCAGGCATGATAAAGTGTTAATGCCTGATGAACAGCGCCAGGCCATCATGTTGCTCTGCACAAGCCAGAGTACATCAGGGTTTCCAAGGCAAACAGGGTGGAGAACGATACTGATATTCGTCAAAAAAAACGCATTCAGATATCTGTTTTATGATACTTATGCACAAAATTCGGGCGATAAAAATAAATGCAAAAATATTTTTTTACCGCACAGACATATTTTGTAAGTTATTGATTTTAAAAGAATTAATTATTCTATTGCGAAATCAGAATTTCTCTGAAACCCGCGTCAACACTGGCAAAAACCGATGTCAATAGACCTTTCTCCACAAAGTTATCCACAGGCGTTGTGGATATCTCAAAAATTACTTATAAAACCAGTAGTTAGCGCTATTTTTTGTCTGTGTGAGTAAATTGGTGGAAGTCATTTTTCTCCGCGTTGCCCTTGACACGCCGCTGGACACCAGTTTCGATTATCGCTGGACGCTGACACAGCAAGATGGCGTTGCCGCGCCAGTGCCCAAAGTAGGGCAACTGGTGTTGGTCCCGTTTGGTCGTCAGGAAATTGTCGGTCTGATACTGGATGTGCTTGAGACAACCACTGTTCCAGAAAATAAGCTCCGCGATGCCATTGCCGTTCGTCATGATGTAACACCGTTGTCGCCGGACTGGATCGCGTTGTGTCAGTTTGCTGCTGATTATTACCAGCGACCATTAGGAGAAGTCGCCCTTCCGTCGCTACCCAAGAATCTCAAAGTCAGTAAAACCGTGTCTCTTGTCCGTGCGCTCAAAAAGCTTGCACAATTACCTGCACTTGCCGATGCCACGCCAATCGCGGAGCCGGTACTCAATTCAGAGCAGCAAGGGGCGGTCGATACGATTGTGGGTAGGGATGGCTATGCGGCGCATCTTTTATTTGGCGTCACGGGCAGCGGCAAAACCGAAGTGTATCTACAGGCGGCTGCCAGGATACTCGCGCAATCTGTGGATGCGCAGATACTCATATTGGTGCCGGAAATTAATCTGACACCGCAGTTCGAAGCCCATATCCGCGCGCGGTTTCCGGGATTATTGTTATCGACCTTGCATAGTGGAATGGCAGAAGGTGAGCGCTTGCTACATTGGATAGCAGCGCACACAGGGCGATCACGTATTGTTCTCGGTACACGTCTGGCGATGCTTGCGTCCTTGCCGCGACTCCGGCTGATTATTGTGGATGAAGAACATGATCCATCTTATAAGCAGCAGGAAGGTTTGCGTTATTCCGCCCGCGATCTCGCTGTCTGGCGTGCCAGACAATTGCAGATACCGGTCGTGCTTGGTTCGGCAACGCCGTCGCTGGAAAGCTGGCATGGTGCCCAGAGCGGGCGTTATCGTTTGCTCGAATTGCATGAGCGGGCCGTGCAG
Source organism: Undibacterium sp. SXout7W (assembly GCF_049339385.1). NCBI lineage: Bacteria > Pseudomonadati > Pseudomonadota > Betaproteobacteria > Burkholderiales > Oxalobacteraceae > Undibacterium > Undibacterium sp. SXout7W. Next base: position 29,166 of record NZ_JBMPPF010000002.1, on the reverse strand, counting down.
AAGGCGGTGTTACCCGTCATCAGAATCATCAATCTGGAACAGGAAAAACCCAGCGAAGGGCTGACTCCCCGTTTGATTGCAGCGATTCGTCGCCGTCTCGACAAAAAAGAACAATCACTATTGTTTCTCAACCGCCGGGGTTACGCGCCGGTATTGGCCTGTGATGCCTGTGGCTGGATCAGCGACTGTAACCGCTGCTCCGCGCATCTGGTATTGCACAAAGGCGATCATCGGCTGCGCTGTCATCATTGTGGTCTGGAGCAACGCATTCCGCGCTCGTGTCCGACGTGTGGAAATATTGATCTGCAACCCTTGGGACGTGGCACGCAGCGCATGGAAGAAAGTCTTGCTGCTATTTTTCCGGATGCCCGTGTATTTCGCATCGATGCGGATTCGACCCGCCTGAAAGGCAGTGCGGCGGCGGCTTTCGAGCGTGTACATGATGGCGATGTCGATATTTTGATCGGTACCCAGATGGTGGCCAAAGGCCATGATTTTAAGCATCTGACGCTGGTGGCAGCACTCAATCCGGATGCTGCCCTGTTTTCGCAAGACTACCGCGCCAGCGAGCGGCTGTTTGCCCAATTGATGCAAGTTGCTGGCCGTGCTGGCAGGGCGGCACAGAAAGAAGACGGCAATGCTTCCGAAGTGCTGGTACAGACACGTTACCCCGATCATCCGCTGTACCATGCGTTGATGGCGCACAACTATCGCAGCTTTGCGGCAGATTTGCTGGATGAGCGGCAGCAGGCGTGCATGCCACCATTCATGTATCAGGCATTGTTGCGTGCGGAAGCGCGGGAATTGCAGACCGCTCTCGATTTTTTACAGCAAGCTGCTGCCTGCATGCCGCATCCCGCCATGACGATCAACGACCCGATTCCGATGACCATGACCCGCGTCGCCAACCGTGACCGCGCCCAGTTACTGATCGAGTCCGCATCCCGTCCCGCTTTACAGGCGTTTGTGAAAATCTGGATCGCAGAGCTGCGTAGCTGGAAAAGCCGGGTGAAATGGAGTCTGGAAATCGACCCTGTGGATATCTGATGGACTTATGCACACTCTGCAACATCACCGTCATCACCGTCATCACCGCCATCGCAGTATGGCGGTGACGACAGCTAGTACTCATCCACAATCCACCTGCAAACCCCGCAACGGACACTGACTCGCGACTTATTCATTATCCAGTTGCATCCAGTGTGTTAAGTGGATGCAGTGGATAAGGTGTATAAGGTGGATGAGGCGGGACTGGCGCGCTGCCAGCCCGATACTGATATGACGCTGTTGAAGGTCGTTGTATAAAGCTGCCAAATAAGAAGCTGTGTCAGGCGCTTTATCTCGCCGGATAGCGGATACGCATTTCCTTGAGCAGATTGTCGGCATGATCAACTTCCTGCATGACCCACAGCATGTAGCGGATATCGACATGGATGGCGCGGGTGATTGCGCTGTCGAAGTACCAGTCCTTGGTGATCGATTCATACGTGGAATCGAAATTCAGACCGATCAGCTCGCCGTTTTTGTTCAGCACCGCAGAACCGGAATTGCCACCGGTGGTATCCGCACTCGACAGAAAATTCACCGGTACCGTACCCAGCACCGGGTCTTTATACACACCGTAGCGCTTGTCTTTAATCGCTGCCAGCAAATTGTCCGGTGCGATGAAAGGCGTTTTGCCTGTGTGTTTTTCAGCGATCCCTTCCACGGTCGTGAACGGGCCCTTAGTCACGCCATCGCGCGGGCTGTACGGCGCCACGGTGCCGTAAGTCACACGCAGCGTGGAGTTCGCATCCGGATACACCGGCTTGCCCTGGGATTGCTTCCACGCGATCACAGCCTGCATGTATTTCGGAATGACACGCTCCAGATTGCCATCGACTTCCTGACGACGATCTTCGAGTTGCATGCCGATGTCATGCAATTTGACGGCCAGATGGATAAAGGCATCCTTGGAAGCGCGGAATTCCGCCACGTCTTTCTTGATCCAGGCCAGGCGTTTCGCGGTATCACCCAGTTCAGTGAGAGGATAAAACGCAGACACCGATTCCGGCAAAGGCAGCAATATGTCCAGTCCCTGCGCCAGCCCCTGCGGATGGATTTTGGAAGCCAGTTTGTTATAGCGTTGTAAGCCAGCCGTGAAGCGGGCCTGATCTACATTTGGCAGATAGGATTGCTCCAGACGGCTCAGACGCGCTGTGATGAAAGGCAGGTCACGCTGCTGGAAGCCGGCCTTGCGTTCCGCATCCGGCTTTTGGTTTTCCAGTGCCAGACGGTACAGCGTGCGTGCGCTTTTCAGCAAATCGCTGTTACTGGCCACGCTGTAGGCAAACTCTTCTTCCGTCAGTGCCATATCGCTGGCGATCACCGCATCCAGATCTTTCAGGAAGTCTTTATCGGCATAATGCTGCGCCACCCAGCTGCGGAATTCTGCATCCTGTGCATCCTTGATGGCAGCGATATCTTTACGTGCAAAACCAGCCAGCAAACCCTCGGTTTTTTTCAAGCGATTCTGTATGCCCTTGACCACGCTCGCATAGCGTACTTTGCCTTCGGCATTGCCTGCCGTGGCTGCCTCAATCACGGAAATATCGGAACGCGATTCAAATGCGCGGGCCGGATAGCTGACATCGCGCGCATAACGGATTTCTTCCGGCAGCTTGTAACGGCTGGTGAGGCCAGGATAGCCCGCCAGCAGGATAGGATCGCCATTTTTCAGACCCTGAGCTGACACTGTCAGAAAATCTTTAGACTGATATGGCACATTGTCGGGTGATGGATCAGCCGGGCGGCCATCCTTGCCTACATAGGCACGCAGGAAGGCATAGTCGCCGGTGTGGCGTGGCCATTCAAAGTTATCCACCTCACCACCGTAATTGCCTATCTTGTCAGATGGTGCATACACCAGACGCACATCACGTATCATCATCTGACGGATACGGTAGTACTCCAGCCCACGGTGAAAACCAGGGATAGAACAGCGATAGGCCTGGTTTTTTCCATCCGCCTGTTCGCATTCCGCGATCAGATTCTTGATGCGGTTTTCCACATGCTCATGTCTTTGCTTGCCGCTCATGGATGGCGTGATGCCGCGCATGATCTGCTCCGTCACATTCTCTACCTTGTCGGTGATATACATGCGCGAATCCGGACCAGCCGGTAATTCCTCAGCGCGTGACTTCGCCAGGAAGCCATTAGCGATATAGTTTTTTTCTGCGCTGGAATTGCGCTGTACTGCGCCATACGCGCAGTGATGATTGGTCACCACCAGACCGGTTGGCGACACAAACGACGCCGAGCAACCACCCAGCGAAACTATCGCTGTCATCGGATGTTTGGACAAATCTGCCAGTTTTTCAGCCGGAATGGCGATGCCAATGCGCTTCAGTTCTGCTTTTAATTGCGGCAACTGATGCGGCTGCCATTGGCCTTCATCCGCCTGGACCAGCGGGCTGCTGGCCAAAGTCAGTCCGGCCAGTGCCAGACTCCATGCATACGATTGTTTCAACTTTTTCTCCGTCAGTGGTCAACAGCCCGGCCTCATCCTGAAGCCAGCCCAGAATTCCGTATTCTAGACCTACAGCATTAGGAAATGCTTCGATAAAAGAGAAAATTTGATATTAATAATTCCATATTTATAAAAAAAAGAAAATTTATTTACATTTTATGAATTTTATCAAAAACGTGATTTTTTATAGATTTTCATTTGCGCTTGAGTCTATAAATGTTTTAAGTCGCATACCTTTTATTTCTAAAAGATCGGAGTCATCTTCCACTGATGAGAAAATTAACCGATCAATTCACATACAATCCTCTTAATATACTAACTCCTACTCGTTCCAGATCAACGAGGTTTGTCCCGCACAATATTTATGAATTTTTATTTTTTGATCCGATGCGGAGGACAAACTTTATTCTGTAAATCATAAATAAAATGCAATGAATCAACCTCAGTTACTTTCGATTTCCCGTAATCATAAATGGTCAAATTTACCTACGTCTTCAGGTGTTTACTGGTGGTATTTTCCGCCGACAGCACTTGAACAATTACGTATTTCCGAGTTTTGTAATGTCGAAAAATTAAAACTACGGACTGCATTGGATGGTCGAATATGTCTTTACCATGGCTTAGCAAAAAACCTTGCCCAACGCGTGGAGTGGCATGCAGCTCAAAAATTGACATTTAGCTGCTTAGAATCGGGTTTTCTTTCGACCTTCCGACTTACTCTTCTTGCTTTGAACGAGATTGACTATTCAGGTGGAGACGTGGAGATCAACAACTATTTCGACGATCTATCTCTCAGTTGGAAGTCGACAAACACAAGAGAAGAAGCGGAGTTAATTGAACGCAGCGAGCTTCATGGTGAATATCATTACCCGCTTAATATTCAGGGCAACAAACGACCCGAATTGTTGAATTATATTAATCTTCTGAAGGTCATTCGAAAAAATTATAAAAGAAGAAATATATATTTGTGATGTTTTAATATGCTTATTGTGGTCGAAGGAGAAAACAATGCAGTCGAACGATTCCACTATTTATCTCATATCCTGCGTCAGTCAAAAGAGAGATCAAGCATGTGCCGCACGTGATTTGTATATCTCTGACTGGTTCATTAAGTCGCGTCGTTATGCGGAGTCTTCGCCGTGTTCGTGGTATATCCTTTCTGCAGAGTATGGTTTGATTAATCCCGATCAAATAATTGCGCCATATGAGCGAACGCTCAACACGATGCCGGCTAAGGATCGGCGCTCATGGGCCAAGTGTGTATTTTTACAAATTTTAGAGGCTGAGCCAGGATTGAAACAAGTAATTTTCTTGGCAGGTGAAAAGTATCGGGAATTCTTGTCTCTCCACCTATCCGAACAAAATGTAAAGGTATTGGTTCCAATGAGAGGATTACGGATTGGTGAGCAAAAAAGTTGGCTTTTGCGACACTCCCCATTGCTTGTAGAGCAAGCCTAGATATTTTTACACGCCTTTATTTGTCATGACTACCGGTCAGAAAAGGGTAGATACTCCCCCTAAATGACATTTTTTTACATCGTCTTGAGTAACGCCCATAAAAAAACCGCCAGCCGGTGAGGGCGGGCGGTGTGGGCTTGTGGGGAGGAGACCCGGATGCTAAATGATGCTAAATGGTGCCTTAAACGATGCGTACTGAAACCAGCGTCTGATTCAACAGTTGGTAAGCGATTTCGCCAAAAGTGACCGGACCCTGAACGCCACCAATCGCTTTTCCTTCGAGCTCACCGAACACGAAGTTCAGGATGCAGTTACATGAAAACGCGACGCCTTCATCATCCTTGCCTGCCAGTTCTGTGCGGAAGGCCGCAGCATAGTCGGCGACTGGCTTGGCAAAGCGGTAGTCCACACCCGGAAACACAGGCGCATACAAGGCGACGGTGCCACCGGCTTCACCAACTGTTTGCAGCGAGACATTGATCTGGGCGCCGGCGTAGTCGCCTACCAGAGGTAATTTGCCATGTTCCAGCCCGCGGCTGCGGATGTAGTCGGCAAAATTGACGGTATTGCCGTTGACGGTACATTGCTGCACGCCGAAACTGGTGTCCTGGAAATTGAGGACATCGCCGCCATCCTGTTCAAACAGGTTGACGATTTCGATGGAGGCCAGCTTGTTATCGGGTAAAGAGACATAAGCGACAACGGCGCGGTCTTCATATTTTGCAGAAGTGCGGCCATCGTACACTTTCGGGGTTTTACTGCCGAGTTCAGACAGGTGAACGCCAGCGATCCAGCCCACGGTCGGCTTCACAAACGCATCTTCAAAATTGGCGGCACCAGCAGCGAATTTCTGATGCGTTGTGCTGCCTGCGGGAATGATGGTGATGGCAAAACCGTTGTCCGGACCATTGCCAGCAATACCTGCCAGCTCGTCTGGGCCATAACTGGCAAAACTGACGTGACCGACGGAAGACAAATCATTGACGAATACCTTGCCCTCATTGGCGACGACGCCACCATCGGCCACCATGAAGTAAGGAATAGTACCGCCTATCCAGTTACCCGCTGGCAACTGATCGAGAGCGGACTCTGGTCCTGCCAGGGTCAGCGCCTTGCCGCTACGGATTAATTCGCTGGCAGCTTGTACGGTGATGAGTTCATTCATGGTGATTCCCTTACAGAGTGGTCAGTTGTGAGATTTCGTTGCCGAGTATGCGCTCCCAGCGGGTAAAGAAGGTGTGTAACTCAAGTGCACGTTCTTGTATAGGGCTGGTGCTACGCTCCAGACGTTTGGCGAGCAATTGTGTACCCAGATGCTGGGTTTTGATCTTCGATAAGGCACCACCGGCAAGTTTTTGCCAGCAGGGATGATTGAGCGGTGGAACGGCCATGAAAGTCTCCTCGGTATTGATGTCATACTATTTAAAAGGCACGGATAATCACACAGGCGTTATCCGCTACCGTCATCTGCTGCTCTTAGTGTAAGGAGTTCAAATAGCGCATGTGTTAATCCACATCAAGACCGCACGTCAGTCTACTATTTTCGCATTGGCAGTTAGTCAGCTGTTTTTTATTCTAGCAGCAGTAATGCAAAAGAAAATGCATTTAAGAAGCCGAATACGTGAAAGATTGTTTCTTAATGGCAATGTCTGAGACGACTTTGCGTGTTGCCTGTTTTGTTCTCCAGCCTTGCGACGAGCCATGTCGGCGGCCTGCATTGTCAGGGTAACGGCGCTACCGTCAACTTTACCTGCGATGTCCACTGCCGGAGTCAGGAGCAGGGCAAATTGCAACTGGTAGCCGACTGCGACTGCGCCCAGATCAAGGCTTTGTTGGACGCAGCCGGTCAGGACGATGATGCGGTTGTCGATTGTCTTGACTGCCTTGATTGTCTTATATCCACCCGCGCCGCCCTTGCTGCATCAACTGCTCACGTTCATCGGGGATGATAGGTCAGTGATTCAGGTCAACCGGGATTGATTGCACAATTCTCATAATTGAACTATATTCTTAAATATGAGAGAAAATACAATCCCACTGGATACTGAAACAAACGATGCACTGGATCTGCGGCTGGCGCTGCGTCTGGCGAGCTTGCGGGCGGATCGTGGGCTGTCGCTGGACGATCTGGCGCAGGCCAGCGGTATCAGCCGCGCCACCTTGTCGCGTATAGAGCGTGGCGACACCAGCCCCAGCGCCAGCCTGCTCAGCAAATTATGCAGTGTGTATGGCATCAGCATGTCGCGCCTGCTGGCGGATGTAGAAGCGCAAACGCCGGGGCTGATCGCGCTGGAAGCACAAGCGCTCTGGGTTGATCCTGCATCGGGTTTTCTGCGCCGCACCGTCTCGGCACCGGCACGCGATTTTCAAATAGAACTGGTCGAAATCACCCTGCCCGCCGGAGCGATGGTGAACTACGACGCCCCCACCGTCCACGGTACCGAACAACATATCTGGATGTGCGAGGGGCAGCTTGAGATCGCACTGGAAGGCAAAACCTATCGACTGGAACGCGGTGACTGCCTGCGCTTTCATATGCGCGGTGCAGCGCGCTTCGTCTGCCCTGGCAGCAGCCCCGCGCGGTATCTGTGTGTCAGCCTTCAGCCCTGAAACAACACCCGATGCAGCCGCTCATCAGCCGCGCTAAACTCCGCGCCAATGCTCACCTGCCGCTGGCAAGCATCGTGCTCGCGCTGCTGCTGTTTCCGTTGATCGCAGCCCAGTTTGGCAATGCCTGGGTGCGCATCATGGATCTGGCGCTGATGTACATCATGCTCGCGCTGGGGCTCAATATTGTGATTGGATTTGCCGGTCTGCTCGACCTCGGCTATATCGCTTTTTACGCGGTGGGCGCTTACCTGAGCGGCTTGTTTGCATCGCCGCAGTTTGCGGTGTTACTGGGATCGCTGGTCGAACATTATCCGGCTTTCGGCCATTGGCTGATACAACTATGCGGCCCCGCCATCGCCCATGATGGCATCCACTTACCGGTATGGCTGATCGTCCCTTTCAGCGCCGCACTGGCTGGCCTGTTTGGCATATTGCTCGGCGCTCCCACGCTCAAATTGCGTGGTGACTATCTGACCGTGGTCACGCTGGGGTTTGGTGAAATTATTCGCATCCTGATCATCAACCTCAACGATCCGATCAACATCACCGATGGCCCCAAAGGCATCAACATGATCGATCCGGTCAGCATCTTCGGCATATCGCTGCATGGCGAAGCTGATTCACATGCCATCGTGCACATCGGCAGTATTGCCATGCCCTCGGTCAATGCCTATTATTTTTTATTTCTGGCGCTGTGCGGTGCGATTATTTTTGTCACCGTCCGCCTGCAACATTCACGTCTGGGGCGCGCTTTTGTCGCCATACGCGAAGATGAAACCGCTGCCAAAGCCATGGGCATCAATACCAGTCAGATCAAATTGCTGGCGTTTGCCATGGGCGCTTCCTTTGCCGGTGTCGCCGGGGCCATGTTCGCCGCGTTTCAGGGCTACATCTCCCCCGAATCTTTCTCTCTTAACGAATCGGTCACGGTGCTGTCGATGGTAGTTCTGGGCGGCATGGGGCATATTCCCGGCGTGATTCTGGGCGCTGTCCTGCTCACTGGTCTGCCAGAAATTTTGCGCTATCTGGTCGAGCCACTGCAGCAGCTCTTGTTTGGCCAGGTCCTGATCCCCAGCGAAATCCTGCGGCAATTACTGATGGGTTTAGCGATGATTCTGATCATGCTATACCGACCAGCGGGTTTATGGCCCGCCACCAGACATGAAGACAGGCTCCATAAATCACCAGCAGGATGAACTGGATGAGGGGCATAACGTGAGGTTCATGCATCGCTTGCAACATGACTAGCCGCTGCGGTTAGCATCACCGCTCACCGCTCACCGCTCACCGCTCACCGCTCACCGCTCACCGCTCACCGCTCACCGCTCACCGCTCACCGCATAGCGCACAGCATACAAAAGAAAAAACGCTTGAAAAGCGTGTTTTAAAGGGTAAATATACTGACTGGGAGTATATTTAAACACGCCTTTGTTTATGCTGACTATCGATGAAAATAGCAGCATACTCCCCTTAAAATCCAATTTTTAACTCTATTCCGGCATCATCTGCAAAGTAGTGGCACGGTGCATTGATCAGTGTTGAGTGCGATCAGCAGCGAGCATGATCACAGGTCGGATTCATACTCGCTGCCGGAGGCGACCAAACGTTTGGTCAACGTTCCGTCATCGATGTGATTACAGATTCGGTGCCAGCCAGCGTTCGACTTCTTCCTTCGCCACGCCGCGTCGTGCCGCCATGTCCGTGACCTGATCGTCGCCGATTTTACCGACGCTGAAGTATTTGGATTCTGGATGCGCAAAGTAGAAACCGGAGACCGCGGCGCCAGGAATCATCGCCCATGATTCGGTGATGTGCATGTCGATTTCTTCGCATTGCATCTGCTTGAACATCGCGGTTTTAACCGTGTGTTCCGGACAGGCCGGGTAGCCGGGTGCCGGGCGTATGCCCTGGTAGGATTCTTTGATCAACTCTTGGTTGCTGAGTTTTTCATCGGCGGCATACCCCCACAGATCGGTGCGGATGCGTTCATGCAGATATTCGGCAAAGGCTTCGGCCAGACGATCTGCCAGCGATTTCAGCATGATGCTGCTGTAATCGTCATGCGCGTCTTCAAAGCGTTTTTCGTATTTTTCGATTCCCAGACCGGCAGTGACAGCGAACATGCCGATGTAGTCAGCGACGCCGCTGTCTTTCGGCGCGATGAAATCGCTCAGGCATTGATTCGGACGTTGTATGCCATCAACCAGCGGTTTTTCGGTTTGCTGGCGCGTGCCGTAATAAGTGAACGCGACCTGGCTGCGGCTGTCATCAGTGTAAATTTCGATGTCGTCGTCATGCACGCTATTCGCAGGCAGCAAAGAGACGACGCCGTTCGCTGTCAGCCAGCGGCCATCGATAATTTTTTTCAGCATTGCCTGGCCTTCGGCAAACACTTTGCTCGCCGCTTCACCGACCACGCTATCCGTCAGAATCGCAGGATAAGGGCCAGCCAGATCCCAGGTCTGGAAGAACGGACCCCAATCGACGTATTGCGCAATCGTTGCCAGATCGACGTTTTTAAATACCCGGCGACCGATGAATTTTGGCTTCACAGGTGCGTTCGCACCATCAAAGCTGAGCTTCATTTTATTCGCACGCGCTTGCGCCAGCGTCAGCAATGGCGTGGTTTTTTTGTTCGCATGCTGCACGCGGATACGTTCGTAATCCGTCGCCAGCTCATCAATGTATTGATCGCGGCTTTCCGGCGTCAGCAAGGATTGCGCGACCGATACTGAGCGCGAAGCATCCGGCACATACACGACCGGGCCCTCATAATTCGGCGCGATTTTCACTGCAGTATGCGCGCGGCTGGTGGTGGCACCGCCGATCAGCAGCGGAATCTTCATCATGCGGAAATGCGGATCACGCTGCATCTCTTTGGCGACATAGGCCATTTCTTCGAGTGACGGCGTGATCAGGCCGGAGAGGCCGATGATATCGGCGTTTTCGGCTTTGGCTTTGGCCAGAATTTCCGAACACGGCACCATCACACCCATGTTGACGACTTCAAAGTTATTACACTGCAGCACGACAGTGACGATGTTTTTGCCGATGTCATGCACGTCGCCTTTGACGGTGGCAATCACGATTTTGCCTTTCGGTTTATTGTCGCCGCTGCGCTTTTTTTCTTCTTCAATGTAGGGCACCAGATGGGCGACAGCCTGCTTCATCACGCGCGCGGATTTCACCACCTGCGGCAAAAACATTTTGCCCTGACCGAATAAATCGCCGACGATATTCATGCCATCCATCAGCGGGCCTTCGATCACCTGTATTGGGCGACCGCCGTTGTCCATAATGGCGGCGCGTGCTTCTTCGGTATCTTCAACGATCCATTGCGTAATGCCATGCACCATCGCATGTGCGAGTCGCTTGGCGACCGGCTCACTGCGCCATTCCAGCGTGGCTTCTTCTTTCTTGCCGCCGGCTTTCAGTGTTGCCGCAAATTCGATCATGCGTTCAGTCGCATCTTCCCTGCGGTTCAGCACCACGTCTTCCACGCGTTCACGCAATTCGGGATCGAGTTCGCTGTACACGCCGACCATGCCTGCATTCACGATACCCATCGTCATACCGGCCTGAATCGCGTGATACAGGAACACGGTGTGGATCGCTTCACGTGCCGGGTCATTGCCACGGAAAGAGAAACTCACATTCGAGACGCCACCGCTGATTTTGGCGCCTGGCAGATTGTTGTGAATCCAGCGCGTCGCTTCGATGAAATCGACAGCGTAGTTATTGTGTTCTTCGATACCGGTAGCGACCGCGAAAATATTCGGATCGAAAATAATGTCTTGCGGATCAAAATCGAGTTGATCGACTAGCAGGCGATAAGCGCGTTCGCAGATCTCTATCTTGCGTTGATACGTGTCCGCCTGGCCTTTTTCATCAAACGCCATGACGATGACCGCCGCGCCGTAACGCTTGCACAAGTTGGCTTGCCGCAGAAATTCTGCCTCGCCCTCTTTCATCGAAATCGAATTGACGATGGCCTTGCCTTGCACGCATTTCAGACCAGCTTCGATCACACTCCATTTGGACGAATCGATCATCAGCGGGACGCGGGCGATATCTGGTTCTGATGCGATCAGATTCAGGAAGCGCGTCATGGCTGCCAGTGAATCCAGCATCGCTTCATCCATATTGATGTCGATGACTTGCGCGCCATTTTCCACTTGCTGGCGGGCGACGGCTAAAGCTTCATCGTATTGTTCGTTCAAAATTAAGCGTGCAAAGGCTTTCGAACCTGTGACGTTGGTGCGTTCACCGACATTCACAAACAGAGATTGTTCATCGATGGTGAAAGGCTCTAAGCCCGACAAACGACAGGCCGGAGCAACGCCCGGAACCGCGCGTGGTGTCTGGGTTTGCAGGATGTCGGCAATCGCTTTGATGTGTGGCGGCGTAGTGCCGCAGCAGCCACCGGCGATATTAATGAAACCGGCTTCGGCAAATTCTTTCAGTAAGGCAGAGGTATCGGCTGGCAGCTCATCAAAACCGGTATCGCTCATAGGATTTGGCAAACCGGCGTTCGGATAAATACAAACAAAAGTATCGGCAATTTTCGACAGTTCTTCTGCATATGGACGCATCAGCGCCGCACCGAGCGCGCAGTTCAGGCCTATGGTCAGCGGTTTGGCGTGGCGTACGGAATTCCAGAATGCCGGCACGGTCTGACCAGACAGTATGCGACCAGAGGCATCGGTGACGGTGCCGGAAATCATGATCGGTAAGGTCTGGCCGGTTTCTTCAAAATACTGATCAATCGCGAACAGGGCCGCTTTACAGTTCAGTGTGTCGAAAATGGTTTCGACCAGCAGCACATCGGCGCCGCCTTCGACCAGTCCACGGGTTTGTTCATGATAGGCGGCAACCAGTTGATCGAAAGTGACATTCCGCGCCGCAGGGTCATTCACATCCGGTGAAATCGAGGCGGTTTTTGGTGTCGGCCCCAGCGCGCCGGCGACGAAGCGCGGTTTGTCGGCACTGCTGTATTTGTCACAGGCGGCGCGGGCAATCTTTGCCGCCTGCACGTTCATCTCATAGGCCAGATGCGCCATGTGGTAGTCGTCTTGCGCGACGGTTGTGGCACCGAAGGTATTGGTTTCGATCAGATCGGCACCGGCGGCCAGATATTGTTCGTGAATTTCCTGAATGATGTGTGGCTGCGTCAGCGTCAGTAATTCATTGTTGCCTTTGACGAATAATTCTTTGCCGGGCACCGCAAAATCTTTGAAACGCTCGCCTCGATAATCTTCTTCCGTCAGCTTATAACGCTGGATCATGGTGCCCATCGCGCCATCCAGGATCAGGATGCGTTGTTGCAGCAATGCGCGCAAACGGGTTTCGGTGGCGGAGACAGGCAGGGTTCTGGTCATGATCTTTACTCGCAAAAACGAAAAACCCGATCGGCTCATGCATGCAGGCGGATCGGGCGACGTCCTTTTAGCAGCACTTATTACGCGCCCGCAATCTGAATCTCAAATCGGCGCTGGGAAGCATAAATTATACGTCAAATCAAGGGCTTGGATATTGCCTGCCGGGGTTTGGGACGGTTTTGCTTATATATTGTGGTTAGATGGTTATGCCCTGAACGAGTAAAGCATAGCAAAAAAGGGCACATACTCCGAGAAGATATGTGCCCAAAGGGAAATTGTTACTAGGTGATGAACGTAGGTGGCTCAGATAGTGTCAGCCGCTTTGAGCTTTTCTCTGCTGATCTGTTGAATCTGTCGTTTTGTGGTTCTTCAGTGTTTTGTTGCGCCTTTTTTACGGGTAACAAACAGGCTGGCAATGACGGAACTGCCAAGAATCGAGCCAATGACCATCAGCGAAATGCCGGTTGGGATATGCATCCATTCCACGATGAGCATTTTGATACCGACAAACATCAGCACAAACGCCAGACCAAATTTAAGTAAATGAAAACGGTCTGCCATATCCGCCAACAGGAAATACAGTGCCCGCAAGCCCATAATCGCGAAAATATTCGACGTGAAGACGATGAACGGGTCGGTCGTTACGGCGAAAATGGCCGGGATGGAATCCACCGCAAAAATCACATCGGATACTTCGATCAGAATCAGCACCAGTAACAGCGGTGTGAAGAACAATTTGCCATTGATCTTGATGCTGAACTTTTCCTGATGGAATTCTTTGGTAAAGGGCAGCAGTTTTTTAGCAAACTTCAATACCGGATTCGCTTCCAGGTCAGGTTCCTGTTCTGCCGACACCAGCATGCGAAAGCCGGTGATCAGCAGGAAAATACCAAACAGGTACAGTACCCAGGCGAATTGTGTGACGACCCAGCTACCCGCCAGAATCATGACGATACGCATGACGATGGCACCTAACACGCCATACAGCAAGACTTTACGCTGATGCTGGGCAGGTACTGCAAAATGACCGAAGATCAGTAGAAATACAAAGACATTATCGACTGACAGCGATTTTTCGATGACATAGCCTGTCAGAAATTCCATGGCTTTGGCAGTGGCGATCTCGCGTCCGACGGTTTCTGTCAGGTATATCCACAGGCCAAAATCAAATGCCAGCGCCAGACTGACCCAGACAACAGACCATGCCGCCGCCTCCCTGACACTGACTTTATGGGCGCGCGAACCGCCAAGGGCAAATACGTCCACTGCCAGCATGGTCAATACGAATCCAATAAAGGCAACCCACATCCAGGGTTGAGCGACGGTATGTAACATGGCTTATTCTTTTTCGATGAAGCCCAGCAATTGCAGCAGGCTGGTGAACAGGTTGAAGATGGTGACGTACAGATTGACTGTCGCCATGATGTAGTTGGTTTCGCCGCCGTGGATGATGTTGCTGGTTTCAAACAAAATCATGCCCGACATCAGCAAGACCATGACCGCAGAAATCGTCATCGACAAAGCGGGAATCTGGAAGAAAATCGCACCCAGACTCGCCACCAGCGCGACGATCATACCGATCATCAAAAAGCCGCCGATAAAGCTGAAATCACGTTTGCTGATCAGGACGTAGGCAGACAAACCCATGAAAATCAGACCCGTCATTGCCATCGCTGTCATGACGATGGCGGAGCCGCCCGGCATTTTCAGGTAATGACTGAGGATAGGGCCAAGGGTGTAACCCATGAAACCGGTTAATGCAAAAACAGTGGCAATACCCCATGCACTGTTACGTAATTTGGTGGTGGCAAACAGCAGACCAAAGTAGCCGATCAGCGTCAGCAACATGCCCGGGCCGGGGATGGCAAAGGCGACAGTGGCAGCGGCAGTCAGTGCTGAAAACAGCAAAGTCATCGATAACAGCATGTAGGTGTTGCGAAGCACTTTATGGCTGGCACCAGCACTGCTGTCAATGTAGTCAACGGTTTGCACGTCGCGGGCAATCGTGCGGCTCAAGATTTTCATGCGTATCTCCTGAAATGTGGAAGACTCTGCGAACACGGGCAAGAGCTTCACCTTCTCAACAGAAGGTAACAGCAGTGTAGTCGTTGTCTATCTGTAAAAAAAGTCGAATATAATTGAAAAATACTTCGATTTTTACGATGAATGAACGGAAGGTACGGATATGTCGGCGTTGAACTATAAGCATCTGCATTACTTTTGGGTGGTTGCCAAAGCGGGCAGCATTGCGCGCGCGGCAGAACAGCTACACCTGACGCCGCAAACCATCAGCGGACAATTGAGTTTGTTTGAAGAAATTCAGGGTGAGCAATTGTTTCGTAAAAATGGACGTAACCTGGAACTGACCGAAGCCGGGCAGTTGGTGCTGAGTTATGCAGACGATATTTTTGCGTTGGGTCAGGAGCTGGAGGAGGTATTGCATCATCGGCCAACCGAGCGCACCTTGCAGTTGCGGGTTGGTGTGTCGGATGCATTACCCAAAGCAGTTGCCTACCGGCTGCTGGAACCTGCCTTGAAATTGCCGCAAACCTTGCGCATCAATTGCCGTGAAGGCAAGCTGGAATCCTTGCTCGCAGATCTGGCCACGCATAAGCTCGATGTGGTGATGTCTGACAGCGCCATGCCGCCCACGGTGAATGTGCGTGGTTATAGCCATTTGCTTGGCGAGTGCGGAATCAGTTTTTTTGCCACTTCGGCCTTGCTGGCGCAGTATTCGTCCGCGTTCCCCGGCAATCTGGAAGGTGCACCGTTATTGTTGCCAGGCGAGGATGCCGCCTTGCGCTCCCGCCTGTTGCAGTGGCTGGATCAGCGCAATATTCATCCGCGCATCGCTGGCGAATTTGATGACAGTGCGCTGATGAGTGCTTTTGGTCAGGCAGGAGCCGGATTTTTTGCCGCGCCAACGGTCATCGCTGACATGGTCATGCGCCAATACGATGTCTGTCTGGTGGGTCGTACGGACGAGATACGGGAACAGTTCTATGCCATCTCGGTGCAACGCAAACTCACACATCCCGCCGTGCTGGCCATCAGCCGCGCTGCGCAACAAGATGCAATTGGGTGAATCAGGTGAATTGGATGATGGGCGTATCATATTCATAAAAAAGGGGAGTATCTGTTAATTTCAGCTCACAGAGCTTGTTATTAAAGCGTTAGCCGCAGTAAATGATACATACTGTAAGGGAGTATGTGAAAAATCGAATGATCGTCGTTGATCGTCGTTGATTGCCGGGGAGCGTGGCGGGAAGTTTGACAGGGCAGGGTAAGGAGCAACGCGGTAAAAACACGGTAATAACAGGGTAATAACAACGCAATCAGAAACAAAATGATCAGCAATGAAAAACGCCCGCTACTGCAAATGCAATACCGGGCGCTCAGTAAAACGTGGTTTAAGGCGTGGCTTAAGCTGTGATGTTTAGCGGTGATTGGTTGCGCAGGATTTAGCGGCGACCCAGCAGAGCCTTGATCGTTTTATCCATAGGAATAGCGTAATCGTAAGTTCCCAGTACGATGTTGTCACCCGGACGGATCAGTTTCAGGTTCACGAATACCAGTTTGTCACTTTCGGCATAGGTGCCGACGATCACCGCTTGCGCGCTATGATTTTGAGCGACTTCTTTGATTTCGCGTGTCAGCAGCAATTCACCCACGTTTTGTTTCATGAATACTTTGTCGCGGAATTTCATTTCCACCATTCTGTAACCAGAGCGCGAGAACTGGCCAGAGACGTGCTCAGCCAGAATACGGCCAAATGCAGAAGATTCTTCCAGCGCATTGATATTGGCCAGCGTGGCGATAATCAATGGACGGGTTTTGTCCAGCGTGCCATTCGCAGAGGCGTTGGCAGACGCGATCAGCGCTGTGGCTGCACGTTGATTTGCCGGAATAAATTCATTGGCTTCAGCATCTTTCCAGGTTGGTACTGTGGCCGTGGAAACAGGCGCACCACCCCAGTTAGGCATGCCTGAACACGCACTGAGAGCAACAACCGATGTGAAAACAAGTGCGAGTTTCTTCATTATTTTTGCTCCCCGACTACTTTGAAATTGAAGTCAGTCACATTGTTATTGTACAAAGTCCAGTCTGGGTCGTTGACATAGTAGGCATCTGTGCGACGTGCAACGAATTGGGAATTTTTTACCAGCGATGTTGTTACGATCAGCTCGTATGTTGGCGTCGCGCCGCGGGCGTACTCTTGTTCTACCCAGCTAGTCCAGTCATACGCACCAGTGACAGCAAAACCGCCCAGCACGCGGTCGGTACCGACAGGGAAGCCCAGACCATGAATTACACCGATACCGGCACCAATCACTGATGCGCTGGTAAAGCGTTTGTTCTGATGTCTGTTAGGGGAGAATTGCACCAATTGCGTTTCAATATCGACGATCTGCGCAGTACCGTCATTGAATTTTCTGACAGTCACGCCCTGATTGACCAGAGAAGTGATGATCTGTGTATAAAAAGCCTGTGTGAACTGGCTGTTTTTCTGCGGCGGAGCCACATAAACAGGTGCCCCGATTTTATCTGTTCCCAGTTTGATCTGTTCAGCAACATCCTTGGCAATAACCAGCCAGTGCGACGCAGCCTGTAGCTTATTTTGCTTGGTGGTCGGAAAATTTCCGGCTAGCGGTGCTTCGCTATAAGGAGTAGCACAACCTGCCAACAGCGCGGCTGCGATTGCAACTGGAAGAAGTTTCTTCATGAGCTCACCTTTTCTAGGTCTTTGTCAGTATGTCGGGACGTATGTAACACTATTTTGGTAGCAAACAGATCGCTGTGGCTGATTTTGTCACCGTAGCGATCATTGCCGGAACCATATTGCATCCGTCCTGTATGTGTCGAATAGGAAACAGACAATAATTCAGTGTAAGAGAATACAACAACTCAGTGAGCGCAACAAAGATTTTGCTCAGCACCAACACGGAAATGAGTTATTTCTTTCGTAATATTCAGAAAGTTGCCATTTGCATACGCAAGCTGTCGCTTTTTTGCTTCACTTAAGCGCACAGGAAAAGCTTGCTCCTGTTGTGACCGGAAATCCTTTTAGGAATTCGGCTGCGGGTAAACGCTTGCCGCCCGGTTTTTGCAATTCGGTCAGGCGCAACATGCCTTCACCGCAGGCAACGACAATGCCTTCCTGCGCGTTGGCTGCCAGAATTTGTCCCGGCTGAGCGCTGGTGACGGAAGGCGCGGGGCTGGTAACAATGTCGGCCTGCCAGATTTTGATGTTGCTACCGGCAAATGACGCATGCGCTCCCGGAAATGGATTGAATGCACGTATTTTGCGCCATAGACTGGTCGCTGATCCGGCAAAATCAAGCGCAGCTTCTTCCTTACTGATTTTTGCTGCATAAGTGATCCCCGTTTCCGGTTGCACCGTGGCAGGTAACGAACCATGTTCGAGTTGACGCAAGGCGGTGACGATCATGTCTCCTCCCATTGCGGCCAGCGTGTCGTGCAGACTGCCCGTGGTGTCAGTGTCGGCGATGCGTATGCTGTGCTTCAGCAACATGGGGCCGGTATCCAGACCTGCTTCCATCTGCATAATCGTGATGCCTGTTTCTGCGTCACCATGTTCGATCGCACGATGAATAGGCGCGGCGCCACGCCAGCGGGGTAGCAGCGAGCCGTGGATATTCAGACAACCCAGTCGCGGAATCCCCAGTACCGACGGCGGCAGAATCAGGCCGTAAGCCGCCACGACCATCACATCATGTGGTGTGGAGTGTAGCAACTGATGTGCTTCAGCAGCGACGTCGGGATATTTACCATCCAGACGCAACGATATCGGTTGCGCGACCGGTATCTGATGTTGCAGGGCAAATTGTTTGACGGCGGAGGCGTGTAACTGCATCCCGCGCCCCGCTGGACGATCGGGTTGCGTCAGCACCAGCGGCACTTCAAAGCCAGCTGCGCAGATCGCCTGTAATGCTGTGGCGGCGAATTCGGGTGTTCCCGCAAAAATGACTTTCATCAGCGTTTGTTCCGGTGACGTTGCTCTTCGCGTTCTTCTTTCAGCATTTTGGTTTTAATCCGGTTGCGCTTGAGTGGTGAAAGGTATTCAACGAAGACTTTTCCTTTCAGATGATCCATTTCATGCTGGATGCACACCGCCAGCAAGCCATCTGCCTGTAATTCGAAAGATTGTCCCTGCGCATCGAGTGCTTTCACCTTGACTTCGGCCGGACGTTCCACGCCGTCGTAAATTCCCGGTACCGACAGGCAACCTTCGTCGTACACTTTCTTTTCTTCACTGGCCCAGATGATTTCGGGATTGATGAATACTTGTAGCTGGTCATTGGTTTCTGAAATATCAATCACGACGAGCTGTTCGTGAACATCAATCTGGGATGCGGCCAGACCCACGCCAGGTGCTGCGTACATGGTTTCTGCCATATCGGCGATGAGTTGTTTCAGACGATCATCAAACACGGTGACCGGTTTTGCCACTTTATGCAGGCGCGGATCGGGATAACGCAGGATATTGAGTATTGACATAAGACGTTTCGCAACAGGACTGTTAGTCCGTTACGCAGTTTTTCTTGCTAGTTCAAGGATTTATGGGCAGAATTTGATTCAATTTGGCAAGTTTTGCAAGTTTTTCGCTTGCTTGCGCGAGTCTGCTGTTCATCAGCATGTTGCGGTATTTTGCATCGGACATTTATTTATGAAAAAGTTTAGCACAATCGTACCTCTCCTCGTTGCCAGTCTTTCGTTTGCCACCGGACCGGCATTTGCCGCAGGCGCGCAAGCAACGCTGGCACAAGCACAGGCGGTTGCTAACAGCAGCAAGTGTGATTTTTTACCAGATGCGCCCGATAAACATGAGGTAGTCAGTGGCGATACTTTATGGGGGATTTCTGCCAAATTCCTGAAAAATCCCTGGTGCTGGCCACATGTCTGGGGCATGAATAAAGAAGACATTCGTAACCCACACTGGATTTATCCTGGACAGATTGTGTATCTGGATCGTGCCAATGGTCGCTTGCGTCTTGCCAACGTGGGAGGTGTACCAACGGTGAAATGGACGCCGCGTTCGCGTACGCAAGGGATAGGTGCGAATGCGATTCCGGCGATTCCGGCATCGCTGATCGAACCATTTTTATCGCAGCCTATTATTGTTGAACGCAACGAACTCGATGGTACGCCGCGCATCGTTGCTACCAAAGAAGGCAGCGTTAATATTGGTCAGGGTGAAAAAGCCTATGTCCGTGGCGAACTCGAAGGCGGCACGTCGTTCCAGGTATTTCGTCCAGGCACACCATTAAAAGATCCGGATACCAACGCAGTTATTGGCTATGAAGCGGTGTTCCTGGGAACTGTCAAACTGGAGCGCGAAGCGGGTGAGGATGGTGATGTTCATACATTCTCGGTCGTCAACTCTAAAGAAGAAATGTCGGTAGGTGACAGATTATTGCCAATTCCCCCGACGCCGATCATGAGTTATGTGCCGCATCCTCCAGTCGAAGAAGTCACCGCGCGTGTCGTGGCTGTTTATGGCGGTGTTTCTGTGGCAGGGCAAAATCATATTGTGTCGATCAATCGCGGCAAAGAACAAGGGATAGACATCGGCACAGTGTTGGAGTTACATCGTTTTGGAAATATGATTGTGGACAAGACAGATAACAATCGCAAAGTAAAATTGCCGGACGAAGAATATGGCAATTTATTTATCTTCCGTGTGTTTGATAATATTTCTTACGGTCTGGTCATGCAGGTCACCAATATTGTCAAAATTGGTGACACGGCCAAATCGCCCCAGTAATTGAATGGCACTGACCGGCTCAAAGGCGATTGATGACATCCGATCTGCATGACTGGCTGCGCTTGTTGCAGACAGCAGGTGTGGGGCCGGAAACTGCCCGCAAGTTGTTAGCAGCGTTTGGTCTGCCGGAGTTTATTTTTGCGGCGACACCCGCCCAATTATCTCAGGTGGTGTCCACCAGAATTGCACATGCCCTGCTGGCCAAACCAGATGATCAATTGCAACGGTATCTGGAGCGTTGCAATGACTGGTGTGCACAGCCAGGCAACCACATCCTGACACTCGCGGATGAGCGTTATCCTGGATCCTTACTTAATATTCCCGATCCCCCGGCGCTGTTGTATGTCAAAGGCCAGACGCGCTTGTTACAAGCAGATATGCTGGCCGTGGTTGGTAGCCGCAATGCCACGGCACAAGGCGTGCGCGATGCGGAGCAATTTGCCGAAACGCTCAGCCATGCTGGTTTGACGATCAGCTCCGGTCTTGCCGCCGGTATTGATGCTGCCGCGCATCATGGGGCTTTGCGCGGGATCGGTTCGACGGTCGCGGTGATTGGGACGGGGGCCGATATTGTGTATCCAGCCAGAAACCGCAGTCTGGCACATCTGATTGCCGAAGGCGGCTGTATCGTCAGCGAATATGCGCTGGGCGCACCGGCGATTGCATCGCATTTTCCACGGCGAAACCGGATTATTTCTGGTCTGGCGAAAGGCGTGCTTGTGATCGAAGCGGCAGCACAGTCCGGCTCGCTGATTACTGCGCGCATGGCCGCCGAACAAGGGCGGGATGTGTTTGCCATCCCGGGCTCCATTCATGCACCGTTGTCAAAAGGATGCCATCAGTTGATCAAGCAAGGCGCCAAACTGGTCGATTCGGCGCAAGACATTCTTGATGAGCTGGAGGTTCGATCACCATCGCTCCCATTGGTGCCTGCCGAATCTGATTTACTGACGCTGCCCGACAATCACTTATTATCCTTACTCGGTTATGACCCGGTACATCTGGATATTCTGGCGAGTCGCGCTGATATGGACATTGCCAGCCTGAGTGCAGGTTTGCTGGATCTGGAGTTAAGCGGACAGGCGGAAGCCTTGCCGGGAGGACTATATCGGCGCTTGGTATAGGTTGATACGGGTTATCCAGGTTGCATCAGTTGGTATCAGTTGGCATTGGCCATTCTTCGCAGAGTCGCCTTGTTATCGCTTTCTTAAGACACATTCTTTTCATGAAACGGAAGTGTAAAAGCTTTGCTGATCTCAAGAGTCGCCATGATGTGCTTTAACATTTCAGCATGCTCTCCCAAAAAAGGGGCTTGTTTGAAAGCGGTTCAACAGATAGAGTAGCAACATGTTCGATATCCTTGTCTACCTCTACGAAACTTATTACCGCCCGGATGCGTGTCCGGATACGGCCGCCTTGGTCAAAAAATTGTCGGCTGTCGGTTTTCCGGAAGATGAAATTTCAGAGGCGCTTGACTGGCTGACCGGGCTTGCCAATACCTCGGATGCGTCACAACCAGAATCTCTGGCGTCCAGCGGCTTTCGTGTTTATGCAGAGCAAGAAATCAGTGCACTGGGTTCACCAGCGATCGGTTTTATACAGTTTCTGGAATCAGCGGGTTTGCTTGATTCCCGTCAGCGCGAAATCGTCATTGAACGTGCTCTTGCTGTGCATGAGTCACCATTACCTCTGGATAAGTTGCGTATCATCGTGCTGATGATGCTCTGGAGTCAGGGCACTGAGCCGGACATGTTAATGTTCGATGAGTTACTGTTGTCAGATGACGACAACAGTACACGCCTTTTGCACTAATCGTTTTCTTATCGGAAGATTTATGACAAAAAACGCAGACACATTGCGGTTTTTTGTCGTTCACGTTTATCATTCCGCGCTAATGTAGGTTAGTCTTACGCATATTTTGCAAAAAGTGTTGCACATTAAACATTTTTGCAATACAGAAATCACCCGAGAATCCCGAAATGACAAAAACGCTCATCATTGCCGAAAAACCCTCTGTCGCCGCTGACATTGCGAAAGCTCTGGGTGGTTTCACCAAGCATGATGATTATTTTGAGTCCGACAATTACGTGCTGTCCTCGGCGGTTGGCCATTTGCTGGAAATTGCGGTTCCTGAAGAATACGACGTTAAACGTGGGAAATGGAGCTTTACGCATTTGCCGATGATTCCGCCACATTTCGCGCTCAATCCGATAGCGAAGACGGAATCACGTCTGAAGGTATTAAATAAGTTAATCAAACGCAAAGATGTCAGCGCGCTCATCAACGCATGCGACGCGGGTCGCGAGGGTGAACTGATTTTTCGCTTGATTGCCCAACACGCCAAGGCGAAGCAGCCGGTGCAGCGTTTGTGGCTACAGTCCATGACACCAGGCGCAATACGTGACGGTTTTCAGAAGCTGCGCAGTGACAGCGATATGATGCCGCTGGCAGACGCTGCCCGTTGCCGCTCAGAATCTGACTGGCTGATCGGTATCAACGGTACGCGTGCTATGACTGCCTTCAATTCCAAAGAGGGTGGCTTTTACCTGACCACAGTGGGTCGCGTACAAACGCCAACACTCTCTATCGTGGTTGAGCGTGAAGAAAAAATTAAGAAATTCGTTTCCCGTGATTTCTGGGAAGTCCGTGCCGAATTTGTGTGCGCTGCGGGTGTGTATGAAGGCCGCTGGCTGGATCATCAGTTCAAAAAAGACGAACATGATCCAGAAAAGAAAGCCGAACGCCTCTGGAGTAAGCTCGCGGCCGATTCTATCGTTGCTGCCTGCCGTGGTCGCCAGGGCAATGTAACAGAAGAATCCAAGCCGGCAACCCAAATGGCGCCGGGCTTGTTCGATCTGACCAGCTTGCAGCGTGAAGCAAACGCGAAATTCGGTTTTTCGGCTAAAAATACGCTGGGTCTGGCACAGGCTTTGTACGAAAAACATAAGGTCTTGACCTATCCGCGTACCGATTCCCGTCATTTGCCAGAAGATTATCTGGATACGGTAAAACAGACTCTGGGAACGATTGCTGAAAATAATAATTACTACCAGTTTGCAGCCCAGATTCTGAATAACCAGTGGGTGAAACCAAACAAACGTATTTTTGATAATAGTAAGATCAGTGATCACTTTGCCATTATTCCTACTGGACAGGCGCCCAAGAATTTATCTGAACCTGAACAAAAGCTGTATGACCTGGTGACTCGCCGTTTCATGGCGGTGTTTTTCCCGGCAGCCGAATTCCAGGTGACTACCCGCATTACCGAAGTGTCAGGACATCAGTTTAAGACTGAAGGTAAAGTCATGACCAGCGCGGGTTGGCTGGCGATTTATGGTAAAGAGGCACTGGAAGACAAAGACGCTAAAGACGGCGAGAGCAAGGGTACTTTAGTGGCAGTGGCCAAAGGTGAAAAAGTTCTTGCCGATCAGGTCGCTTCGCATGGTTTGGCAACCAAACCGCCTGCGCGCTACAGTGAGGCGACTCTGCTGAGTGCGATGGAAGGCGCAGGAAAGCTGGTGGATGACGGCGATCTGCGGGAAGCCATGGCTGGTAAAGGCCTTGGAACACCTGCAACACGGGCCGCGATTATCGAGGGCTTGCTGACAGAAAAATATCTGTTGCGTGAAGGTCGTGAACTGATACCCACCGCCAAGGCTTTCCAGTTAATGACTTTACTGCGTGGCCTCGGTGTGGATGAGCTGACATCGCCCGAGCTGACAGGTGAGTGGGAATATAAACTGTCGCAAATGGAACGCGGCAAAATCAGCCGCGAAGAATTCATGCGTGAAATCGCACAAATGACGCAAATTATAGTCAAGCGTGCCAAAGAATATGACAACGACACGATCCCTGGCGACTATGCCACATTGACGACACCATGCCCTCACTGTGGCGGTGTCGTGAAGGAAAATTACCGTCGTTTTGCCTGTACTAAATGTGAATTTTCCATGAGCAAAACACCGGGTAGTCGACAGTTTGAAGTGGCTGAAGTGGAGGAATTGCTGGCGAAACGTGAAATTGGTCCGCTGCAGGGATTCCGTTCCAAGATGGGAAGACCATTTGCCGCGATTCTGAAAATCGTGCCGGATACCGAACACAATAATCTGAAGCTGGAATTTGATTTCGGGCAGAGTCAGGATGAAGGTGAAGACGGCGAAGGCGTTGACTTTACTGGCCAGACTGTTCTGGGACCATGCCCGAAATGTGGTAGTGGTGTCTACGAAATGGGTCTGACATATGTCTGCGAAAAAACCGCTGCTAAACCGAAAGCGTGTGATTTCCGCAGTGGTCGTATTATTTTGCAGCAAGAAATTTTGCCGGAACAAATGGCAAAATTGTTGAACGAGGGTAAGACCGATTTGTTGCCGGGTTTTGTTTCTCAGCGTACGCGTCGCCCGTTCAAGGCATTTTTAGTCCGTGGCAAAGACGGTAAAGTCAGTTTTGAGTTTGAGGAGCGTAAAGCCAAAGCACCGGCGAAGGCCAAAGCCAAGGCAGACACTGCGGTAACCGAAGTTGCTGCAACTCCTGTCAAAAAGCCAGCTACCAGAAAGAAAAAAGTCGCCTGACAATATCGTGATAGCGCGTGAGTGCGGTCAGGTGGATGTGGTTCATCATGTTTATTTTGCAATAGGTGTACATGGTACCGAATGACGTATTGTCCAATGCCAGAGCCGAGTTCACGCATGCCTTTCAAAATGCGATTCAGGATCTTGTGCCGGCCGCCATTGAAGCTTTGTTTGTCAAGGCAGAAGCTGCTACATCGCATGAACAAAAACTGATTTTTCATGCCCGTGCTCTGATACAGGATAAACGCGAACAACTCATGCAGCAGCTGATGCTGAATATGGCGCAGTTGCTCGATCGTAGTTTGGAAACGGCGTACAGCAATTTCAGGCCGTCTTCTGTTCTCAACCAGGACGTAGAATCCCTTGCTTTGCTCGATCCTTCCGTTTTTGAGAACTCCCTGCGTTTTAATGAAATAACACAGCATTTTCGCGACAAGGCTGAGCAGCAATTGCGTGAGTTGAATATCCGCATCGCTGTGTTATTTGAAAAAGAAGATATGTGCGAAAGAGAAAATCCATTTCGCCCCTATTTATTGACACGGTGTATTTCCCAGGCGATTGAAGCACTTGGTTTGTTACCTGAGTTGAATACAATCTTGATTTTGCAACTGGGTGAATGTCTCCAGCATAGCGTCGCTGATATGTATCGCGCGACCAACGTATGTCTCGAGAATCTGGGGGTGAGCGCCAATTTAACCCTGAAAATCACTAAGGCACCCAATACACTGAATAAATTGAAGCCCTCGGCGCCAGGTGTGTCACCAGCGGGGGCTACTTTTTCAGAAATGCCTGTTTCGGCTGGAGCGGCACCCGGCTCTGGTCCACATCCTGCCGTCGAACAAATTCCACCTGCCATACAACATCCTCAGGGTTGGATAGAGCAGTTATTTCATGCAGCACGCAGAAAATCTGCTGCGCCCTCACCATCGGCAATATCGACTTCAAGCGTTGCAACTGCTTCATTCGGTTCCCCGGTAGTGGCGAACGGGAGCGACACCTCCTGGCTGGCGGGCAGCATGGCGATTGGTGGCTTGCTCAGGAAAGTGTTTGGTACGTCTGCTCCCGGTTCTGCCGCATTGACAGGTGCCGCCACTTCTGAGAACACGGCCTTGCCATTGGGTGAGGTAGAGACTAATTCCGGTCGGGTTACCAGCACCGAAATGGATATATCGTCGTTGGCTGCACTACGCCTGCCTCATTCTGCAGGTATATCCGCAGAACCGGGATCTGCTTCAGAACCAAAGGTGTTTCCGGCGATTGAAATTCGGCTCATTAAAGTCATTGGCCGCATGCATAGGCAAATGACGCCGGAGGCTGCTGCGATGGTCAACGAAAACGGCGACATAAGAAATCTCTTGCGTGAACATCGTGATGCTTTGCATAGTCTGGCGCAGACCGGTGATGAAAAAATGACGGTAGATATCGTCGCCATGTTGTTTGAATTCATTCTGCGCGATGCATTGTTGAGCCTGAATACCAGAATTCAGATAGGTCGATTGCAATTTTTAATGTTGCAGCAAGCATTGCTGGAGCCGGCATTTTTGACAGAAACTCACCATGCCGCACGATTATTGTTGAATCGTCTGGCGACCGTTGCATTTGCTGTGTCCAAGGTTGAGCCGGGCGTGTCCCTGTTTGATGACGAGCTGGCACGTCTGGTCAAAACATTACTGCGGTATGACTGTGAAGTTCCAGATTTATTTCCCAAGGTACAGGAGAGATTTGACACGGTCGTCGGACGCCTGTTGCGTCATTGTGATGTGAATGTAAAACTCGCTGTGAAGGCTGTGTCTGAGGCAGAAACATTGAGAGTGCGTTTCGTTCAGACTCATCAGCAATTGTCGCATGCGCTGTCGCGTCTGCACGTCGATCCGTATTTCCGCCATTTTCTGTTGTATGACTGGAGCAGCGCTATTGTCCGCGCAGAACGCATGGATCCGAGATGGGCTCGCCGTTATCGTTTGCTTGTTCCAGATATATTCTGGAGCCTGAGTCCCAAAGTCAGCGTCGAAGACCGTAACCAGTTATCAGCTATGATTCCTGTCATGCTGAATAACTTACATCAAGGTTTGGAAATGCTGGCATGGGACAAAACAGAACAGCAAATGCTCCTTAATTGGTTGGCCGATGCGCATGCAGAAGCGCTGCGACCAGGACATGCAGTACAAGAGCCCACTTCATTGTTTGATATGCATGACCACTTTGGGCAGTTCACTGATCAGCCGGATAGTCTGGACGTAGAAGATGAGTCTGAGGAGATTCCTGAATCTGTGCCAGATTTTCTGCCTGCTGTGATACGGGATTCCAGACTGGCGATTACTTTCCTGCACAGACCGGCGCATCATGATGACTCTGCTACCAGTACCTATGTCAGGCAAAATCATCTTCAGCCAGTGATACCGACGGTATTTCAGATTGGAACGGCATTGGAAGTACAGGTGCAGGGCAGCTTGCAACCTGCCTGTATCATGTGGGTTAATCAGGACATGAGTAACCTGATATTACGCTTTCAGGAAAATACATCTGTCGTGTTGATGAGTTGCATAGAATTGCAGCATATGTTGCAATCGGAACAGGCGCGCTTTCCAGAGACTGAACCCTTGTTTGAGCGCGCCATCCGGTCACTATTAGTATCCGCTGATGCGATTGATCATGACGATATGACAGCGCAACATTAATCTTGCGTATTATCCACATCTGGCTCAAAAAAACACCACTTCGCCTGTGGCCAGCGTTTCTGTAAGTCTTCTTCTACTTCATTGATTGCTTCAATCAGTGCCATGTCGGATGGCTGACGATGCATTTTTGCCTGAACGGCAATCATGAGTTGCTCCCCCCATTGCAAGGTAATCAGATTGATGACATGACTGACATGAGGATGCAACTCAATATGAGCGCGAATGGCAGCGTTGATCTCAGGCGCAGCAGATTCGCCAGTGATCATTGCCTTCACTTCTCGAATGACAAAAAAAGCAACCAGCATTAACAGAGTGCCGACCACGATGGAGCCAATGGAGTCCCATACTGGATTTCCCGTCGCAACAGTCAGTATGACTGCGATAAATGCAATGCTTAATCCCGCTAATGCGGCGATATCTTCGCCCGCAACAACCATGAGTTCCGATTGACGTGTTTCACGGAACCACTGATAAAAAGATTTTCCTTGAGAAATTTTTTTGATTTCTTTCAAGGCGCCGTGCAAAGAAATACTCTCCAGAAGTACAGAAATTCCCAATACACCTAGCGCCAGCATCGGGTTTTTCAAAGGCTCAGGATGCTTAAGTCGCTCCACTCCCTCCATCACTGAATATGCTCCGCCCAAAAAGAAAAGTAATAGGGCAACCATCATCGCCCAGAAATACACCACTCGCCCATATCCCATGGGATGCGCCGCATCGACCGGCCGCTGAGCTTCTTTCAATCCGATCAGTAAAAATATTTGATTAATGCAATCCGCCAAAGAATGGATTGCTTCCGCTAACATCGCACCAGAAGCAGTGAATAAAGCCGCACCAAATTTAGCCAGAGCAATTCCTGCATTTGCACCCAGAGCGTAATAAATAGCTTTTGTAGAACCTTCGGAATGGGAAGACATAAAGAGATCATTAATTAAAAACAATTAAACATACTGAAATGCCTAACAAGAATCAATCTATCAATACTATTCAGACAAATAATTGACGAGATATCGGAGCTACAACTCATTACGCGGATACTTCAAGGTGCGGGAACGATGCGCAAAGCAAGAACAAAGTTTGGCAGGCAGTTGACATGTACGGTTAGATCCTGCATAATCTCGCTTCTCTGCTGCTGACGAACACAACGCTTCGAAGCAAAAGCAGAAAAGAATACGGTTCT